>NZ_JBXWRM010000013.1:0-149792 GCF_059612905.1 Ruegeria sp. YKSD163
AGGGCCGACGCTGCTTGATCGGTGGATCGGACATGCAACCGAGCGGAAACTAACCTCGCCTCGGGGACCATAAAAACTGGTCCCCGAACCCACTGACGGGTGTTGCGGACCCATCCGCGCGCGCTCTGGCGACCGAGGACGCTCTCAGGGCGCGCGCGGGCCAATTCAGTTCGACACAGCTTCTAAAGGTAGGCGCCGATCCCCGCGACGGCGCGCCTCCCGTCATGCCGCACAAAAACAGTGGCACCGTTTCACTGAGGGCAAAGTGTTTTGCCCCTCGCGGATTGATGCCGACCAGCGGTCAGCTTAACCTTTTCGTCCATGGCGCAAGTGTGATTCGGCGAAACGAGATGTCGGTTCCAAGATCCCGGTGCTGAATACTCTGCACAGGGCGAACACGGGTTCCAAAGAAATGAACAAATCTGGCCTCGACGCGACAGATATCCGGATTCTCTCTGCCGTGCAGAAACACGGTCAACTCAGCAAGACCAGACTGGCCGAGATCGTGAACCTGTCACCCACGCCATGCTGGGCGCGTTTAACCCGGCTCAGGGAGGCGGGTTACATTCTGGGCTATCATGCCGACATCGCGCTGGACCGGGTTGTGGATTTTACCCAAGTGATCGTCACGGTTTCACTGACTCATCACCGCAAGGCCGATTTCGATCGCTTCGAGGCCTTGATCAAAGGGATCGACGAAATCACCCAGTGTGTCGCAACCGGAGGCGGGATGGACTACGTGATGCACGTGTTCACCGCCAACCTCGCCGCGTTTCAGGATTTGATGGAGCAGCTGCTGTCGGCGGATCTCGGGATCGACCGCTACATGACCTACATCGCGACCCGCAGAATCAAGTCGCAGCCGCCCGGTGTCGCAATGCTTATAGCGCGTGCCGCGAACTGACATCGCGCGTCTGAACGGTCCGGATCGGGTGGGAAAACAGTCCGATCAGGCTGAGTTACACGCGTTTTTCAGACCACTATCCAGCCATCTCTCGGACTAGACACTCGTCAGTTTTCCACACCGGCCAATCACACCGGTCCCGTGCAAAAAAGGCGACAGACATGACCCAGGCAGACGATTTCGGCTTCGGCACCCAAATCCGGAAATCTCCTTATTTCGACGCCACCGTGCGTTGGGGCGCGAAAGGATTCTCGGTCTACAACCACATGTACATTCCGCGCGATTTCGGTAACCCGGAACAGAACTTCTGGAACCTCGTGAACGACGCGATACTGTGCGATGTCGCCGTTGAGCGGCAGGTCGAGATCACCGGGCCCGACGCGGCGCGCTTTGTTCAGATGCTGACCCCGCGCGACCTGACCAAGATGGCCGTGGGCCAGTGCAAATACATCCTGATCACCAATGCTGATGGTGGCATCCTGAACGATCCGATCCTGCTGCGGCTGGCCGAGAACCACTTCTGGATCTCGCTCGCCGACAGCGACATCCTGCTTTGGGCGCAGGGCGTTGCCGTGCATTCGGGCATGGACGTGACCATCGGTGAACCCGACGTGTCACCGCTTCAGCTGCAGGGCCCGAAATCGGGCGAGATCATGCGCGCGCTTTTCGGCGACGACATCATGGATCTCAAGTATTATTGGCTGCGCGAGGTGAACCTCGACGGGATGCCGCTGATCGTGTCGCGCACCGGATGGTCGAGCGAACTGGGCTACGAAATCTACCTGCGCGACGGATCGATGGGCGACGCGCTCTGGGAGCGGATCATGGCTGCGGGCCTGCCCTTTGGTCTGAAACCCGGCCATACCTCGTCGATCCGGCGGATCGAAGGCGGGATGCTATCCTACCATGCCGACGCCGACATTCACACGAACCCGTTCGAACTGGGCTTTGATCGTCTGGTAAACTTGGACATGGAAGCCGAGTTCATCGGCAAGGCGGCGCTGCGTCGTATCAAGACAGAGGGTGTTGCCCGCCAGCAGGTTGGCCTGATCATCGACTGCGATCCGTTCAGCGGGCCCAACACCACCTTCTGGGCGATCAACAAGGGTGGCGAAACGATCGGCAAGGTCACTTCGGCGGTTTACTCTCCGCGTCTGGAACGGAACATCGCGCTGGCGATGGTAGCGGCCGAACACGCCACGCTGGGAACCGAAGTCGAGGTCGTGACCAAATCCGGCCCGGCCCGCGCCACCGTGGTCGAACGCCCGTTCTACGACCCGAAAAAGCAAATCGCCGCTGCCTGAGCGCCGGATCCGGAACGGAGTAACCTGACATGTCCGACCTCGCGATCCAGCTGCACTGGCACCGGGCGACCCCGGTCTTGCAGACCGGCGCCTATTCGAACGCGCATGTGGTTCAATACAACAGCCAGTATGACGTCACCGTGGACTCCGCCCCAGACTGGGGCGGAGATCCCGCCAACACCAACCCCGAACAGGCCTTGGCCTCGGCGCTTTCGAGCTGTCACATGATGACCTTCCTGGCGCTTTGCGCCAAGGCAGGTTGGCCGGTGGCAAGCTATCACGACTATGCGGTGGCGCATCTGGGCAAGAACCCACGTGGGCAGATGTCTGTGACGCGCATCGACCTGCATCCGGTGGTGCGTTTCGACACCGGTTTCTCGGTCAGCGGCACCGAACTGGCGCAGATGCAGGAGCGTGCCCATCGCTATTGCTTCATCGCCAACACGCTGGCCGACAGCGTCGAAATCAACATCCTCTGACCTGCGAAAGTTCCCTGGCCCATGCAAACCGGCGATATCCTGCTGCGCGATCTGGATGCAAACGGCATCCTCCGTCTGACCCTGAACGACGGAGCGCGGCGCAATCCGCTCTCCGAGTCGATGCTTGTGGCCCTTGCAACCGCATTTGCCGACGCCTCAACCGATCCAGCAACACGGGTGATCGTGCTGGCCGCCGATGGCCCGGCCTTTTCGGCAGGTCATGACCTCAAGGAAATGACAGCCGGGCGTGAAAGCGCGGATCGGGGCCGCGCCTATTTCACCAAGGTCATGGCGATGTGCTCGGGCGTGATGCAGGCCGTTGTGAGTTGCCCCAAACCCGTTATCGCCGAGGTCGACGGCATCGCCTCGGCGGCGGGATGCCAACTGGTGGCAAGCTGCGATCTTGCCATCGCGTCGGACACCGCGCGGTTCAGCACGCCGGGCGTGCATATCGGGCTGTTCTGTTCGACACCCATGGTGGCGCTGTCGCGCAATGTCTCGAACAAGCACGCGATGGAGATGCTGCTGACCGGTGACATGGTCCCGGCCGCCCGCGCCGAGGCATTCGGGCTGGTGAACCGTGTCGTCACGCCCGAGGCATTGCGCGCCACCACGATGGAGATTGCCGCCAAGATCGCCTCGAAATCGCAGTTGACGCTCGCCACCGGCAAGCGTGCCTTTTACGCCCAGCGCGAGATGCCGCTGGCGCAGGCCTATGACTATGCCTCGCAGGTCATGGTCGACAACATGATGGCCCGCGATGCCGAAGAGGGTATCGGAGCCTTCATCGAGAAACGCAGCCCCAAATGGCAGGACGCCTGATCCCATGGTGCAGAACCCTTATAACATCGACCTGGACCGGACACCGGCGAACTATCAGCCGCTGACCCCGCTGAGCTTTCTGGAACGCGCGGCAACCGTGTTTCCGCAGCATATCGCGATCGTGCACGGCGCGCTGCGGCGCAACTATGCCGAGTTCTACGCCCGTTCGCGCAGGCTTGCGTCGGCACTGGCCCAACACGGGATCGGGCGCGGCGATACCGTGTCGGCGCTGTTGCCGAACACGCCGACGATGCTGGAATGCCATTACGGCGTACCGATGTCCGGTGCGGTGCTGCATTCGATCAACACCCGCCTCGACGCCGCCATCATCGCATTTCAGCTCGATCACGCGATGTCGAAACTGGTGATCGTGGATTCCGAATTCATGCCGCTGATGCAGGAGGCGCTGAAGCTCGCCAAGGTCGATCCGGTGTTGATCCAGAGCGTCGACCCGGAATTTGACGGCCACTCCACGCCGTCCGGCATAGACGACTACGAAGAATTTCTCGCCAACGGAGATCCGGAGTTTGCCTGGCTGATGCCCGAGGACGAGTGGGACGCAATCTCGATCAACTACACCTCGGGCACCACCGGCGACCCCAAGGGCGTGGTTTCGCATCACCGTGGCGCGTATCTGCTGGCGCAGGGCAATGCGCTGACCACGTCGATGAACAAGCACGCGGTCTACCTGTGGACCCTGCCCATGTTTCATTGCAATGGCTGGTGCTTTCCCTGGACGATGTCCGCCCTCATCGGGACACATGTCTGCCTGCGACAGGTACGGGCCGAACCCATCTGGGCCGCACTGGCAGATGAAGCGGTGACCCATCTCTGCGGTGCGCCAATCGTCATGTCGCTGCTGATCTCGGCCCCGGATGACATCCGACGGGCGCTTGATCATAAGGTACAGTTCTTTACCGCTGCCGCACCGCCCCCAGAAAAGCTGCTGGCCGACATGCAGGAAGCGGGTTTCGACGTGACCCATCTCTACGGGCTGACCGAAACCTATGGTCCGGCAGTGGTCAACGACTGGCATGCAAGCTGGTCCAACCTGCCCGCTGCGCAGCAAGCCGCGCTGAAGGCGCGGCAGGGTGTGCGGTACCTTCCGCTTGAAGGTCTGGACGTGCTGGATCCGGAAACCATGATCCCCGTGCCGCGTGACGGCAAGACCATGGGCGAAGTCATGTTCCGCGGCAACGTCGTGATGAAGGGATATTTCCGCAATCCCAAGGCAACGCAAGAGGCGCTGGCCGGTGGCTGGTTTCACTCGGGCGACCTTGGCGTGATGCATCCCGACGGCTACGTGCAGCTAAAGGACCGGTCAAAGGACATCATCATCTCGGGCGGAGAAAACATCTCCTCAATCGAGGTCGAAGAGGCGCTTTATCGGCATCCTGCCGTCGCTGTGGCCGCCGTGGTTGCCATGCCTCACGAGAAATGGGGGGAAACGCCCTGCGCCTTCGTCGAGCTCGCGCCAGGCCAACAGGCAGATGCGGACAAGCTCCGCGCCTGGTGCCGCGACCACCTTGCGCCCTACAAGGTTCCCGGGACATTCGTCTTCATGCCGATCCCCAGAACCTCGACCGGTAAGATTCAGAAATTCGTGCTGCGAGAGAAGGTCCGCGATTTGGTTCCAGTCTGAGCCGACCGGCAAGAGCCCGGCAGACCGGGTGCCTTGCGTTGCATGAAACCGGCTGACCGAGGGTGCCTCGCCTAGTGGGCACGCATCACAACGGGCAGACAGTGTCCTTGATGGCGCGTGCCGGCAACCGACGCGTTTCAATGGCCCCAAGCGGGACCGGGCGAAGGCCCGGTTTCCGCATTTTACCTCAAGGAGCGGACCATGCGCGCTCGGGTCGGTAGACGCAATCGGCCAGCGTACTGCGGTTGAGATCGGCAATGAAGGCCGCCTCGGCCTGCGCCAGTCGTCCCTTCAATCGGCAATGCGGCGTCAGGGTGCACGCCGCGCCGCCGGGTGAAAAACACTCGACTATCGCCTGGTCGGTCTCGAGACAGGCCACGACATCCCCCAAGCGTATCTCAGCTGGCGCCCGTGCCAGCATGGCGCCACCCCCGCCGCCGCGCCGCGTTTCGAGATAACCCGCCCCGGCAAGGGCAGAGATAACCTTGGCCAGGTGGTTGCGCGATACCTGGAATTCGGCGGCGAGATCAGCGGTACTCAGGGCGCGGTCAGGTGCTCCCGCCAGCCGCATCAGCACGCGAAGCCCATAGTCGGTGAATGTCGTGAGACGCAAGGTCGCGCTCCTGTTTTGGTATTTACAATGCGTATTAGCTCGGGGTATTCGGCAAATTAAATACCAATTCGTTCCTGAAAAGGCGAGTCGCCATCGAAAGGACCGGCCATGAGAGTCGATGCCGCCCCCGATAAGCGGGAGGAAGCCAGCGCCCCTATCGACCGAAATCCGACAAGGTATCGCCACGGGCATCGGGCGGGTCTCGGATCTCTCGTGTCCTGGGCGGGGCTGGTCAAGCAAAGGTAGACGATCATGAAGACACTGGCGGGTGTTTCGGCAGAGGGACGCGGAGCGACCGACCGTTTGCTGGCTGCCGTAGTCGCCCAGCTTCAGGTCGAAGGGATCAGGGTCGCCGGAGCCTTGCGCGCCCCGCTCACGGAAGGCGCGACAAGCCATTGCAACAGCGATTTGCACCTGCTGCCCGATGGGCCGATCGTCCGCATCACGCAGGAACTCGGCGCCGGGTCGACGGCATGCCGGATGGATGCCGGGGCGCTGGAACTGGCAGTGGGACTGGCAACCGCCCGGCTGGCGTCGGAAGGGGCCGAACTGGTTGTCCTGAACAAGTTCGGCCTCAGCGAGGCAGAGGGTCGCGGGTTCCGGGCCCTGATCGCCGAGGCCCTGTCACAGGGCGTACCGGTGCTGATTGGTGTCTCTGACGCCCACCGAGCAGCCTTTGCAGAGTTCGCAAAAGACCTGTTGACAACCCTGCGGCCGGACGAAGACACAATTCTGGCCTGGTGCCGCGCCGTGATTTCACGCGCCGCCCTTCCAGTCCGGGAGGCGTGAATGCGCAGTGCTGCTAAAGTGACCTCGACCGTTCTGGTGTCGGATGACATCCGGATAAGTCCGGGTCGGAAACGGCTGCGCCTTACCCACGTTGCCAGCCTCCTGACCGATGCCAACAGGCAGATGACCTTGGCAGGCGCAATGGCTTCCCGGCATCTCGGGGCTTGGACATGAGCGACACGAACGCATATGCCTCACCCCCCTGTATGGCGGCCGAGATCGACCCCGCCTATGTCCACCCGTTCGGGGTCAGCACGGCGCCAGCGCACGAGACCGCAAGCCCGCACCCGATGAATCCCAAGCCCGATGAGATACCGAAAGACCGGGCCGTGACGGAAACCGGCAGGCCGCAAAAAGGGAGAGCCGAGACATGACTGCCAACACAGGCACCGCCCCGCATCAACGCCTGCCCGGACAGGGCGCGGTGGCGCGGCTTTCGGCAATGCTGGTTCAACCGATCCTGTCGCGGGTAGTGCGGCGCGTCGCGGAACGTCATCCCACGCTCTTTGACAGGCTCGGACCGCATCAGACGACCGACTTTCTGATCGACCCAATTGAACTGCCTTTCGCGTTGCATCTGCGCCCCGACCCGCAGGCACTTGTCTTGCGAGCAGTCCCTCGCGATCTCGCACCAGCAGCAGGCGCGACGATTCGCGGACGGTTCATGCTGTTGCTGGAGCTGATTGATTCCGAGGAGGACGGCGATGCCGCCTTCTTCTCGCGCGATCTCGAAGTTACGGGCGACACCGAAGCGGTGGTGCGGCTGCGAAACGCGCTCGACGATGTCGACGGATCAATAGCCGAGGAAACCGCCGACATGTTCGGCGCTCCGGGTCGCGCTATCCTGACCCGGCTGCGCCGTTCCTACGCCTCGACCTGAAAGGAGACCGGCCGACCATGAGCCTTGCCGAACTGATCTGTCCCGCCGGCACGCCCGCCGCCTTGCGCACTGCTGTCGACGCCGGTGCCGATGCCGTCTATTGCGGATTTCAAGACGCCACCAATGCACGCAATTTTCCCGGTCTCAACTTTACCCCGGAAGAGCTGGCCGAGGCCGTGCGCTATGCCCATGCCAAGGGGGTGAAGGTGCTCTTGGCGCTCAACACCTATCCGCCGGCGGGCAAGGTCGACCTATGGCGTCAGGCCGCCGATACCGGTGCGCGGCTTGGGGTCGATGCATTCATCGTGGCCGATATGGGAGTGGCCGATTACATCGCGCGCACCCATCCCGACATCCGTCTGCACCTGTCGGTTCAGGCGGCGGCCTCCAGCCCCGAAGCGATCCGCTATTATTGCCAGAGTTTCGGCGTCAAGCGCGTGGTGTTGCCGCGTATCCTGACGATCCCCGAGATCCGTCAGATCCGCAAGGAAATCCCCTGCGAGATAGAGACCTTCATCTTTGGTAATCATGGGCTGATGGTCGAGGGACGTTGCAGCCTGACAAACTTTCTGACCGGGCAATCGACGAACATGGACGGCGTGTGCTCGCCCGCCTCGGATGTAGAGTATCTGCGGCATGACGACGGCTCGATGTCCTCGCAACTGGCAGGCTTCACCATCGACTGCTTCGGCCCGGATGAGAAAGCGGGCTATCCCACCATCTGCAAGGGCCGCTATACGGCGCCCCACCGACCCGAGGGCTATTACGCCTTCGAGGAACCGATCAGCCTCAACCTGTCACGGCTCTTGCCCGAACTGATCGAGGCAGGCGTCCATGCGTTCAAGATCGAGGGCCGGCAGCGGTCAAAGAGCTATGTGCGCAACGTGGTGCGCGCGTTCCGCACGGCCGTCGACGACATCCGCGCCGGGCGCCAGGCGAACATCGCCGATCTGGTCGCACTGACCGAGGGGCAAAAGCAGACCCAGGGCGCCTTCGAGACAAAGAAATGGCGGTGAGAGAGATGACCAAACTGACGCTCGGCCCGATTGCCTATCACTGGTCCGCCGAATGGCGACGCGATTTCTATGCCCGCATCGCCGACGAGGCCCCGATCGACGAAGTCTATCTCGGCGAGGTCATATGTTCCAAGCGCGCGCCTTTCCACGAGGCCGACCTGCCGGCAACAATCGGGCGGCTGGAACGTGCCGGCAAGACCGTGATCCTGTCCTCGCTGGCCGAGGTGATGCTGAAGCGCGAGCGCAAAGCGACCGAGGAGCTGGCGGCAATCGACACGCCCGAGATTGAAATGAACAACGCCGCTGGCCTCTTTGCACGCGGCAAACGTCCGCATCGCATAGGCCCATTCATGAACGCCTATAACGAAGCCACGATCGCCTGGATGGCCGGTCAGGGGGCGACGCATGTCTGCCTTCCGACCGAGATGCCGGCGGCGGCTATCGCCATCGCGACACAGGCGGCACGCGACGCCGGGTTGGGGGTCGAGGTGCAGGTGTTCGGGCGTGCCTCGTTGGCGGTCTCGGCACGCTGCTACCACGCCCGCGCCCATGGCCGGACCAAGGACAACTGCCAGTTCATCTGCGAGGAGGATCAGGACGGCATGCCGCTGCGCACGCGCGACGGTCGGCCGATCCTGCGCGTCAACGGCATCCAGACCCAATCCGAGAGTTATGTCACCCTGCTGCCCGATGTGGCGCAGCTGGTGGCAGACGGTGTCACCCATCTGCGCCTGATGCCGCAGGCGGTGGACATGGTCGCCGTGGCGCGGCTCTTTCGCGACGCGACAGACGATAGGCTGTCCGTGCAGGAGGCCGATGCACGCCTAGCGGCGCTGGTCGGAAACGCGGGCCTCAGCAATGGGTTCTATCATGGGGTCGCGGGCTATCGTCGGATCGCCATGGCGGCCCCTGCCTGAGCCGAAATGCACCAGCCGGCGGCCACTCCGCACCGCGCCATGTTTCTCGCTGGCGGGTTCTGGGCAATCGTCGCGGTCGCGCCGATCAGTTGGGATACGGGCATTGACCTGACACGTTCGCCCCTGGGCGATCTGGTGGCCTGGCACGCGCATGAAATGGTGTTCGGTTTCGCCTCAGCCATGTTCGCAGCTTACGCGCTGACCGCGATGACCAGTTGGTCGGCAAACGCGCGCCTTTCACCGACTGGCGTGACGATTCTTGTCGCGCTTTGGGGGCTATCGCGGCTGGCCGCCGCAGGTACGCTTGGGCAGGACCCCCGCCTGACGATGCCTGCGGCAGCGGCGTTCATGGCATTTGTGGCGCTTCTTCTCGCCCGCGCCGCCCTGCAATCGACCCAGGCAAAGGGGGCGACACATGCGATCTTTGCGCTGGCAATGACCGTGATGCAGATCGCGGTCCTGCTCGGCGTTACAGAGAGCCAGATCCCGGTGCTTGGCCTTGCGGCTCTGTTGTCTGTCGTTGGCGGGCGGATGGTAGCCGCCTTCACCTGGAACCAATTGGCCGCCACCGACGCGCAGAAACGACGTTTCGCCACGGCCAGGCTGTTCGGTTTGCCGGGAGCGGTCGCGATCCTTCTCGCGCTCTGGCTTGCCACGCGCGAAACCGCCTCTGGTTGGCTGGTTTTCTGTCTGCTGATCGCCGCTGCTTGCGAGGCGATGCGTTTCATCCTCTGGCTGGACCGAGAGGTTCTGAGGGATGGTTTGCTGGTCATGCAGCACGTCGGCTATTCTTGGCTGCCTGTCGGGCTGTGTCTGATCGCGCTCGACACCATGTCGGGTGCGGCGCTCCACGGGCTGACGGCTGGTGCCGTTGCCTGTTCGATCTTTGCGGTGGCTGCTCGGGCGGTCGCCCGTCGGGCCGACCGGCTGCGCCCGAACCTCGTCGATGGCGGAGGTTTCGTCTTGTTGTGGACGGCCGCAGCGCTTCGGGTTTTTGCCAATGTCGATACCGCGGGCCACGCGGCAGCGCCTGTCATCTGGTGCATCGCCTGGCTGGTTTTTCTCGCCCGGCATGGAGCGGCGCTTGCCGAGACGACACCCAGACCGGTGTTCAGCGGCCCCAAACGGCACAGGCAGCGTCAATCCGACCGACTGGAACGATCTGGCCACCGGATAGAAGACAGAGACACTATGATCGAAACGGGCGAGAAAAGACGCATAGGATGCGGCAGCAACGCGGCCTTGGACGAACGCCCCTCGCCCGAGATCCAAACGCAGGACTCCCGGCAAAAATGACGAGCGCGGCGAATGCGATGGCTAATAGGTGAACCCCGGACACCCATCATTTCGGGTCGCCGAACTCGCCAATCCTTGAGCCTGCCGCATATGCCCACGAACCGGTTTCGACGCTTGTCATGGCGCAACGCGGTCTTGCGTTGCTTCCAGCCGGTTATGCAGGCGCGTATACGTTAGCCTTTCAACGCTTCCCAGCCCCAGCCGGGGTCATGTCCGCAGCCACCGAGCCGCCAATCAAGGTTCGGCGGACTGCTCAGAACCGTTCGCACACCGATCAATCGCTGACCCGCCCTGCGGTCACGGACACGTTCAGTGGGTAGCCCCGGCGATCCGAGATGGCGCGCAGCCTTGTGTTCATGCCGCGCGACAGAAACCTATCGGTCCGCACCCCAGTTCATATCTGCCGGGACTGAAACGGCCTTTGGGATTATGCTTCGACACTGGCAACCGCTTCGATTTCGACCAATGCACCCGTAATGGCGAGCGCTGATGTAACGGTTGAGCGCGCGGGTAAATCCTTGCCAAATGCTTCGGCATAGGCTGCGTTGAACTCCGCGAAATTTGCGAGGTCCGTCAGCCAGACGGTGGTCTTTGCAACGTCGGCAAGGGTTGCGCCTGATTCAGCCAGCACCGCTTGAAGATTGGCGATAGCCTGGCGGGTTTGCGCGCCGACGCCGCCTTCGACCAGCTTAAAGTCGGCATCCAGGCCCAATGCACCAGAACAGAATATCAGATTTCCCACGCGTGTTGCGGGAACAAGCGGCACCGGAGCGCCATTGGGAAGGACGGGCGGAGTACCGATACGGTCAACTGCCATGGAACGCTCCTTTAGCTGAACGGGTTTTCTACCTTGGGCCAAAAATTTCCATCGCGTTTGGTGAACGGGATGATTGTCATGTCGGGCGTCACCGTTCCGGGCGTACGCACATGGATCACCTCGGGGCTGATGCGCTCGAAATTCTGGTAGAAGTGATTGGTGGATTTCGGGATCACCGCGCGCATTTCCGCCAGATCCAGCCCGAGATCGGTATAGACCGTGGGTGCAAAGTTCTGGGTGCGGATCGACGACACGATCAGATGGACACCATCTGCATCAAGCCAAACACCTGTCCCCATAGGCATGTCACTTTCGCCGAGCTTTTGCGTCATGCCCTCGCGGATGGCCCGGACGGTGACATCGAGATCGACGGCCTCGCCGGATTCCGCGCAAATCTTGCCACCTAGGCGTACACGCATCCGCGCGCCAACACCCGCATCCTGGCACATGGCCACCAAAACAGGATCCCAAAAGATGCCGTGGGCAATGTCCTTCATACCCCGCTTGAGGATTTCCTGCAGGAAATAGGTCGAGTCCGCAGGCGCGCCGCCGCCCGCATTGTCACCCATATCGGCGAGGGTGATCGGACCTTGGTTCGCAGCGGCAACGATATCGAGCGCCTGGCCGATGTCGGGGTAATCCATACGCAGGCCCTCGCGGATGTCCCAGAGCTTGTCGGCAAAATCCTTGGCCGTGGTGGCGGCTGCATCGGCGTTGCCATCGGCGATGACAAGTGTCTTTGCCCCCACATCGGCGACATCTGCCCAGGGGAAGCCATGAGCCAGTGAAACGGACAAGATGCCATCTTTGCCCTCGGCATCCTTCATAGCCTGCACATAGCTTTGGGCCGGTTCTTTCATCGTCTCGATGATCGTCAGCATCCTGCAGTCATACGCCTGCATCACCGGCTGCGTCTTGCCCTCGGCAGCGTCGGCGGCCATCAAGAACAGTTCGCGTGCACGGTCAGGCGCGTCGACATGCGGATATTCCTTGTAGTTGATGATGAGCGTGGCATTGTCGAGCATCGTTTTGGTCAGGTGGTTGTGCGGATCAAGCTCCAGCCCGATCACCTTGTTTGGCCCCATCAGCACGCGCGCCCGGGCCATCATATCTCCTTCGCAATCATCATAGCCGTCGGCCACCATCGCACCGTGCATCGACATCAAAAGCACATCGGGTTGATGCGCCTCGATGTCGGCCAGGATCTCGTCACGATAGCTCTCGTAAACCTCTCGCACGGTCGTGCCGGCAGGCTGCGCGACGGCACTGAGGCTTTCGATCACCTCCCAGCCTTTGCCCTCGGCCATGCGCCGCCATTCATGCAGTGGCGCGGTGAACAGATTGGCTGGCTGCCTGGTGGCCTCGCGTGTGACCATCGCCGCTTCAAAGGCATTTCGCCCCGTCGGCATCGGCGAGAAGGTGTTTGTTTCGGTCGCAAGGCAGGCGATGAGCAATTTCATGGCAGTCGTTCCTTGGGTCTCAGGCGAAGGGGTTTTCGACCTTCGGCCAAAAGTTTCCGTCGCGTTTGGTGAGGGGGATGGATGCAATGGCGGGCGTCACGGCACCAGGTGAGCCAACATGGATCACCTCGGCGCTGACGCGTTCGAAGTTCTGGTAGAAGTGGTTGGTGGATTTCGGGATCATGATCTTCAGATCGGCGATATCGAGCCCGAGGTCGGTAAAGACCGAGGGGGAATAGCACTGAGCGCGCTTTGACGAGAGAATGATATGCACCCCATCCGCTTCCAGCCAGACGCCGGTGCCAAGCGAGATCGACATATCGTTTACAGCCTGCGACATGTTCTCGCGAATGCCCCGCACGATCACATCAAGATCAAGCGCTTTGCCTGACGCCTCGCAGACCTTGCCGCCGAGACGCACGCGCATCTTCGCGCCGACGCCCGCGTCCTGGCACATGCCGACAAGAACCGGATCCCAGAAAAGCGCCAGCCCCACCTGTTTGAGGCCCCGCTTCAGAACTCCATGCAAGAAGAACGTCGCATCCGAAGGCGCGCCGCCGCCCGGGTTGTCGCCCATATCGGCAAGGGTGATCGGGAACACCGTTGCCTTTTCAACCCTGTCGAGCGCGGCCGGAATGTCGGGATAGTCGAGGCGCAGCCCATCTCGGATGTCCCAAAGTTTCTCAGCGAATGTCTGCGCTAGCTGCGCGGCTTTATCGGCATCGCCATCCGCAATCACCAGCATCTTCGCTCCTACATCGGCCACATCACCCCAAGGAAAGCCATGGGTGAGCGAGACAGACAGGATATTATCCTTGCCCTCGGCATCCTTCATGGCCTGGACAAAACTTTTGCCAGGCTCCGTCAGCGTTTTGATGATCGTAAGCATTCGGCAATCATGAACGCGCATAACGGGACGAGTTTTACCCGCGGCAGCATCGGCCACCATCTCGAAGAGTTCGACAGCCCGCTCCGCAGGGTCGATATGCGGGTATTCCTTGTAATTCACGATGAGCGTCGCGTTCTCAAGCATCGCCTTCGTGAGGTGATTATGCGGATCAAGCTCAAGCCCGATGACCTTGTCTGGCCCCAGAATGGCACGGGCGCGGGCCATCATATCTCCTTCACAATCGTCATAGCCCTCGGCAATCATCGCGCCGTGCATGTTGATGAGGAAGATATCAGGCTGCTCGGTCTTCAGATCGCCGAGGATTTCGTCTCGGAAACCCTCGTACACGATATGTGTGGTGATCCCCGCAGGCTGCGCCGCTGCCGTCAGGCTCTCGACGACCTTCCAGCCCCGCTCCTCGGCCATGCGGCGCCAGACATGCAGCGAGACGTTGTGCATGCGCGGCTCAGCCCGGCTCCCCTCTCGCGTCAACAGCCCCGCCTCGAAGGCAAGCTTCCCCGTGGGGATCGGCGAGAAGCTGTTAGCCTCGGTGACAAGCGAGGCGATCATCAGCTTCATGTCAATCCGCCTCGCGGCGCATCAGGGCGGTCCCCAGATTGGCCAGCAGATGCAAGAGGATCAGCCCGAAGCCAACCGGTATGGCTATGGCAAAGAAGGACATCGGGATATCAAGCGTCTCCGCGCTTACGCGGGCATTGCGTGCAATGTAGCCCGAGGTCACCTTTCCGTTCAGCCCATAGAGGCAATACCACAATATCGGAGTGATGAAGATCAATGCACCGATGGCGCGGATCACTGCAAACAGCCGCCCGATGCCATCCTCGCGCTTGCGTGCATCGGGAAACAGCGACGGATCGGCATGAATGCGAAAAGCGCAAGATGCGCCCAAAAGCCCTGCCCAGACCATGAGGTAGCGGGCCAGCTCCTCTGTCCAGGCCGGGGGTTGGTCGAGAAGATAGCGCGCTGCGGCCTGCCAGAAGGCGATCAGCACGAGCGCCGCCACCGTTAGAACCGCGCCCCAAAGCGCAACCCTGTTGAGGGAAGCCGAGATACGGTCCAGCCAGAAGATCACCGCGCGCATCAGTTCACATACCGCTCGCTGTTTTCCACGCGTCCAGCGCGCCTTCCGGCAGCGGAACCATATTGTGCAGAGGCTCACTGAGCGTTCTGAACTCGTTCCAGGCCTCTGGCGTCAACGTGGTTACCTCGATGCCAGCCTCGCGCAGTTTGTCGAGCTCGGCCAAGCGCGTGGCAAGCCACTCGCGGTTGGCCTTTGTGGCTGCCGCGGCGGCGTCCATCACGATCTTTTGCTCTTCTTCAGAAAGGCCTTGATACCAATCTTCCGAGACGATGATCGTGCGGCTGCCAAGGCCAACCTTAGCATCCGTGAAATATTTGATGAAGCCGGTGTGGCCGAACATCAGCGGAACCATGGGTGGGTTGAGGTAGCCATCGGCAATACCTGTCTGAAGCGCGTTTGGGACTTCGTCCCAAGCCACGATCGTGCCGTTTGTCCCCCAGAGCTTATAGACGCCGATCTGATTTTCATCGAGTGCGCGCATGCGCAGGTCGGCCATATCAGCTGCTGATTTCACGGGCTTTTTTGTGTTGAAAATCCCCGCAGCCGAGCCGAGAGCCGCCATACCGATCACGCGGACGCCTTGTGGTGTCGTGCCCGCATTGATCTTGTCGAGCATGCCATTCTCTAGGCCGCGATCAACCGTAGCCCAATCAGGGAAGAGATAGGGCAGCGTTGTCGGTATGATATGGCCGTCGAGTGCGCCGACGCCTTTCGTGTCTGAGAGCGAGACTTCCAGCAGACCCTGCTGGACCTGATCCATTTTCTCGGCTTCCGCACCCAGCGCGCCGCGCTCGTATTCCACGGCTTCCATGCCGTTGGCATTCAGATACTCCGAAAAGGTATGCGCCCAGACATATGTGCCCGAGTTTTCAAGATCCGTAGCTGAGTCGAGCGCGATCTTGACCTCTGCCGCAACAGGCGCAGCAAATGCGACGGCCAGCGCAAGGCTTGCAGCGCTCAGGTTGATCATGAATGACATTTCATTTCCTCCTCTGTTTGCCCCGTCTCCGCCGGGGCATGTGATTTCAGTTCCACAAGCCGAATGCACGGGGCAGAAAGAGGCTGATCTCCGGAACAAAGACCAGCACCCCAAGCACAAGGATCTCAACGATGACAAACGGGATGACCGCGCGGGCGAGCTGCCAATAATTCAGCCCTGTGACAGTCGAGACGATCAGCAGACACCCGCCCATCGGCGGTGAGACGAGGCCGATGGTCAGGTTGAAACAGATCACAATACCCAGGTGAACGGGGTCGGCTCCGTTCGCCAGCGCAAGGGGCGCGATAAGCGGCACCAGCAACGCCAACGCCATCGGGATATCAAGAAACATGCCTGCAAGGATGAAAAGCACGTTCATCGCAAGCATGAAGCCCACAGGTCCCAACCCCAACTCGGTGATCGACGCCGAGATCGCCTGCGGCACTTTTTCAAGCGAAGCCAGATGCCCAAAGGCCGCCACAGCGCTTAGAACGATAAAGATCGAACCGGTCAGCATGGCGGTGCGGCGCAGGCTTTCAAGGACGTCATCCACCTTCAGGCCCTCATAGAAGAGGGCGGCCAGGGCAGCGACAATGACGGCGACAGCAGCCGCTTCGGTCGGGGTCATCCAGCCCAACACGATGCCGCCCACGATGATTACAGGCAACAGTAAGGCAGGCAGCGCACGCGCGATGGCGGGCAAGACGGGCGGAGCCTCGCCCTTTTGGATACGCGGGTGGTCATCGCGAATGGCGTAAAATGCGTTCATCGCAAAAAGAGCGACCGCCAACAGCAGCCCCGGCAAAATGCCCGCAACAAACAGCGCCGCGACAGAGGTTTGCATGATCGCACCGTAAAAGATCAGGATGATCGAGGGGGGCACAATCGGTCCGATAATCGAGGAAACCGCGGTGATCGTCCCGGCATAAAGACGGGTATAGCCACGCTGCTCCATTGCTGGGACCAAAGTGTTTGACAGCGAGGCCGCATCCGCCACGGCGGAGCCACTGATACCCGCGAAGAACACTGAGGTCATGATGTTTACATGGCCCAACCCGCCGCGAATGCGCCCGACGATGGCCATCGATACGTCGATCAGCGCCTTGGTCACGCCGCCACGGTTCATCAACTCGCCCGCAAGTATGAACAGCGGCATCGATAACAGAGCGAAAACGCTGATCTGCGAAAAGACCTTTTGAGGCAGGATCGCAAGATAACGGGCGTTGTCTGTCAGAATGAAAGACACAACCGCTGCGCCGCCGACGACATAGGCAAGCCCAAGACCCGAGGCCAGTAGCACCGCCAAAAAGATAGGGACAAGCCACATCACGCGCCGATCCCCATGCGATTAGGCCGGATCGTTGACGGGTCCAGCCTTTCGGCTAGAACATGCGCCGGGATTGGTTGGCCCAAAACTTCGGCCGCAGCAAATTGCGCAAGCCCCGGCGCCGACTGGATGCCGTATCCGCCTTGGCCCGCCAGCCAATAAAATCCGTCTGCCCGCTCGGAAAAGCCCGCCACAGGGCATTTGTCGGCCACGAAACTCCGAAGACCCGCCCAAGAGCTCTCAATCCGTCTGACAGATAGGTTGAACGCGCGCTCGATCCGATCGACGCAGATTGCGATGTCCATCTCATCCGGCTGCACGTCGCAGGGCGGCTCGGGGTCTTCGTTGGCAGGAGAGATCAGCAGCTTGCCTGCATCAGGCTTGAGATAAAACTGCTCGTCAACGTCCACGACGAGCGGCATGCCCCTTACGTCAAATCCTTCTGGCGCGTCGATAATCAGCGCCGTGCGCCGTTTGGGTACAAGCCCGATCCGCTCGGCACCGGCCATCTGACCGACCTCATCGGCCCATGCGCCCGCTGCGTTGACGGCAATACCTGCCGAGAGATCGTGCTGGCCTGCTTTGATCCGCCAGATCGCGCCTTCGCGGGCAATTTCGGCGACGGCTGCATTTGTCAGCAACGTGCCTCCACGTGCCTTGAACTGTCGCAAATATCCCTGATGCAGCGCCGCCACATCAATCTCAGAAGTGCCGCTATCCCACATGGCGCCATAGGCGTAGTCATTGCGCAAGAGGGGCAATTTCTGACCAAGTTCATCGCCACCCAACCGACGCACGGTCGAGGCATCGGCTAAATCGGCTTGCATTGCATCAAGCGCGGCGGCCTGATCTGCACGGGCCACAAATGCGGCATCAATCGGCGTCAAAAGCGGGTGATCGCAGAACCCTTCTGGCGGGTGTTTGAAAAACTCCAGCGAAGCGCGGGTCAAGGCGCGGATCGGCTGAGGGCCATAGATCGGCGAATAAACCGCCGCGGAACGCCCCGTGGTGTGATATCCGGGTTGGTTTTCCTGCTCGATCAGAACGACACGCGCAGAGGCCGAAAGCTCGGTCGCGACAGAGGCTCCTGCGATACCGGCGCCAATGACGGCGATTTCAAATGTGTGCTTGCTGACTGACAAATCCTGACCCTGGCTTGGAATCGTTTTCTTTTGCTTGGAAAGAAGGGTACAATATTTTCCAATCGGAAAACAGTGAAATTTTCCAATAGGAAAAACATGCAGAAACTACTCAAAAGCCTTGAACCGAACGCAACGGCCACCGAGACCGATCTTGGAGCGCGCGTGCGGGAGATCCGAAAGGCGCGGAAATGGACCTTGAAAGAGGTGGCCGAACGGACCGGCCTTGCCATTTCAACGATTTCCAAGATGGAGCGAGGCGAAATTTCCCTGACCTATGATAGGTTCATGCGTCTTGCCCAAGGGCTTGGTCTCGATGTGGGCGAACTGTTTGACTCTCAAGCAGAAGGCTTTGCGCATGGGACGGTATCGGTCACGCGCGCAGGTGAAGCGCCTTTGCACCGCTCGGCGACATATGACTACGACATGCTCGCCTCGGACGTGACAGGCAAGCATATGGTACCAATGGTTGGCCACATCAAAGCCCATAGTTTTGAGGCGTTCGAAGATTTTATTTCCCACCCGGGCGAAGAGTTCATCTACGTCATTGACGGGGCAGTTACGGTCCATCTTAAAGGGAGGGCGCCTGTCGTGCTGGAAAAAGGCGATAGCATCTATTTCGACAGCGGCCTCGGCCACGCCTATGTCTCGACGGGCGAGGCGGACGCGACGGTCTTGGGTGTCTGCTGGAAACCGGGATAGTCTTTCGTTTCTCCGCTATCCCCTGGGGGCGGGTCATGGCGCAGTTCGGATACCATGGAATACGCAAGCTTGAAGCGGTTGAATTGGCACATCGACCGCCGCCTGTTTGAGTCCGTCGGGAGCATTCCACCACCAGCGGCCAAAGCAAACTACTTTGCGACTCCGGCGAGCTCAGATGTGTGCGTGAATAAGATCAAGTAGCCTCCGGCAAACCGGTTCGACCCGACATGCCCTCCGCATTGAAACATTTCCGGCGCGGGTCCATTCTAAAACGTTGCTGGTAACGTTGTGGCTGGTTTTCGGGAGAGGCCTGATGGTTCTGTTTTACTTGGTCGGAGTGAGAGGATTCGAACCTCCGGCCCCTGCCTCCCGAAGACAGTGCTCTACCAGGCTGAGCTACACTCCGACCGTGGCGGGTGATCTATACCCGCCCTCTGCGACATGCAAGAGGGATTCCACCGCAGCAGTTTGAAAAACATCGACTTGTCCCGGCGCCAATCATTGGCAAGACTGCGGGTCCGGAGAGCTCAGGAAATGGTCGGAAATCTCTTCTACCTGATTGGTGGCATCGGCATGTTCCTGCTGGGAATGGAGTTGATGACAACTGCCTTGCGCGATGCGGCGGGCAGTCAGTTGCGCGGCGTGCTGACGCGGTTCACCACCACCCCGCTACGCGGTGTGATGACCGGCGCCGCCGCGACGGCCGTGGTGCAATCCTCCAGTGCCACGACAGTCATGACGGTGGGATTTGTCGGGGCAGGGCTGATGACGATGCCGCAGGCGTTGGGCATTCTTTACGGGGCCAACATCGGCACGACCGCAACCGGCTGGTTGGTGTCGCTGCTGGGCTTCAAGCTCAAGCTTGGCAATCTGGCGCTACTGCTGTTGTTTCCGGCAGCACTTGCCGATCTCCTGGCGCGTGGACCGCTGGCACGGGCCGGACGCACGGTCGCGGGATTGTGCTTGTTACTGATCGGGCTCGACCTGATGCAATCGGGGGCAAGCGACCTGACTTCGTTTCTGACGCCCGAGAGCCTGCCGGGAAGCGGACCCGGAGGATTGCTCCTGCTCGTGGGATTGGGGGCAGCGGTGACCATCGTCATGCAATCGTCCAGCGCGGCGATGGCGTTGGCGCTGGTGATGCTGTCGGGGGGCGCGATCACGCTGTTGCAGGCAGCCGCAATCGTGATCGGCATGAATATCGGCACCACCTTTACCGCTGTTCTGGCCTCGACCGGTGGCTCGGTGCCGATGCGACAGACCGCGTTGGCCAACCTGATCTTCAACATCGTTACCTCGGTTCTGGCCTTTCCCACATTGCTTCTGCTGCGCCCGGTCTTCGATGGCGCAACGCAGCTGGGTGACGATCTGAGTGTTCTGCTGATTTTTCACACCGGGTTCAATCTGGTTGGAACCGCGCTGTTTCTGCCGCTGACCGAGCGCTTTGCCGGGCTGGTGGCGCAGCTCTTGCCCGAACGCGAGACCGAACAGCTGTTCGTTGCCGACCGCAGCCTGCTCAAAGACGCAAACGCCGCGTTGCTGGCAGCGCAGTCCGGCGCGCGGACAATTGCCGAGCGGTTGTTTCTCGCTCTGGGTGCCGGGTTATCCCCCGCACCCGATTACCGGCCCATCGCGGCACTGACGCCGTGCGCGCGCGCGCTCGAGGATCTGCGCGCCTTTCTGTCCGAGATCCGGCTGCCACCCGATCGCGCTCAGGATATCGAAACCTTTTCGGACATCCTGCACCAGATCGACCATCTGACCCGGTTGCTGGATCGGGCGCGGCAGACCGGCAATATCGACACCCTGCTGCATGACAGGTTATTGCGGCGCTCTGCCCTTGGGGCCGGGTCGGCGCTGCGGCGATCTGGCGGGGCGGTGGGCGGGGTGCCCGAAGGAAAGCGGCTGGAGCGGTTGCGTCTCTTGATCGCCGCGCGACGCAAGCGCCATCGCCGGGCGATGATGCTGGGCGAACATGCGGGGCTGTTTGCGCTGGATCAGGTCTTTGCCCATACCGACGCGATGCGCTGGCTGGACCGGGTATTGCACCATGCCGAACGGGTGGCGCATTACCACCGCGCAGCGGCGGCACGATTGCCCGCGGCAGACGCGCCGCCGCGGGCAGAAACGGATTAAAGGCTGGCGTCCAACTTCGCCAGGATCGCGGCACCCATTTCGGTGGTCGAAACCGGGGTCACGCCCTCTTCGCCCAGCAGGTCGGCGGTGCGCACACCGTCGGCCAGAACCTGTTCGACTGCCGCTTCAAGGCGGTCGGCCTCGGCACCCTGGTCAAAGCTGTAGCGCAACGCCATGGCAAAGCTGAGGATACAGGCGATCGGGTTGGCCTTGCCCTGACCGGCGATATCGGGGGCCGAGCCGTGCACGGGCTCGTACAGCGCCTTGGGGCGGCCATTGGCCATCGGTGCGCCCAACGAGGCCGAGGGCAGCATGCCAAGGCTGCCGGTCAGCATCGCGGCACAGTCCGACAGGATGTCGCCGAACAGGTTGTCGGTCAGGATCACGTCAAACTGTTTCGGCGCGCGGACCAGCTGCATGGCACCATTGTCGGCATACATGTGGCTGAGTTCGACCTCGGGATACTCCTTGGCCACGCGGGTCACCACCTCGCGCCACAGGATGCCCGATTCCATCACGTTGGCTTTTTCCATCGAGCACAGCTTCTTGCTGCGGCGC
This sequence comes from Ruegeria sp. YKSD163, assembly GCF_059612905.1. Classification (NCBI taxonomy): domain Bacteria; kingdom Pseudomonadati; phylum Pseudomonadota; class Alphaproteobacteria; order Rhodobacterales; family Roseobacteraceae; genus Ruegeria; species Ruegeria sp. YKSD163. Next base: position 21,772 of record NZ_JBXWRM010000013.1, read on the forward strand.
ATCGCCAACTCAAAAGCCGAGCGTGCGACCCGTTCGATCTCGCTTTCGGTATAGCGCTGGGTGTTGATGCCCACCCGCTCGTTGCCCTCTTCGAAGATGCCGCGCGGCTCGCCAAAATAGACACCCGAGGTCAGCTCGCGCACGATCATGATATCCAGACCGGCAACGATGTCCTTTTTCAGCGACGAGAAATCGGCCAGCGCGTCGAAACACTGGGCCGGACGCAGGTTGGAGAACAGGTCCATCTCCTTGCGCAGGCGCAGCAGGCCGCGTTCGGGTTTGACGCTGAAATCGAGATCGTCGTATTTCGGGCCGCCCACGGCGCCCAGCAGCACGGCATCGACCTCTTGCGCCTTGGCCATGGTCTCGTCCGCCAGCGGCACACCATGGACGTCATAGGCGGCACCGCCGACCAAGTCCTCGCTGACGTCGAAATTCAGGCCGCGCTTGTCGCCGAACCAGCCGATGATCTTGCGCACTTCGGCCATGACTTCGGGGCCAATTCCGTCACCGGGCAGGATGAGGAGCGAGGGATTGGACATGGAACTCTCCTTGCGTTTCGTCGCAATGGCCCTAGCGCGCCAGAGGCGGGCGGTCAATGTGGCGTGGGTGGTCCGCGCTGTCCTGACATGGGAAAACGGGATTCAGAGGGGTGCGACCAGCAAGCCTGCGGCCAATAGGTCCCAGACCCGGCGGATTCGGGGGGTCAGCCGCATCGCCTGCGGTGCGGCGAGCCACATTTCGAGCGGCGGCACCGGCAGGTCAAAGGGCAGCACCTCGACCAGCGGATCGGCGGCGACGATGCTGCGTTGCCCAAAACCGATGCCGCACCCGGCCCGGATCAACTGCCAATAGGCGCTTTGATTGTCGCAGCGCATGGCAAAGCTGTGCCGCGTCACCGGCCAGCCCAGCGCCTGCATCGTCTTGACGATGATCGGGTCCGCGTCATAGCCAACCAGATCGAAATCGAGCAGATCCTCTGCCCGCGTGGGACGGCCCTTGCGCGCCAGATAGCTGGTGGCGGCGCAAGCACAGAGCGGCACGTCACCGATATGGCGGGCAACGATATCCACCTGCCGGGGCCGGTACATGCGCACGGCGATATCGGCGGCGCGAAACAGCAGGTTCTCGGTGGTGTCGCTGGGCACCAGCTCCAGCTCGATCGCGGGTTCTGCGGCCCGGATATCCGCCAGGATCGGTGGCAGGATATGATGCGAGGCAAAGACCGAGGCGGTGATGCGCACGGTACCCGCCAGCGACTGCGATTGCCCGGCCGCGGTGACCGAGATCGCCGTCATCGCCCGATGCGCCTGCTGTGCCAGCGGCAGGATTCGGGCGCCCTCGTCACTCAGCTTCAGGCCGCGCGCATGCCGGTCGAACAACGACAGGCCCAACGCCAGTTCCAGCGCCTGCACATGTCGGCCCAGGGTGGGCTGGCTACGATCCAGCTGCCGTGCCGCCGCCGACAGAGAGCCGGTCTCGGCCACCGCCAGAAAGCTCTGGATCAGGGACCAGTCGCCAATATCCGAGAGTTCATCCATTCATCAATGAATACATGATCTGCGGTTTTGGGCAATTCTCTCCATTCATTTGAATGCTTATCTAAGTATGAACAGTGATAGGAGAGCCAGCATGACACAGACAGTTCTTGTTCTCGGGGCCTCGGGCCGGTTCGGGCGCAACGCGGCCGAGGCGTTTGGACGAGCGGGTTGGACAGTGCGCCCGTTCGACCGAAAGCGCGACGATCTGGACGCTGCCGCGCGCGGTGCGGATGTGATCGTGAACGCCTGGAACCCGCCCTATCCCGACTGGGCCGCTACGGTCCCCGGCCTGCACGCGCGGGTGATCAAGGCAGCGCGGGCAACGGGCGCCACGGTGATCATTCCCGGAAATGTCTATGTCTTCGGCCCCAACACACCTGCACCCTGGGGGCCCGACAGCCCGCATGCCGCGACCAACCCGCTGGGCCGCATTCGTATCGACATGGAGGCCGCCTATCGCGACTCGGGCGTTCGCACCATCCTGCTACGCGCGGGCGATTTTCTGGATACCTGCGCCTCGGGCAACTGGTTCGATCAGGTGATGATCAAGCGGCTCGACATGGGGCGGCTCACCTATCCGGGCAATCCCGATATTCCGCATGCTTGGGCATATCTTCCCGATCTTGCCCGCGCCACCGTTACCCTGTCCCAGCAGCGCGAGACGCTGCCGGTGTTCTGCGATCTTACCTATCCCGGCTACACGCTGACAGGTCGGCAGATAGCGGCGGAACTGGAACAGGTGACGGGCCGGCGCTTCACGCTCAAGCGCATGAACTGGCTGCCCTTGCATCTCGCCCGGCCCGTCTGGCCGATGGCGCGTTCGCTGCTGGAAATGCGCTATCTCTGGAACACACCGCACAGTCTGGACGGGGCGGCGTTTGCAAAGGTTCTGACAGCGTTTGTGCCAACACCGTTCGAGCAAGCGCTTGCTTCTGCGATCCCCGCCGAGCTACTCGCGGATCAGGTCTACCCAGACCAGGCGGTGGCGGCTCGCCTGTGACACCAGGCCTGCGCTCGGATCCTCCCGCGTCGGCCAGACCACACCCGATCCCGTCACGCGCCAATGGATCGAAGGCAGCACGTAATCGACCCGGAACCTGCCTATAGCCGGCCAATCGACCGTGTCCTGTGCATCCGGACCCCTGTGGCCCTGAGAACCCGCCTTGGCGGCGCCGGGACTTACTGGCGCCGGGTCCTGTAGCCGGGGGTCGGTCAGAAGTGTTTCGATGGCACCATGGTGGCCCTCGCCATCCTGCGGGTCCAGATTGGCGCCCCCGGCAAGGACAAAGGGAAGGGCAGGCATTTCACCAATTGCCCCATCCAGCAACAGCTGCCAGAACCGAGTTTCGTCCCGGTTGCGCAGCCCGTTGCGATCTTCGGGCCCGTCAAAGACCGGCGGCCCGGCCTGATAGGTCAAAAGCGTTATCCGCCCCTGACCCGTGTCGATCGGGACCAGCCAGTGCCCGGTGGAGGACAGACGCTGCGCAGCCTGCGCCTCGACCGACGGAAAGGGTCGGCCCGCGACCTGTGGCAAAAGGGCACCGGGCAGATCGCGCCAAAGCAGCGTCGAGAAATCCTGTACCCCGTCCTGCGCAATCGGATGGCGCGACAACACCGCAATGCCGCCCTGACCGGTAAAGCGGCCATAGCCTTGCGCGTCACCGGGGCCACCGCTGCGACCGTCACCATCCAGATCCAAACGAGTTGCAAGCCCGCTATTGGGTTGGGCGGCAAAGCTGTAGGGCATATCCCACCCAACTGCCGCCAACCGCGCACTCAGCACATCCAGCGCCCGGCCTTCGTGATCCCAATCGACCCCCTGGAGTGCGAGGATGTCAGGGCGGGCAGAAGCGATCACCGAGACCACCGCCGCGGCCTGCTTGTCACGGCTACCGGAAATATCGCGGAGCATCAGGCCCGGACCCTTGCGGCTGAGTTCCGTGTTGAATGTCGCCACCCGCAGTGTCTCGGCCGCAGCCGCAACGGGCAGCAGGCACAAGACCAGGGCGGCCAGTCGGATCATGCGGTCTGCATCGCCTCGGCGTTGGAGTAGACCCGGCGGCGTTTTTCCTCGATCAGTTCGGCGATACGCATCATAGCCAGCCCGCGCATGATCATCGAGGCAGGCAGAAACGCCCAGGCGCTCATGGTCCAGATCAGCGTTTGCGGACTGTAGAGGCTGATCGGGTCGAAAAGGTCCGAGGCCATCTTGACCAAGGCAGGGATGAAGAATGGCAACAGCACGCCCAGGATCATGTTGATCCGGCCGTCACGTTGCAGGCGCGCGACGACATCGCCGCCCGTAGTCGGGTCGAACAGCGGCAGGTTGATCCAGACGTTGAAGGCGCCGTTTCCGGTAGGCCATCCACGTATCCGCACCGCAAACCAGAAGGCCAGAACCGTCAGCAGCGCGATCGCATAGGCCACGGCAGCGGCTACGCGCACGTCATAGATCAGTTCTGGGGCGGCCCCCGCCGGCAGCATCAATACCACCAGCCGCACCGGCGAGTAGGGAAAATCGGCCATATTCGCGATGATCAGTCCAAAGCCAGAGAACAGCGCAGTAACATTGCTGGGCTCGACCCTCTCTTTGCAGATCAGGGTCAGAAAGGTGATCATCGTCATCAGCGCAATGAAACGCATCCGGTTCAGCGGTGGCGCGTCCCTGAACTCGATGAAGCTGGGAAAGGTCGAGTTGTACTCGGCAAAGGTCAGCACAAAACCGAGGATCGCCAGAAGGACGACGATCTCGGTCGATGTCGTGGCGGCGCTGGGCAAATAGAGCGCCGGAATCACGACGACAAGCGCCACCAAGATTCCGCGCAGAGCCGCGCCTGTGATGCGTGCAATCACTGTCCGATCCCTTCAAACTGGACAGGCCGATGCGTTGCCGAGCCTTTGTTCCAACTTGAGTCCACCCGGTTGGGCGGAGTGCCTCATTTTGGCCCCATTTGTGCCGTTATTCGGCCATTCACTCAAGTCACCGAGTCACGAGACCCCCGATTTAAGGCAAAAACATGGCTTAACTGGTGCCTTCTTGCATCAGAGATGGTGTAATTTTTTGGCAAGTTATCCGAGGTGACCACATTTTGTGGTTGTGCGATCCGCGATCACTAATGAGCGATGCAAAACTGGTTCTAGAACTGAAAACGGAGCTGTATCAACCGGATACAGCCCCGCGGTTAAGCGATCGAAAAGGGATCAGACCCAGGGACGCGACTGTGCCGCCTGCGCTTCGAACGCATCAATTGCCGTCGCCTTCTCCATGGTCAGACCGATATCGTCGAGGCCATTGAGCAGGCAGTGCTTTTTGAAGGCGTCGACTTCGAACGGGATCACCTCTCCATCCGAGGTGGTGATCTCTTGCGCTTCCAGGTCCACGGTCATGCGGGCATTGGCGCCCTTCTCGGCATCCTTCATCAGCATATCGACCTGCTCCTGCGGCAGGACGATGGGCAGGATGCCGTTCTTGAAACAGTTGTTGAAGAAGATGTCGGCGAACGAAGTCGAGATCACGCATTTGATGCCGAAATCCTTGATCGCCCAAGGGGCATGTTCACGCGACGAACCGCAGCCGAAATTGTCGCCGGCGACGAGGATCTCGGCGTCGCGGTATTGAGGCTTGTTCAGCACGAAATCGGGGTTCTCGGACCCGTCGGCATTATAGCGCATCTCGTCGAACAGGTTCACGCCGAGGCCAGACCGCTTGATGGTCTTGAGAAACACCTTGGGGATGATCATGTCGGTGTCGATGTTGATAAGCGGCATCGGCGCGGCGATGCCCTGAAGTTTTTCGAACTTGTCCATATCCAGTCTCCTGGTTCGGGCCCGGGTTTGATGCGGGCGCTATATCTTTGATTGAGGATCGGGTCTGCGCGTGTGCGCAGCCCGATCCAGTTTCAAAGAGTCACAGGCTTGGACGGACAGTCCTCGGTCCTGTGACCCCGGTTACGCGTGTTTCCCCGCGCCGCGCACGAAGAGCGCGGCGAAGATCAGGCCGAAGCCGTTGAAGAGCATCTCGATACCCATCAGGATACCAAGGAGGCTGAGCGCCAGACCGACCCCCGCATTCGCCATGACATAGGCGGCAAGGCCCAGCGACAGGATGCCGGAAATGAGTGTCGGCAAGAACAGGCTGGTGCCGCGCATCTGGAACGACAAGATGATCCGGGCGATGCCACCAGCGGCAAACAGGATCATCACAACCGAGGCCAGCGTCAGCGTGCCTTCCAGCGGGTTCGACAGGAACGACCAGCCGAGGAACACCATGATGATACCCATGATGATCGACAGGATCTTGTTGCCCGCCCCTTCGACGGTGAACCCGCCCACAACCTGAAGCCCGCCACCGATCATCAGCATGATCCCGGTCAGGGTGGTGATTGCCACCGAAGCCATCACCGGCGCGCCCAGGATGATAATCCCGAACACGACCGACAACAGGCCCAGCAACATCAGTTTCAGCCAGTCACTCATTTCATTCTCTCCCTAGAAATGAAGTATGAGCGAAGCCTACATCATTTCCCGCACATCCGTCAGCTTTCCCGTGATTGCCGCAGCGGCGGCCATCGCGGGGCTGAGCAGGTGGGTGCGTCCGCCCCGGCCCTGACGACCCTCGAAGTTGCGGTTCGAGGTCGCGGCGCAACGCTCGCCCGGTGCCAGCTGGTCGGGGTTCATCGCCAGGCACATCGAACAACCCGCAAGGCGCCATTCGAAACCGGCCTCCTTGAAGATGTCGGCGATACCTTCTTGCTCGGCCTGGGCGCGGACAAGGCCCGAGCCGGGTACGACCATGGCGCGGATACCGTCCTTGATCTTCTTGCCTTTCAGGATCGCGGCGGCAGCGCGCAAATCCTCGATCCGACCATTGGTGCAGGATCCGATAAAGACGGTGTCGATCTCGATATCCGACAGTTTCTGGCCGGGGGTCAGACCCATGTATTCGATCGAGCGGCGCGCGGCCTCGACCTTGCCGCCTTTGAAATCCTCGGGGTTGGGGACGGTCGCGGTGATCGGCAGAACGTCCTCGGGCGAAGTGCCCCAGGTCACAACGGGGGCGATATCCTCGCCCTTGATCGTCACCACCTTGTCCCAATGCGCGTCGTCATCGGAATAGAGCGTTTTCCACCAGTTCAGCGCGGCTTCCCACTGGGCACCCTTGGGCGCGTGCGGGCGGCCCTGGACGTAATCGAACGTCTTCTGGTCGGGCGCGATCAGGCCAGCGCGGGCGCCGCCTTCGATGGCCATGTTGCAGACGGTCATGCGGCCTTCCATCGAGAGATCGCGGATCGCTTCGCCGCAATATTCGATGACATAGCCGGTGCCACCGGCAGTGCCGGTCTTGCCGATCACGGCCAGCGTGATGTCCTTGGCGGTGACGCCCGGGTTCAGCTTGCCGGTGATCTCCACCTTCATGTTCTTGGATTTCTTCTGGATCAGCGTCTGGGTGGCCAGAACATGCTCGACCTCGGAGGTGCCTATGCCGTGCGCCAGCGCGCCGAATGCGCCGTGGGTGGCGGTGTGGCTGTCGCCGCAAACGACGGTCATGCCCGGCAGGGTCCAGCCCTGTTCCGGACCGACGATATGCACGATGCCCTGACGGATGTCCGAGACCGGGTAATAGTGGATGCCGAAATCACGCGCGTTCTTGTCGAGCGCCTGCACCTGGATGCGGCTTTCCTCGGTCATTTGCGCGGGGTCTTCGCGACCCTCGGTGGTGGGCACGTTGTGATCGGGCACCGCGATGGTCTTCTCCGGGGCGCGCACCTTGCGGCCCGCCATGCGCAGACCTTCGAAGGCCTGCGGGCTGGTCACCTCGTGCACGAGGTGGCGGTCGATATAGAGAAGGCAGGTGCCGTCCTCGGCCTCGTGGGCCAAATGGGCATCCCAGATCTTGTCATAGAGTGTCTTGGGGGACATGTGTCCTCTCCCGTTTTAGAGAAATGGCTGTAAAGACGTGGCTGCACCCGGCCTATAGGCGGGCGAGGACCGAACGGGTCGCGCCAAAGAACCGCTCGCGCAGGCGGGCGCGGTCTTGCAGGTCCATGGTCAGGGCGTCGTGGGGTGTCATGCTGTCCAGATACATGGCCGCCCCGAGTCTCGCAAGGTCTTGCGTTTCCCGCGACAAGCCTGCCAAGCTGGCGGCGGAGCCTATATATGAACGAAGACATTCTCCCGGCCACGCTGGACGAACTGATCGCGACCCTGCTGACCGAGGGGCACAGGCTGGTTGGTCTTTTCCTGACGCCCGGCTGGCGCCAGTATCAGTTGCTGATCATCGCGCTGCTGATCGGCGCAGCGCTGCTGCTTTCGCTGCTGACGCGCACCCACTGGGATGCCTGGGCCCGCTCGCGCGAGGGCTGGCCGAAGTGGCGGCTCAGAACGCTGGTGCTGCTGATGCGGCGGCTGTCGCTGCTTTATTTCGTGGCTTTGAGCTGGCTGACCTATTTGGTCATGCAACAGATGACCTGGCCTTCGCGCAGCTATGTGATCGGGGTGGTGGCGACTCTGGCCACGGCGCTGCTGGTGATCGCGCTGGTGGCGCGGGCGGTGCGCAATCGCACCATCCGGCTGGTGTTCCGCTGGTCGATGTGGGTCTATGCCACGCTGGTGGCACTGAACCTGACCGACGATGTAGCCCGCTTCCTCGATGGCATATCGATCGAGATCGGAGCGCTGCATATCTCGGTACTGGGAGTGATGAAGGCGGTGCTGCTGGTCGGCGCGTTGCTGGTACTGGTGCGGCTGGCGTCGCAGGGGGCGTCTAATGCGCTGGCCCGCAACGACGATATCTCGCCCTCGATGCAGGTGCTGTTGGCCAAGGCGGTGCAGGTGCTGCTGTATGGCTGGGTCTTTATCGTGGCGATCCGCACGTTGGGGTTCGACCTGACCGGGCTGGCCTTTCTGTCCGGTGCGATCGGTGTCGGCATCGGCTTTGGCCTGCAAAAGGTAGTGTCAAACCTAATCTCGGGCATCATCATCCTGATGGACCGCTCGATCAAACCGGGGGACGTGATCTCGCTGGGCGAGACCTTTGGCTGGATCAACGCGTTGGGCGCGCGCTATGTCTCGGTGGTCACGCGGGACGGGCGCGAATACCTGATCCCGAACGAGGATCTGATCACCAGCCAGGTGGTGAACTGGTCGCATTCGGACCAGTATGTCCGGCTCGACCTGAATTTTGGTACCAGCTATGGCGACGACCCGCACAAGGTGCGCGCGGTCGCCATTGCCGCCGCGCGGTCCGTCGGGCGGGTCCTGGCCGGAAGTGGGCGTGACCCGGTCTGCCATATCGTTGGGTTCGGCGACAGCAGCGTCGACTACGTTCTGCGCTTCTGGATCACCGATCCGACCGCCGGCCTGACCAATATTCGCGGCAATGTCTTCCTGGCGCTCTGGGATGCGTTCCAGGCCGAGGGCATTTCGATTCCCTTCCCACAACGCGAGGTGCGAATGCTGGAGGATGCGGTCGGGCCTGCCCTGGCAGCCGGACAGGGTGGTGCCGATTGACCCCAGTACCATGCATACCGTATGGCGGTTCATTGAAAAGTCACAGATGGGTTGCTAAATTCTACCTGACCCAGCGCCGGGGATCGGTCGGCGCGCCCTATAGGAGGACGATGTCCTGTTACCTCATACAGAGGCGGCCATGCCCGCCCATGCAGGGGCCGCGATGATGGCCCAAGGCAGTTACACCAGCGAACAGCTGCTGGAGCGTATTCTCACATCCCTCAACGATGACAAGGCCGAGGACCTCGTGCAGATCGATCTGCGGGGCAAGACCTCGATGGGCGATTACATGGTCATCGCCTCGGGCCGGTCGACCCGTCAGGTTTCGGCCATGGCCGAGAAGCTGGTGCAGCGGCTGAAGGAAGATTTCGGCCTCAACTCCAAGATCGAGGGCAAGGATGCCGGCGACTGGGTGCTGATCGATACCGGCGATGTGATCGTGCATATCTTCCGCCCGGAAGTGCGCGAATTCTATCAGCTGGAAAAGATGTGGGTGCCGCAGGGCGCCAAGACATCGGCCAACTAAAGGCGTCTGATCGGCCCCGTTTTCGGGGCCGCTGGGCGAATGACCCATGCGCGTCAGCATCCTTGCGGTCGGCCGTTTGCGGGCCGGACCGGAAAAATCCCTGATCGACGACTACCTGACCCGTTTCGACAGGACCGGTCGCGCGCTGGGCCTGGGGCCCGCGCGCGTGATCGAGGTCGAGGACAAGAAGAACGCCGGCATGGGCGCCGAGGCCGCAGTGCTGCGCAAGGCGCTGCCGACAGGCGCGGTTCTGTGTACCCTGGACGAGCGCGGCAAGCAGCTATCCTCTCCCAATTTCGCTGACAGGCTGGCCAACTGGCGCGACACGGGCCGTCAGGATCTGGCGCTGGTGATCGGCGGCGCCGATGGGATCGACCCCGGCCTGCGGGCCGAGGCGGATTTCTCGATTTCTTTCGGCGCGATGGTCTGGCCGCATATGCTGGTTCGGGTGATGCTGGCCGAACAGCTTTACCGAGCCGCGACCATCCTGGTCGGCAGCCCCTATCATCGGGTGTGAGCTATGGCAGAGCTGTTGATCGTCTATCACTCGCGCACCGGCGGCAGCCGCCAGATGGCCGAAGCCTGCGCCGCAGGCGCGCAGGGCGAGTTGGCCACAACGCTGCTGACAGCCCAGGCGGCAGGCCCTGAGGACCTGCTGCGCGCCAGTGGTTACGTGTTCTGCTGCCCCGAGAACCTGGCGGCGATCTCGGGCGCGATGAAGGAATTCCTTGACCGCTGCTACTACCCCGTTCTGGGCCGGATCGAGGGGCGCGCCTATGCGCAGATGATCTGCGCCGGATCGGACGGGCAGAACGCCGCCCGGCAGGTGGCGCGCATCGCCACCGGCTGGCGCCTGAAAGAGGTACAGCCGCCGCTGATCCTGTGCACCCATGCGCAGACGCCCGAGGCTATCCTGGCGCCCAAGCACATTCCCGAAACAGAACTTAACCAATGCCGCGAGCTGGGTCAGGCGATGGGCGCAGGCCTGGCGATGGGCATGTTCTGATCGAAACGAAAACCCCGCCGACCATGGCAGGTCGACGGGGTGAGTAGGACCACCGGGCCCTCAGTTTGTCAGGCGTGTTACTGAACCAGCTGGCTGGCCGAGACCACATCCAGGCCCAGCGCCTCGCCGACCGCCGCATAGGTCAGCTTGCCGGCATGTACGTTCAGGCCGTTCAGCAGGTGCACGTCATCGGCACATGCCTGTTTCCAGCCCTTGTCGGCCAAGGCCAGCATGAACGGCATGGTGGCGTTGCCCAGCGCGATGGTCGAGGTGCGCGCAACCGCGCCCGGCATGTTGGCCACGCAGTAATGCATGATGCCGTCGACTTCATAGATCGGGTCCTGATGGGTGGTCGCCTTCGAGGTTTCGAAACAGCCGCCCTGGTCGATCGCAACGTCAACCAGCGCCGCGCCCGGCTTCAGTTCGCTCAGCTGAGCACGGCTGATCAGCTTGGGCGCGGCAGCACCCGGGATCAGCACGGCGCCGATGATCATGTCGGCCTGACGGGCCAGTTCGATCGTGTTGCCTGCGCTGGCAAAGCTGTTCTTGAAGGTGCCGCCAAAGACGTCGTCGAGGTAACGCAAGCGCGGGATCGAGCGGTCGAGCACGGTCACATCCGCGCCCATGCCAGCGGCGATCTTTGCCGCGTGAGTGCCGACGACGCCGCCACCGATCACCAGAACCTTGGCCGGGCCCACACCGGGAACGCCGCCCATCAAAACGCCGCGACCGCCATTGGCCTTTTGCAGGGTCCAGGCGCCAACCTGCGGTGCCAAACGACCGGCAACCTCGGACATCGGTGCCAAGAGCGGCAGGCCGCCGTTGCGGTCAGTCACAGTCTCATACGCGATGCAGGTCGCGCCCGAGGCCAGCAGGTCATGGGTCTGATCCGGATCGGGTGCTAGGTGCAGATAGGTGAACAGCAGCTGGCCCTCGCGCAGCATCTTGCGCTCGATGGCCTGCGGCTCCTTGACCTTGACGATCATGTCGGCGGTGGCGAATACCTCTTCCGCGGTGTCGACGATCCGTGCGCCGGCATCGACATAGGCGGCGTTGTCGAACCCGGCACCGGCACCGGCATTGGTTTCGATGATGACCTCATGCCCGTGCGAGACGGCCTCGCGCGCTGCATTCGGGGTCATGCCGACACGGAACTCCTGAGGTTTGATTTCCTTGGGGCATCCGATTTTCATTTCTGCGTCCTCCGTTCGCAATCTGCCCAATTATGTGGCAGAGACGGGAAACAATTTCTGTGAAAGTCCACTCGCCTTTCGGAGATTTTTCAGGATAATATTCGAAGCTTGAGCCAGATGTTGCAAAGGATGTGCGCCGATGAGCCTCGACGCGACGGATCGCAAGATTCTCACCGCCCTTCAGGCAAAGGGCCGGATGTCCAATGCGGAACTGTCCGACAAGGCCAACCTGTCGCCATCGGCCTGTCACCGGCGGGTCCAGCGGCTGGAATCCGAGGGCTATATCCGCAACTACGTGGCCCTGCTGGATGCCCGCAAGATGGGCCTGCCCACCACGGTTTTCGTCGAGATCACCCTTCAAGGTCAGGCCGACGAGGTGCTGGACGCCTTTGAGAAGGCAGTGGCCCGCATTCCCGATGTGCTTGAATGCCACCTGATGGCGGGGACGGCGGATTACATCCTGAAAGTGGTGGCCGAAAACACCGAGGATTTCGCCCGCATCCACCGTCAGCACCTGTCCCGCCTGCCCGGGGTGGCGCAGATGCAAAGCTCGTTCGCACTTCGTACCGTGTTCAAGACAACGGCGCTACCGGTCTGAGCATTGCAGCACCCTTGCATCCGCAAGGAGCAGGCGCATACTTGCACCAGCAGTGGCCGGTTTTTGATTTCCCGCAACGAAATTGCCATCTGTCTGTGACATGCAAGGGTCATACGCGCCCAGCAAGGGCAGACAGATCAACTGTATTGAGAGGAGCGCATTTTGACCCATGAATCCGACGACCCCAGCTTGGATTGGCTCGAGGCCGAATTGGAGGATTCGCTGGACGAGGATTTCGAGATCGAATTCAGCGAGCCGATGCTGTCGATGGAAATCCGCCGGATCTACAAGGATCAGCGCCCCGACCTGCTTGACCGGCAGGTCTATTTTCGCAACCTGCTGCGGCTTCAGGCCGAACTGATAAAGTTGCAGGATTGGGTCCAGCACACGAATGCCAAGGTGCTGATCATCATGGAAGGCCGCGACGCGGCCGGCAAGGGCGGGGTGATCAAGCGGATTACCCAGCGGCTGAACCCCCGTGTTGCACGGGTGGTCGCCCTGCCCGCTCCGTCACGCCGGGAGCAAAGCCAGTGGTATTTCCAGCGCTACGTGCCCTATCTGCCCTCGGGCGGGGAAATGGTTCTGTTTGACCGGTCCTGGTACAACCGTGCCGGGGTTGAACGGGTGATGGGCTTTGCCACCGAGGATCAGGTGGAGCAGTTCTTTCAGGACGTTCCCGAATTCGAGCGCATGCTGGTGCGGTCCGGGATCATCCTGCTGAAATACTGGTTCTCGATCACCGACGAGGAACAGCAACTGCGATTCCTCATGCGGGTGCATGACCCGATGAAACAGTGGAAACTGTCGCCCATGGACCTGGAGAGCCGGATCCGCTGGGAACAGTACACCAAGGCAAAAGAAGAGATGTTCGCGCGCACCAACATCCCCGAGGCGCCTTGGTACATTGTCGAGGGTAACGACAAGAAGCGCGAGCGGCTGAACTGTATCGAGCATCTGTTGTCCAAGATCCCCTACGAGGACATCCCGCACGAAAAGGTCACGCTGCCCGACCGCCGTTACAATCCCGACTACGAGCGCCAGGTGCTGCCGGACGAGCTTTACGTTCCAAAGGTCTATTGACCCAGAGCGTTTCATTGCCTCGAATGTCCTTGTCGTCGCGCGCCATCGCGACAGGCAGATCGGAGCGATCAAACCGGGAGAACGAGCAAGTTTCAGGCAAGCGCAGTGGCCACCGTTGGATTGGCATTTGGGGCATTTGTGACGCCGGCATTTGCAGCGCCGGCACAAGAGGCAGCGGACCGGACATTCGAACAGATTGCAGCCGGTGTGACCCGAGCTGGGCTTGAACCGGTTGTCGACATCGACCACGCCCGCCTCGCTGCCGAAGCGGGGGTCGAGATGCCGCCCTCTCGAGTCCATCTGTTCTCGGACGCCGCAGTCAACTCGGCCCTGTTGGCGCAGAAACTCAGCGCCGGGCTTGATCTGCCGTTCCGGGCGCTGACCTATGCCGAGGCGGGCGCGGTGCAGGTGATCTATACATCCGGCGATTTCCTGAAACGTCGGTATGGCGTTGGCGATTCCGAGGCGCTGGCCGCCTTTGATGCTGCGTTGGTCCCCGCGCTTGACGGGCCGGACGGGGTCGAGCCGGTGCCGACTGAAGGTCTGGCCTCCGGTTGCGGCATTCTCACCCTGCAAAGCCCCCTTGACGTACCCGAAACCGTTGCCCGCCTGCGCGCCATCGTCGCGGCGCAATCCGATACGGTCTGGTTCGGCGAGGTCGATTTCACCGCCGAGGCGACAGCGCTTGGCGTCAATCTGCCTCCCGCTGTGCTGCTGCTCTTTGGCGGACCGGCACCGGGTGGCGTAGCGATGGCCAAGTTCCCGTCGATCGGCGTCGACGCCTTTTGCCAGAAGCTCTTTGTTCATGCCGCGCCCGAAGGCGGTTCGGTGGTGCTGTTCAACAGTATCGTGGCGCTGGCCGAGCTGCACTACGGCGCGTCGGCGCCGCCGCATGCGATGCTGGACGAACGGTTGACCGCGACCTTTGCCAAGGCGCTGGAATAGGCCGGGCAGGGGGCGCTGCCCCCCGCGCCTGCGGCGCTCCCCCCGGAGTATTTCGAACCAGAAAGAAGCGGGATGCGGGACGCAGTTGACGAAGGCGCGGCGCGCAGGTCACTCTATCCGGCGGAGGAACCATGTCCGACGCACCCATCTATGAAATCGACCCGGGCGCCTTTTGGGCCGATCCCTATCCCGACTTGAAACGGATGCGGGCCGAGACACCCATCGCCTATGTGCCGCAACTGGGCGCGACGCTGATCACCCGACGCGACGACATATTCGAACAGGAGAAGCGGATCGAGGTATTCTCGTCCGACCAGCCGCAGGGACTGATGACCGTGCTGATGGGTCAGAACATGATGCGCAAGGATGGCGAGGCCCATATGGCCGAGCGCAAGGCGATCTTTCCCACCGTCTCGCCCAAGACGGTGAAACAGGTCTGGACCGCACAGTTCCGCGCCACCACTGAACGGGTGCTCGACGATCTGGCGCCGCGCGGCGCCTGCGATCTTGTGCGCGACTATGCCATGCCGGTCTCGGCCGAGGCGCTCAAGGCGATCACCGGGCTGACCAACATGACCGCCGCCGAGATGGACCGGGTGAGTCAGGGCATGATCGACGGTTGCGCCAATTACGCGGGCGATCCAGCGGTCGAGGCGCGCTGTCATGACTGCACCGCCTCGATCGACGCTCATATCGACGCGATGATCCCGGTTCTGGATGCCAGACCCGACCATTCGCTGCTCTCGGTTCAGCGCCGCGCGGGTCTAAGCGATGCGCAGACCCGCGCCAATATCAAGCTGGCCATATCCGGCGGCCAGAACGAGCCGCGCGATGCCATTGCCGGCACCGCCTGGGCAGTGCTCAGCCACCCGGATGCGCTGGCGCGGCTGCGGTCGGGCGCGGTGCCCTGGCTGCGCGCGTTCGAGGAATATGCCCGCTGGATCTCGCCCATCGGCATGTCGCCGCGCCGGGTGGCGCAGCGCGCCACGGTGAAGGGCGTCACACTGGAGCCCGAGGACCGGGTGTTTCTGATGTTCGGATCGGGCAATCGCGACGAAAGCGTTTTCACCAATCCGGACCGCTTCGATCTGGATCAGGATATCGCACCGGCGATCTCCTTCGGCGCTGGGCCACATTTCTGCGCCGGGGCCTGGGCATCAAAAGCGCTGATCGGAGAGGTGGCGCTGCCGCTCCTCTTCAAGCGGTTACCGGGCCTCGCACTGGATGGCGAGGCCCGGTTCGGCGGCTGGGCCTTCCGTGGTCCGATCACGGTGCCGGCCTGTTGGGAGCCGGCACCGCGGGAGGATTGATCAGAACAGGAAGTCCTGCGCGTCCAGCATGTCCATCTGGACACCGCACAAGGTCAGGCTGTTACCCGCCGCATCGGTGATCACCGCCTCACCATCCACCTCGGTCAGGTGGTTGGCCTTGAGGTCATCGAAAACGACGATGTCATCGGCCTTGACCAGATCGATCTGATCGGCTTGCCCCCTTGCACCGAAATCGCGTGCAACATCCTTGCCGATCGAGAAGCGGAAGGTATCCGCCCCTGCGCCGCCCAGCATCAGGTCGTCGCCATCGCCGCCATCGATCACGTCCTTGCCGCGGCCACCGGCTATGAAGTCATCTCCCTTGCCACCGGCGAGCATGTCCTTGCCCCGGCCGCCAAAGAGCATGTCATCGCCGTCACCTCCAGCAAGCTTGTGCTTGCCTTGGCCACCGATCAGGATGTCGTCGCCTGCATCACCCCAGAAGATGTCCATGCCGCGACCACCGATCATGATATCGTTGCCGCCATTACCACGGGCATGTCCACCGGCCTTGTCGGCAATGATCAGATCCGGCCCATCGCCCCCGTCGCAAACGTTTTCGGGTTCCGGAGTCGGCTCGGGTTCAGGCGTCGGTTCGGGTTCCGGCGTCGGCTCCGGTTCGGGTGTCGGCGTCGGTTCGGGCTCGGGTGTCGGTTCGGGCTCGGGTGTCGGCTCGGGCTCGGGCGTCGGCTCGGGCTCGGGCGTCGGCTCGGGCTCGGGCGTCGGCTCGGGCTCGGGCGTCGGCGCACCTGTATCCAGTTCCACCTCGGCGTCGGTGCGCGCAAAGTTCTGGGTCACCATGACGGCGTCATAGCCTTCGAAGTTGCCGCGTTCGATCCCGATCCCCACCAGGGTCACATCGGGGTTGAGGATGTTGGCCCGGTGGCCGGGACTGTTCATCAGCGATTCATGCAGGTTCTGCACATCGTCCGACAGGCCCGGCGCACCGCGTTCGCTCTGCCAGGCGATATTCTCGGCCCAGATCGAATTGCCCTCGAACTTGAACCCCGTCTTTTCGATACGATCCCCGGGCGAGCTGCCATTGATGCCGGTATGCGAGAATACATCACGGTCCAGCATCCACTGGCTGTGATCTTCGGAAGCGTCGTTAAGCTTGAGTTCGAGCTGGACGGGGTTCAATCCCCGCGATGTCCGCTCGTCATTGATAAGTTCCAGCATTTCTCTTTCGAGAGTACTTGCCTGTGACATGGTCAAAAGTCCTGTTGCTGTGTTGAGTGGCTACGTCTTGGAGCAGGCGCGCGCGGCGGCATAGACGGACAGCTGCAAAGGGGGATTCGCGGCGCCGCCTTGCCAGAGGATGCCGATCCGCTGCGCGGGAAGGCGCACGGCCAACACCCCGTATCCGGACCCGGCGGAGCGTCGCGCGCGCATGGCCCTGTGTTCGGCAGAAAACCGGCTCCGGCGGCCAGGACAGGGCCGGTTCGCGACTCTCCTGTCGCCCCGCGACAAGACCGGCGATTCGATCTGGGGCGTTATGCCGGTAACCTCAGGAGACATGCACAATGACCGCGGCCGATCCGAATCTCTCCGCGGGGGCGGACCAGCCCGAGGGCGCAACCACGCTGAGAGGTATCCTGTTCCTGCTGCTCGCCACCACGATCTTTCCGATCCAGGACGTGATCATCAAAAGCCTCAGCAGCGATTTTGCAGTGCATCAGATCGTGTTCTGGCGCTCGGTCTTTGCCCTGCCGGTCGCACTTGCCATGGCCCGCTACGAAGGTTCGCTCTGGCCGCTCAAGATCGGTTCATGGCCGTTGCAACTGACCCGTGCAGTGGCGGCGTTTTCCTCCTATCTCGTCTATTACATGGCGCTGGCCGCCATCGGTCTGGCCGAGACCGCCGCCATCACCTTCTCCACCCCCATCTTTGTCACCCTGCTGGCGGCGCTGTTTTTGGGCGAGCGGATCGGCATCTGGCGCTGGCTGGCGGTGCTTCTCGGCATGGCCGGGGTGCTGGTGATCGTGCAACCGGGGGCGGCGGTATTCGAACCGGCGGCCCTGCTGGCGCTGGCGGCGGCGTTGTTCTATGCCGTCTCGATCATCGCCACCCGGCGTCTGGGCAACCGCACCAATGGCGGCACCATGACGCTGGTGACACTGTTGGTCTATATCTTCGGCGGCACCGTGCTGGGGCTGGTGTTCTCGGGGTTGGAAACGGCCTCGCCGCACCCCAGCCTTGCGTTTCTCTACCGCGACTGGATCGCGCCCGCGCCGATGGACTGGCTGGCGCTGGCGGCGCTGGGGGTAACCTCGGGCATCGGCTTCTTCGCGCTCAGCCAAGCGTATCGCATGGCCGAGGCCAGCGTCGTCACCCCGTTCGAATACACCTATCTGCCCTGGGCGGTGCTATGGGGCTATGTGGTGTTCGGGGTGCTGCCGGTGATGTCCACCTGGATCGGGCTCTCGCTGATCGTTGGCTCAGGCCTTCTGATCCTGTTCCGCGAGACGATGCGCGGTCGCCGCATCGTCCGCCGGCGCGGCCTCGGCGTCATGCGTCAGCGATAGTCGCCCCGCGCGCGGTCAGCCACCATGTCTCCAGCGTTCCGATCCCCTTGATCTCGACCGCCCCGCGCGGCTCGAAGTCATAGGCGTCCTGCAACGCCGCGCGGGCGGCGGCGGTGACCTGGATGCGGCCCGCCGCGCCGTGGCTTTCCATCCGGCTGGCGGTGTTCACGGTGTCGCCCCAGACATCGTAGAACAGCTTCTGGTGGCCGATGACGCCCGCGACAACGGGGCCTGCGTGCAGTCCGATGCGGATGTCGATGGTGTCGTCCAGTTCGGCGGAGAGATCGCGCAGGGCATCCAGCATGTCAAAGGCCATCTCGGCCACGCGATGGACGGGGCGGTCGACGGGCTGCGGCAGACCGGCGGCGACCATATAGGCATCGCCGATGGTCTTGATCTTTTCCAGCCCGTGTTTCGCGGCCAGTTGGTCGAAGGTCGAGAAGATACGGTTGAGAAAGCTCACCAGTTCCTCGGGCGTCATCCGGGCTGAACGCGGGGTAAAATCGACGATATCGGCAAACAGGATCGCGGTGTGGTCGAGACTGTCGGCGATGGTCTGGTCGGGGGCGTCCTTGAGCCGCGCCGCGATCTCGGTGGGGAGCAGGTTGTAGAGCAGGGCTTCGGAGCGGGCGTGCTCGGCTTCGAGGGCGTCTTCGGCGCGTTCGGCGCGGGTTAAGAACATTATCCCGGCCCCGACGATTAGGGCGAAAGTATATGCAATGCTGTAGATATACGCCATCGACTGTATAAAGCCATCTGAAGCGCTGCCCAGTCCGGGTTCTAGGAAATAAAGATCACACAGAATGAAGCCGCAAACCGCGAAGATCGTTGCCGAGAAAATATGCAGTAACTTTCTGGGCCCGACGGCGAAGACAACCACGATCGGGTAGATGATAAGGTAGTAGTGGATGCCAGCGCCCCGACCCAAAAAGTAAGACAAAACCATGAATGTTGAGCAAACCACCAAGCCTGAATAGGCCACGCCAATCCCTGGGCGAACAATGTATGTTTTCGGCAGAAAAGGTAGAAACAGTGCTGCGGCGATCAAAGTTGCTGATGCGGGCCAGAGGCCGGCTGGATCATAGAGGTAGTAGAAAACGGCGAAGCACAAGCTGCTAACCGCTCCCACCCCACCAACAATATTGAGCACAAACCGCTTGCGTTGTTCGCGTTCATCGACCCCAATCAAGCCATTATAAAGATACCACGTTATCCAACGAGGCAATCGGGATGTGAACTCTGGCGGGTCCGTCGCCAAATCCGGCGCCTCCTTGATCGAATGCGCCCAGCCTAGCCCAATCTCGCGCGGCGAGTCAGGTCCTTTGCGCCAGCGGCGACGCAGCAAGAGCGGGTGAAATGCGAAGCCGGGGCCCGTACAAAACGGTCAAATCCCAAAAAACGACAAACCCCCGAGGCCGGGCCACGGGGGTCGTCAAATAGTGTCATCCAAAGCCGGACGAGAGCGAATGCCTTAGAGCATGCCTTCGCGCTGTGCTTTCTTGCGTGCCAGTTTACGGGCACGGCGGATCGCTTCAGCTTTCTCGCGCGCTTTTTTCTCGGACGGCTTCTCGAAATGTTGCTTGAGCTTCATCTCGCGGAAGACACCCTCACGCTGCAGCTTTTTCTTCAGGGCACGAAGCGCCTGATCGACGTTGTTGTCGCGAACACTAACCTGCATGTGGTTTTCACCACCTTTCTAAGTTGAGTTGCAAGGATTTGCAGGAGCCCGCCGTATAGCAAAGCGGGACCAAGTTGTCTAGATAGGGATCAGAACAAGGAGATCACCCATGTCGCCGACCTATGAAGAGGCCCGCAATCGCCTGCTGGACGCGGCGCTGGCCCATGTTGCCTTTGACGGCTGGACCGAGGAAACCTTTCGTGCGGCGGTCGCGGATGCCGGGCTGGACATGGATTTCGCCCGCGCCATCTGCCCGCGTGGGGCGGTCGATCTGGCGCTGGCCTATCATGCGCGGGGCGATGCGGCGATGCTGGAGCGGTTGGCCTCCGAAGATCTCTCGGACCTCCGATTCCGCGACCGGATTGCGGCGGCGGTGCGGTTCCGGCTTGAGGCGGTCGAAGACAAAGAGGCGGTGCGCCGTGGTGTGACCCTCTTTGCCCTGCCCGCCCATGCGGGCGAAGGGGCAAAGGCGATCTGGCAGACCTGCGATGCGATCTGGACCGCCTTGGGCGATACCTCGGACGACGTGAACTGGTATACCAAACGCGCAACGCTATCGGCGGTCTATTCGGCGACCGTGCTCTATTGGTTGGGGGATGAGAGCCCGGCGCACGAGGCAACCTGGGCGTTTCTTGACCGCCGCATCGACAACGTGATGCAGTTCGAGAAGTTCAAGGCGGATGTGCAGAAGAACCCGCTGCTGAAGCCGTTTCTGGCCGGTCCTAACTGGCTTGCCGCCCAGATGAGGGCGCCTCGGGGTAAGGATGATCTGCCCGGTTCGCTGCATCCACGGCACTGATATCGCTCCGGGCGCAAACGAGCCCGATCGGACGATGGGTTGGTGACCCGAGACAGGCTATCGCGACAGAAGTACCGCCTCGACCCGGCGGTTGGCCTCGCGGCCCTCGGGCGTGAGGTTGCTGGCAATCGGGGCGAGATAGCCCACCCCGTCAGCGGCAAGCTGTTCGGCAGGGATGCCATATTCCTCAATGAGTCGCGCGCGCACTGCCACAGCACGTTTTCGGCTCAACTCGATATTGGGCTCCAACCCGCCGACCGTATCGGTGTGCCCGACCAGAACCAACCGCAGATCACCGTTCCGCAGAAGCAACTGTGCCAATTCGGCCAGCGTATCGAAAGGTCCGGCGCCCAGCGCATCCGACCCGGTGGCAAAGTCGAGCCCCGACAGGATCACCCTGCCCCGTGTCTGCAACCGCCCGGCAAGATCGAGCGGCACCGTCGCCGCAGCGGGTTTCTCGACCGTGACCGGATCGGTCGCCACCGACCCGGCTGGAAACACCTGGATCAGCTGGACATATGCATCGGGCGGATTGCGGCTGACCAAAAGGCTCAGCGCCTCGTCCCCGCGCATCGCCGACAAAAACCGATAGTCACGCACCGCCACATACATGTCAGGGCTGGGCACCACCTCGGTCGCAAAGCGGAAATCGAAGCCGCCGCAGTTCTCGGCGGGGCAATCAAGGAGGATCTCGTACCCAGCCTCAAGGATCTGGTCACGCAGTGGGGCAAAAACCTGCAAGGTAGTCTTGGAGCCGATGCTGATCCGCCAGGTGCGTTTTTCGATCCGCCCCTCGAGCTGGACCGAAGGCACCCCCTCGGCCCCGTTTACTCCGGTCGGCAGGGCATAGCTGTCAAGCGCGCGAATACGCTCGGTCAGTTGCCGGCTGCCTTGCGGCAGGGTCAGGCTCAACTCCTGCGCCAGCGCGGGCGTTGCCGCCAACGCGGCGCAGAGGGCAAGCCTGAAGATCATCGGAATTGCGAATGATACTCGTCGTTGGGCACCATCGCCGTGGCGCTGGCGACGCGGTTCGACATGTTGTAGAACCCGGCAACATTGGCGATGTCCCAGATGTCGCGGTCGGTGAAGCCGACATCGCGCAGGGCCTGACGATGCGATTCCTCGATCTCGGCGCTGGCAGTCGTCATTTTGGCAGCGAAATCCAGCATCGCGCGCTGACGCGCATCCAGCGGCGCTACGCGATAGTTCATTACAAGCATTTCACCCAGTTTCGGATCACCCGACAATTGCCGCACGGCAGCACCATGCGCGACCAGGCAATAGAAACACTTGTTGATCGACGAGACCACGACCGCGATCATCTCGCGTTCCAGCTTGGACAGGCCGCTGGGTGCCAGCATCAGGTCATTGTACATCGCGGTAAAAGCGTTGAGCTTGGCAATGTCAAAGGCGTTCGCCTTGAGGACATTGGGCACCATGCCCAGCTTCTCGACACAGATATCGAAGTATTTCTGCGTTTCCGGCGGTAACGGGTCCACCATGGGCAGGTCCAGCGCGGTGGGGCGGGTCTGGTCGGTCATGCGGTTTCTTTCTCCTCCAGCAGGCGATAGTGATACTCTCCGACGATCTCCATGCCGAGAGAGCGGTAGAGCGCGTTGGCGCCTTCGTTCGCCTTGGTGCAGACCACGCTAAGAGTATGCGCGCCGTTGTCCATCGCCCAAAAGGCCGCGCCACGCATCGCCCATTGGCCCAGACCCTGCCGGCGCTGATGGGGTGGAATCTCCAGCGCATGCAGCATGGCGACCCCTTCATGGATGGCGACAAAGGCCACCCCGCCAGGCCTGTCCCGATGCCGCATCAGCAGGCCGGTTTTGGGCCCGGTGACCCGGTCCATCACCGCCAGCCGTCCGGGTCCGATGCCGCCCTCGGCCCACAACTCGCGCATGATGGCCAGCGGCTCCCACAGGGCAAAGACGGTCACACGCGGGATCGGGGTATCGGTCAGCTGGGTGACGGGACAGGCATAGATATTGACCGGATCGACGATGGAGTAGCCGCGTCCTGCCAGTGACGCATCCAGTGCCTCGTCACCGGGGCGCAGTTGGAAAAGCGGCGGTTGACCCATTTGCCGCATCGCGGCCTCGGCGGCATCGATCTGAACCTCGGAAACCGCACCCGAGGCAGAGGCGGCAGAGACCCGCTTGCCGCCGCCACGCCCCTCGCGCAGGGTCAGGGTGCCGTCTGTCCGGCTGTCGGCGGCGGGCCAAGTCGCATCGACCACCGCGAACCAGTCAGGCGTCATTGCGCGGTCTCCCGCGCAAGCCGGGTCACTGCCGCGTCGATCCGGGCACCATTCGTGCCCCGCACCACAACATTGGCACCGAACGCGCCGTTGATCTGGAACGGATAGCAGCCGATGGTCAGGTCGGGAAAATCCTCGGCCAGCTGCGTCAGGGTGGCGGCGATATCGCCCTCGCCCCGGTCGATGCGCAGGGTCTGCGACAACAACGGCTCACCGCCGGTCAGTGTCGGCAGGATACTGGCGACCATCGCCTGAAACACGCTGGGGACACCGGCCATGACATGCACATTTCGAATGGTGAAACCGGGCGCCGTGCTGACCGGGTTGTCGATCAACGTGGCACTATCAGGGATACGGGCCATGCGCAGGCGGGCCGCGTTCAACTCCAGCCCGGTCTTGGCATAATGCGCCTCGAGCAGGGCGCGCGCATCGGCGCGGATGTCGATATGGTCGCCAAAGGCGCGAGCGATGCAGTCGGCGGTGATGTCATCATGAGTGGGACCGATGCCGCCGCTGGTGAACACATGGTCGAACCCGTCGGACAGAGCCTTGACCGCCGCTTCGATGGCGGGGGCATCGTCGCTGACGACCCGCACCTCTTTCAGGTCGATCCCGTGCTTGGTCAGTTCCCCGGCCAGGTGATACATGTTGGCGTCGCGGGTGCGCCCCGACAGGATCTCGTCTCCGATGACCAGCATGGCGGCGGTTGGGTTTGGCATGGCGCCCTCTCTCTTGATCGACCCCTGCCGCAGGTATAGGCCCGGGATCATGCGCTTTCAAACAACTCTTGTCCCCGCCCGCCTGATCCGCCGCTATAAACGCTTTCTGGCCGACTGCCAGCTGGACGACGGGCGCGAGGTGACCGCCCATTGCGCCAATCCCGGGTCGATGATGGGGCTGGCCGAACCGGGTATGAAAATCTGGCTGGAGCCCAACGACGACCCCAAGAAGAAGCTGAAATTCGGCTGGCGTCTGGTCGATCACGAAAACGGGCATTTCACCGGAGTTGATACCTCGATTCCAAACCGCGCGCTAAAGGCGGCGTTGGAACGTCGTGCGATTCCGACGCTTGCCGCCTATGAAACGGTCCGGCCCGAGGTTAAATACGGCCAGAACAGCCGCATCGACTTTCTGCTCAGCCAGCCGGGCCTGCCGGATGCCTATGTCGAAGTAAAAAGCGTGACACTCAGCCGACAGCCCGGCCTGGCCGAGTTTCCCGACAGCGTGACCGCACGCGGCGCCAAACATCTGGCGGAACTGGCCAGAATGGCAGAGCAAGGACACCGCGCGATCATGCTTTATCTGTTGCAGCGAACCGATTGCGACAGGTTCGCGCTGGCCACCGATATCGACCCGACCTATGCGCGTGCCTTTGATACGGCCCATGCGCGGGGTGTGGAAAAACTGATCCTTACCACCCATATCTCGCCCGAAGGGGTCGAAATCGCCGATATGCTTTGACATATTGCGACCCTGCGACCTCTGGCACTTTCTGCGCAAGCAGCGTAAACAAGGGTCCGCGCGCAACAAATGGAGCCCCGCACCGATGAAGGAACATCGTGGCCGCCTGACCAAGGATGGCATCCGCATCTACGAACCCGCGGACTTTGCCGGCATGCATGCCGCAGGGGCGGTTGCGGCGCGCATCCTGGACGATATCGCGGAACATGTCTTTCCGGGACAGACCACCGGCGAGATCGACCGGATCATTACCGAGATGGTCGAGGCCGCCGGCGCGAAATCGGCAACCATCGGGTACAAGGGCTATCAGCACGCCAGCTGCATCTCTGTCAACCACGTGGTCTGCCACGGGATTCCCGGCGACAAGCGGTTAAACGATGGCGACATCCTGAACATCGACGTGACCGTGATCGTCGATGGCTGGTTCGGCGATACCAGCCGGATGTATGTGGCGGGCAAGCTGCCACGCAAGGCCGAGCGTTTGATCCAGGTGACCCATGACGCCCTGTTCAAAGGCATCGAGATGGTCAAGCCGGGCAACACGTTCGGCGATATCGGCCACGCGATCCAGGCCTATGTCGAGGCGCATCGCATGTCAGTGGTCCGCGATTTCTGTGGGCATGGACTGGGTCAGGTATTCCATGCGCCGCCCAACGTGCTGCACTATGGCCGCCCCGGCACCGGCGCGGTGTTGGAAGAGGGCATGTTCTTCACCATCGAACCGATGGTGAACCTGGGCCGTCCCGAGACCAAGACGCTGGCCGATGACTGGACTGCGGTCACTCGTGACAAGTCGCTTTCGGCACAGTTCGAGCATTCGGTGGGCGTGACGGCAGACGGGGTCGAGATCTTCACCCTCTCGCCGGGCGGCAAGTTCCATCCGACATACGCCTGAACAGGGTGGAACCGGGGGCCAGCCCCCGGACCCCCGGAATATTTTTTAGCAAGAGGAAAGACAAGGCGCGAAACCGCTGGAAGGTTGCGCGCGAACGGACAGGTCAGAGTCCCAGCAGCGCCGGAACCTCGGCCATCTCGTGAAACACTTCGGCCCCGAGTTCGCGCAGCCGCGCGCCATCATCATGGGCGGCAAAACCAAGGCAGCGCATTCCGGCCCGAATAGCGGCGGTCACACCGCTGGTGCTGTCCTCGATCACCACGCAATCCCTTGCCTGCACCTGGAATTGTCTGGCAGCGGTCTGGAACAGACCCGGATCCGGCTTGGAAACACCAAGTTCATGCGCTGAAAACATGGCGTTGGGATGGAATCTCTCCCACAACCCGTTTTGGCCCAGAGTGATGCGCATCTTGTCTTCGCTGCCGTTAGAGGCCACGCAACACCTGATTCCAGCGGTATCCAACCTTTTCAGCAATTCCGGGATACCAGTCACCAGAGGCACTCCCTTTCGCAGACGTGCGTATTCCTCGGAATAGACCTGCTCAACCCAGTCGTCTGGCAGATCTGCACCCAGGCTGATCGCCTTTTCCCGTACCCCGATCATGGAACAGCCAACGAACAGTTCCATCGACTGTTCCGCAGTCAGCGGCAGCCCATGCCGCGTCAGGTTTTCCGCCATGATCCGGTTCGACGCTGGCTCGCTGTCTACCAGAACCCCGTCGCAATCGAATATCACCAGTTCTAGTCGCATGGAGTTCTCCGGGTTATTCGGTCGAGGCTTAACGCGGACGGAAGACAGAGGCAAACCAGCGGCAAGCGGCGGCATGCCGATCCTGTTTCACCCTGAAACATCCCTCCACATCAAGGAGATGTGGGTATCACCATATTTGCGCGCATCATGGAGGGTGAACCCCTCGGGCGCGGGCATGGCGGCGCTTTCCTCCCACACGATCAGGGCGTCATCGGCCACCCAACCGCCCGCCAGCGCGGTGGCCAGGGCGCGGGCGCCCATGCCCTTGCCATAGGGCGGGTCGAGAAAGATCAGCCCGCAGGGCGCGCCGGGATTGGGGCCAAGGCGCGTGGCGTCGCGGCGGATCAGCGTGGTCCGGTCGCGGCTGCCGGTCAGGTTGATATTCTTGGTGATCAGCCCCTGCGCCACCCGCCCGTCATCGACAAACGTAACATGGGATGCACCGCGCGACAGCGCCTCGAGCCCCAGCGCGCCGGTACCCGCAAACAGGTCGAGCACCTGCGCATCCTCGATCACATCGAGATGGGTGAGCACGCTGAACAGGCTTTCGCGGACGCGGTCGGTGGTGGGGCGCAGATGCGCCCCCGCATCGCCCTTGCCGACCGAGGCCAGCGCCCGGCCCCGGAATGCGCCCGCGATGATCCTCACGCCTTGAGCAGCGGCTTCAGATCCGCCGATGGATCGGCAACAATGGCCGGATCGGCGGTCTTGCCGCTGTCGATCAGCCGCTTGCCGACCATATAGGCGCGCGGGTCATTCATGGCGTCGACCGCCACCAACTGGTCACCGGTGTAATACCAGAAAGACACGGTCTGCCCTTCGCCTGGACGTGTCACCACACGGTTATACCCGGTGTTCAGCCCGGCGATCTGCAACTTGACGTCATATTGGTCGGACCAGAACCACGGCTGCGCCACATAATCCTTGCCCGCGCCCAGCATGTTCTGTGCCACGGTTTCGGCCTGGTCGATGGCGTTGGGCACGCTTTCCAGCCGGATGCGTCCGCCCTTGTAGGGGAACGAGGCGCAATCGCCCGCCGCCCAGATCGACGGGTCCGATGTGCGGCCCTGCGCATCGGTGCGGATGCCGTTTTCCAGCGCCAGACCCGCGGCCTCGGCCAGCGCGGTTGCGGGCGCGATGCCGACGCCGACCACCACGAAATCGACCGGCAATTCGCTTCCGTCCGTCAGCACCGCGCTGCTCACGCGGCCTTGCGCGCCGGTCAGTCGGGTCAGGCCCACACCCTCGCGGATATCGACCCCGTGGCCGGTATGAAGCGCGCGGAAGTAGGCGCTGGTCTCAGGCGCCGCGACCCGTTGCAGGATACGGTCGGCCATTTCGACCAGCGTCACCTGGACCCCGCGCTTGGCACAGACGGCAGCAGCCTCAAGCCCGATATACCCGCCCCCAACGATCAGCGCGCGGGCGCCTTCGGTCACCGCAGGGGCCATTGCGTCGATATCGGCCAGATCGCGCACCACATGCACACCCGCCAGATCGCCACCGATGGCGGCGGGCAGGCGCCGCGGTTCGGACCCGGTGGTCAGCGCCAGCTGGTCGTAAGAGATGACCTCGTCACCCAGCGAAACGGTCTTGGCCGCCGGGTCGATGGCACTCACCCGCGCGTTCAGACGCAGGGCGATGTTCTGCTCGGCATAGAAACTCTCGGGCCGCAGGAACAGCCGCTCTTTTTCCATCTCGCCCAGCAGATAGGCTTTGCTGAGCGGTGGGCGCTGATAGGGCGGAACCGCTTCGGCGCCGATCAGGGTGATCTCGCCCGCAAACCCGTCCTTGCGCAGCCGCGCGACCAGAGACGCCCCTGCCTGTCCTGCACCGATCACAACGATATGGCTCATCACTCTGCCTGCCCCGCTTTTTCCCATGGCCTTGTCATATCTGACAGCTATATGCCGGAGGGACGAGTTCCGCAAATCCAACAGAGAGGTTCACGAGGATGATTTCAGTCGGAGATACGCTGCCGGACGCCACATTTATGGTCTTCAGTGACACGGGCCCCGAGTCGGTCGATCTCGGTGCCAAGCTCAAGGGCCGCAAGGTGGTGATGTTCGGCCTGCCGGGCGCCTTTACCCGTGGCTGCTCCATGACACATCTGCCCAGTTTCATCCGCACCCGTCAGGCCTTGGCCGACAAGGGCGTGGACGAGGTGATCTGCGTTTCCGTGAACGACCCGTTCGTGATGACGGCCTGGGGCCAGCAAAGCGGCGCGGCCGAGGCCGGTATCACCATGCTGGCCGACCCGACTGCCGAGTTCACCAAGGCAATCGGGCTGGCGTTCAGCGCGCCGGTTGTGGGCCTCTACGACCGCTGCCAGCGCTTTGCCCTGATGGCCGAGGATGGGGTGGTGAAGGTTCTGAACCTCGAAGAAGAGGCGGGCGCCTGCAAGCTGACCGTGGGCGAAGAGCTGCTGGAGCAGATCTGACACCACAGGCCGTGTGGGCGCAAATGTGCCTGCGCTGCAAAACACCCGCGATCAGCGCCAGCGCGCTGATCGTCGCCAGCAGGGCACCGGCCCCTAGGTAGAGCCCGTAAAAACCTATAGCGGCGATGATGGGCAGACTCACGAATGGTGAAAGGACCTGGCCCAGGAAGATGGCCGTGGTCAGCAGGCCCCCGGCGGTCCCCCGGTGCCGTACCGGTGCAATCGCCAGCATCACGGTGACAAAGACGGGCAATACCCAGGCGAAGCCGGTACCAATTGCAACGGCTCCAGCCAGCATCACGGGCAGCCCTGCCTTGGCGCCGACGGCGATCATGCCCATCGCCATGGCGCCATATCCGAGTGCCCAGACCCCCGCGCGCCCTATCCGGGTGGTAAGTCGGCCGTAGACCAGCGCCGCCAGCCCTCCGGCCAGCGTCAGCAGGTCCAGCACTGTACCGGTCATTACCGTGCTTTCATGGCCCAGAGCGTCCAGGTAGAACGGGATCTGCGTCGGCATGATGAAGAAGGTCATGTTGTTAACTATCTGGAACAGCAGCAGTCCAGTCAGAATCAGGCGCCATTGTGGGTGTCCCTCCGCCTTTGGCGCATCTCCCTCCTGCGTAGTCGGCTGTCGGGCAGGGCGCGGCAAGGCGCGCAGGACAAAAGGTAAGATCAGCAGCGGCAAGGCATAGATGGCAAAGGGCAATCGCGGCGACAGAGTCGCCAGCACCCCGGCAGTCGAGATGAATGCAAAACCACCGAAATTGCGCGCCGAGGTTTGCAAGCTGGTCAGCGCCGCCCGCGCCGCACCGCTGAAGTAATCCCCTATCAATGCGGTCTGGGTGGTGATGATCGCGGCCACCGCGATACCCAGAATCAAGCGGCTTACCAGCATGCTCTCCAAGCTCGGCAGCACCAGTCCGGCACTGCCCGCAAGAACAAAGAGGGCGATGCCCCAGACAAGCAAGCCGCGCCGCCCGATCCGGTCGGACAGCACACCAACCAGCGGCGCGACGAACACCACTGCAAGCGAGGGCGCAGACACCAGCAACCGGGTCAGCAGATCGACCTGCGGGTGGGTGGCGAATTCGCGTTTCAGCCCAGGCAGGGCCGGGCTGATCGTGGCGTTTGCCATGATGGTCAGCGTGGCCGCCAGCAGAAGCGCCTGCGCCCGCCGGTCGCGCCAGACGACGCCGACAGGTGTGGTTTCGACGGGGGATTTCATGATCGACCTCTTGCTTCATTCGCATCAGGCTCGCACTCTGCGAATTCAAGCCAACTTGAGGTCAACCGTGAAAATTCTGGATATCGGCGAGGTTACCGCGCAATCGGGCGTGCTGCCTTCGACGTTGCGCTATTACGAGGAACAGGGGCTGATCGCGCCGATCGGGCGCAAAGGGCTGCGGCGGCAATACGGGCCACAGACCCTCTTGCGGCTGACCCTGATCTCGATGGGCAAGGCGGCCGGGTTCAGCCTGCCCGAAATTGCAAAGATGCTGGGCGCGGACGGGCGCCCCGACCTGCCCCGCGACGAGCTGCACGCGCGCGCCGACGATCTGGGACGTCAGATCCGGCGCCTGCAACTGTTACAGGATACACTCAGACACGTCGCCGACTGCCCGGCGCCGTCACATCTGGACTGTCCCAGTTTTCAAAAGCTGATGCGCCAGGCCGAGCGGACAGCGGCGCGGGGCGGGAAACAGGCGACGCGCTAGCAGAGGCTGTCCATCTTGCGAGCCAGCTTGGCGTCCAGCGCGCTCAGCCCGTCGACATCATGGGTGGTCAGCACCACCGCCACCCTGCCATAGACATTCGACCATTCGGGATGGTGGTTCCATTTCTCGGCCCAGATCGCCACCCGCATCATCCAGCCCATCGCCTCGACGAAATTGTCAAAGGCAAAAGTCTTGGTGATCGCATCACGACCATCGACCATGGTCCAGCCATTGGCAAAGAGCGGCCCCAACAGCGGCCCCCGGGTTTCTTCGGACAAACGTTCGGTCATTCCCGCTCCTCTACTTGTGCCCGTCTGAATGGGCCGTAATCGGTCAAGATCTCGATCTCTTCATCCACTGCCGCGCGCTCCGCCTCCAGATACCGGGCCACCGCATCGGCAAAGCCCGGGTCGCCAACCCAATGCAGGCTGTGCGTCACCGCTGGCAGATAGCCGCGCGCCAGCTTGTGCTCACCCTGCGCCCCGGCTTCGACCCGCGTCAGCCCATGCGCGATGGCCCAGTCGATGGCGCGATAATAGCACAGTTCGAAATGCAGGCAGGGGTGATGTTCGACGCAACCCCAATAGCGGCCGAAAAGCGCTTCGCGCCCGATGAAATTCAACGCCCCTGCAACCGGATGCCCGTCGCGTTCGGCCAGCACCAGCACCATGTCATCGGCCATGGTCTGATGGGCGATGTCGAAGAACGCCCGCGTCAGATAGGGCGAGCCCCATTTGCGCGCGCCGGTGTCCTGGTAGAAGCGCCAGAAGGCATCCCAGTGTTCGGGTCTGAGATCACCGCCGGTCAACGCACGGATCTGGCCACCGAACCCCTGCGCCTGGGCGCGCTCCTTGCGGATCGCCTTGCGCTTGCGCGACGACAAGGCCGCCAGAAAACCGTCGAAATCGGCATAGCCGTCATTGACCCAGTGAAACTGTTGCGAGACCCGGTGCATCAAGCCCATCTTGGCGCCCGCCTCGGCCTCTGCCTCGGTGCAGAAAGTGACATGCAGGCTGGAAACATTGTTGTTGGCCGCCAGTTCCACCGCGCCCTGCACGAGCGCCGATTGGCCGATGCCCTCGTATCCTGGACGCACCAGCAGGCGCCGGCCGGTCGCGGGTGTGAAAGGCACAGTGATCTGGAGCTTGGGGTAATAGCGCCCGCCAGCCCGTTCATAGGCATGGGCCCAACTGTGGTCGAAGATGTATTCGCCCTGGCTGTGGGATTTCACATACATCGGCGCGACGGCGATCATCATTCCGTCCAGATGGGCGGTCAGATATTGCGGCTGCCAGCCAGTGCCGCGCCCGACCGATCCGCTCTCCTCCAGCGCGTTCAGGAAGCGGTAAGTCGTGAACGGGTCACGCGGCGGGCCGCCATCGGCACTTTCAGGACAGGCGCAGGCGTCCCAGTCCGCCGCCGCGATCCCAGTCAGCGACGGCACTATCTGAACCTCGATCTGCGCCTGATCCATGCCGGCCTCCTTGCCGGTTAATCTGTGGTCCCGCGCGGAGGGATCAAGCCGCGTAGCCTTCGAAGGTGATATTGTCGGCAATCCGGCGTGCCTCGGCCTCTTGCTCTGGCGAGCGTACCGTCCAGCACAGAACCGGCACACCACGCGCCTTCAACTCGGCCACGCGCGGGCGGGCAAGGTCCTCGACCTCGTGACTGATGAAGCTGGCACCAACCCGGTCGTAGTCGGGGATATCGCGCAGCCGCTCGCAAGTCGCCAGCGAAAGCGGCCATTCGGCGGGATCGTAGGCGCTGGTTACCAACCCACGCGGCAGATCGGGGGCAAACCGCGCCATTGCCGCAATACTGTGCGGGTTGAAGGACATGACGGCAGCCGGACCCTGATATCCCCTCAACGCCTCGGCGGTGGCTTGTTCCAGCGGCCCCACATCCGGGCCCATGCTGCCATCCTGATCCTTGAGTTCGATCAGCAGCGACACCCGACCAGCCACCAGGTTGAGGATTTCGGTCAACGTCGGGATGCCCTCGCCATCGCCATGCAACAGCGCAATTCCAGCGGCCTCGGCAGCGGAGATCTGGCGGATCGGGCCGGACCGGCCTGTGAGCCGGTCCATGTCATAATCGTGGAACACCATCGCCTGCCCGTCGCGTGTCAGCTGAAGGTCGATCTCGATCCCATAGCCAACCCCGATTGCCGCGCGGATGGCCGCGCGGCTGTTCTCGGGCCGCCCGGCGGCGATGTCGTGATATCCGCGATGCGCGATGGGCCGCCCCAGCAGGGCGGCGGGCAGTGCTGGCGTCATTTGACCTCGAAGATACCTTCGATTTCGACCGCAACGCCCAGCGGCAGCGCAGCCGCGCTAACGGCGGAACGCGAATGCCGCCCGGCTTCGCCCAGCGCCTCAACCAGGAAATCGGAGGCGCCGTTGATCACCTGCGGCTGCGCGGTGAAATCGGCGGTCGAGTTAACGAAACCGGTCAGTTTGATCACCCGCACCAGTTGGTCGAGATCTCCACCACAGGCCGCCTTGACCTGCGCCAGCAGATTGATCGCACAGCGCTTAGCGGCGGCGGCACCGGCATCGACCTCCATGTCATCGCCCAGCTTGCCGGTGATCAGGCCATTCTCGTCATTCGATATCTGACCCGAGACATAGACGGTATTGCCGATCTTGACGAAAGGCACGTAGTTGGCCGCCGGTGCCGGCGCATTGGGCAGGGTCACCCCCAGGCTGGCCAGCTTGTCCTCATATCCCATGGCGTGCGTCCTCCTGTTCGCATTGACGGGCGGACGCTAGCCGGGAACGTCCGCCACGAAAAGGGCCAAAGATCAGGTTTCCCTGAACGCCTTGGTGAAATAATCCGCCAGCGGCTTGACCAGATAGTAGATCGGCGATTGATCCGCAGTGCGGATAAAGGCCTCAACCGGCATGCCGGGGATCAGCACGGCCCCCTCGGGCAGCTTGTCGGCCTCACCTTCGTTAAGCTGGATCTCGGTGCGATAGTAAGAGGCCTGGCTGGCCTCGTCGACAAAGGCGTCTGCCGAAACCTGCGTCACGGTCCCGATCAGTTCGGGTGTCAGGCGCTGATCCAGCGCAGAAAACCGCAAGGTCACCGGCTGGCCCAGATGGATCTGGTCGATATGGATGGTTTCGACCCGTGCCGCGATGACCAGAGGTCGGTCCTGCGGCACCAGAAACAGAACCGGATCGGCAGGGCGGATGACCGAGCGCGGCGTATGCACCTGCAAGCCATAGACGATGCCCGAGACCGGGGCCTTGATATCCAGCCGCGACAGCTGTTCCCGCATCGAGCGGCGCTGCTCGGCCACTTCCAGCTCGCGATATTGCAAATCGCGTAGCTGTGTGATCGCCTCCTCGCGCTGGGTCGTGCCCAGCTTCAGAATCTCGATGTCGATCTCGGTGATGCGCCCCTCTTGCTGCGCCTGCGAGGCAATCAACTCGCCCAGCTCCCCTTCAAGCTCGGCCTTGGTCCGTTCGAGACTCAGAACCCTCCCTGCCTGTGCCAGCCCCTTGTCCAGCAGCGATTGCTGGCTGATCAACTCCTGCTCGATCAGTTCCAGCTGCGACCGGCGCGAGCGTTGTTGCGCCACGATCCCCTCGATCTGATTGCCGATCTGGCCGCGCCGCTTTTCAAGCTGTTCGGTTTCCTTGGTGACCGATTCCTGCCGCGCCCGGAACAGACGTTCCTGACCATCGATCAGTTCGGCCACTTCGGCGCGACCGCGCGCCGCCTCCAGCAGTTCCTCGTCGAACACGATCTGTGTGTTGCCATCGCGCTCGGCCTCGAGCCGGCCACGCCGGGCCATCAGTTCGAACAGCTGGCCCTCGGTGATCAGCAATTGCGAGGTCAGCAGATTGGCGTCGAGCCGAATCAGCGTTTGCCCCTCGGCGACGGTGTCGCCCTCGTCCACAAGAATCTCGGCCACCACACCACCATCGAGATGCTGCACTACCTGTCGGTTACGATCCACTTCGATACGGCCACTTGCAACCACCGCGCCCGCGATCTGGCTGAGCACCGCCCAAGTACCAAACCCGCCAACCAACACCAGAAGTCCGATCAGGCCCAGAATGATGGGTTTGCGGGCCGAGAAGTCTTGCGCGCTCATCGGACGCCCCCCATGGTCTTGTTCTGCTGAATAACCTGATGGTTGGTCACCATCTCACGCAGCACCTTGTCCTTCGGACCAAAGGCCACGCGCGTCCCATGATCGAGAACCAAAAGCATGTCGCATTCCGCAATAGCGGCGGGACGGTGGGCCATGATCAGCACGGACTTGCCAGCCTCCTTGAGAGATTTGATCGCCTTGTTCAGCGCAACCGAACCTTCGTTGTCGAGGTTCGAATTCGGCTCGTCCAGTATGACGATCACCGGATCATCATAGAGCGCACGAGCCAGGCCGACCCGTTGCATCTGGCCGCCCGACAGACGCCCGCCTCCGGCGGTGATATGCGTGTCATAGCCATTCGGCAGTTGCAGGATCATTTCATGCACGGCAGCTTTGGTCGCGGCGGCGACCACCTTTTCGGGGTCCGGCGTGCCACTGAGCCGCGCTATGTTCTCGGCGATCGTTCCCTCGAACAGTTGCACCCGTTGCGGCAGATATCCGATATGCTGGCCCAGAACATCGGCGTCGTACTGGTCGAGCGCGGCACCATCGAGCCGCACCGTACCACCCGCGGGCCGCCAAACGCCGGTCAGCGCACGCGCAAGCGTCGACTTGCCCGAGCCCGATGGGCCGATCACCCCGACCGCCTGTCCCGGCTGTACCGTGAAACTGACCGTCTTCAACTGCGCCCGCGTGTCCCCCGGCGGCACCACGGTCAGCGACTGCACGTCCAGTTTCGCCTTGGGCTTCGGCAGGTCCATGCGCTTGTTCTCTGGCGGAACCTTCTCAAGCAACTCGCTCAGGCCCGACCAACCCTTGAGCGCGCGCTGAACCACCTGCCACTGGTTCACCATCATCTCGACCGGTGCCAGCGCTCGCCCCATCAGGATCGAGGCGGCGATCATCGCACCCGGTGTCACCTCTCCCTGCAACACGAGATAGGCCCCAAGACCCAGCATCGCGGATTGCAGAAACAGGCGCAGCGTCTTGGTCAGGGTCGAAAACCGCCCCATGACATCGCCAGCAGTGAGCCCGTCGTTCAGCGATGCCAAGCGGGCCTTGCGCCACCTGCCAAACGCCGCACCGCGCATGCCCATGGATTGGATCGTCTCGGCCTCGGTGCGAATCTCGTCGCCCATCTTG
The DNA here is from genome assembly GCF_059612905.1 of Ruegeria sp. YKSD163. Classification (NCBI taxonomy): domain Bacteria; kingdom Pseudomonadati; phylum Pseudomonadota; class Alphaproteobacteria; order Rhodobacterales; family Roseobacteraceae; genus Ruegeria; species Ruegeria sp. YKSD163. The sequence goes on from NZ_JBXWRM010000013.1 coordinate 57,255, forward strand.
CTGGCACGGTTGCTCGCAATGGCGGCGTGCAGGGCAGGTTTGCGCGAGAACAGCTGGTTGAATCCCGTAATCGCGATCAGCAACGCTCCGCCGACGACGGCCAACAGGCCAAGCCAGGGATGAAAAATCGCGATCGCGAACAAAAAGATCGGTGTCCATGGCATGTCGAATATCGCCATCGCGACCGGCGAGGCGATGAAGCGCTGCACCGATTCGAGATCGGCCAGTCCGGTTTGCGCCACCGGATCCTGTGCCACCGCTGACCGCCGCACCATGGCATCGAACACGCGCTGGTCCAGCGCCTCCTGAAACCGGGCGCCGGCGCGCGACATCACCCGGCCCCGCGTGTAATCCAGTATGCCCATGACGCCATAGAGAAATACCACCAGCAGCGACAGCGCCACCAGTGTCTGTTCCGACCGACTGCCCAGCACGCGGTCGTAGACCTGCAACATGTAGAGCGGCCCAGTCAGCATCAGAAGGTTGGCAAAGAAGCTGAACAAGGCAACGAACCAATAGAGTCCTCGGCTTTGCCGGCGCGCGGCGCGCAGCTCCTCGGCACCGTGCAGATATGATTTTGGTTTCATGTCACCCTGGTTCCAACTTTGCGCATCCTAGACTGGGACACATTTACGATATCCACAGGGCGGGATAGAACCGACCCTGTTTCAAATCCCGGGAAGATAAACTATGTGTCTCCAATGCATCCGTAGAAACACATCCTAGCCACGCTCATTTCAAGCCCGAATCGAATATCAGCTCGCAGGTTACGCACTGAGACCGCCATGCCCAAACTCTCAATCTCCATCTTTCGGTTCAGCCTTGTCCCTTTGCTTGCGGTCCTGACTGCCTGTGCCGGGCCGGCCCCGGATTCGAACGGCGGCGGGCGGGTCCATGACCCTTATGAAAACACAAACCGAGCGATACACAACTTCAACCGGGGGGTCGACAAGGCGTTTTTCCGCCCAGCGGCCAAAGGCTATGTGACGGTAGTGCCCCGTCCGATGGTGAATTCATTCAACATGTTCGCGGAAAACCTGTCGCTGCCCGGACAGGCGGTGGACTATCTGTTGCAGGGAAAGCCCAAGGAAATGGGCACCACGCTGTTCCGCTTCGCGGTGAACTCGACGGTCGGCTTTGCCGGACTGGCCGATCCGGCCAGCGATTTCGAGATCCCGCGCGCCGATACCGATTTCGGCGAAACCCTGCATGCCTGGGGCTTTGCCGAAGGCCCCTATCTGGAACTGCCGCTCTATGGCCCGTCCACCACACGCGATGCAGTCGGCGTTTTTGTCAATCTGTTCACCAATCCCGTGGACTTTGCCCCGACACGCCCGATCAACAACCTTGGTCTTTATGCGGAAATCGTCCGGCGGCTGGGTGATCGCGGTCTCTACTCCGATACAGTCGATTCGATTCTCTATGGCAGCTCCGACAGTTACGCCCAGCTTCGTTTGATCTATCTGCAAAACCGCCGATTTGAACTGGCAGGCGATGACGAGGATGCCTATCTGGGTCTCTACACCGACCCCTATGCGGATCCCGGCTCTACCGAAGTGACCGACCCCTACGAGGACCCTTATGCCGAGTAAGCTCTTTTCCCGCCGCTCTTTCGTTTCCACCGTCTGTGTCGGCCTTACCACGCTGGCGCTGCCGCTGCCGGCCTTGGCCCTTACCGAGGCACGCGCGGCCTCGCTGGTCAACGAAGTGGTGAAAGAGATCAACCGTGTCATCGCCTCGGGAAAGTCCGAAAGCGCGATGATCCGCGATTTCGAGAAACTGTTTGTGCGCTACGGCGATGTGCCGATCATGGCGCGCTATGCGTTGGGGCCAGACGCACGCACCGCCTCTCCTGCGCAGCTGCGGTCCTTTACCCAAGCGTTTCAGGGTTACATCTCGCGCAAATATGGCAAACGGTTCCGCGAGTTCATCGGCGGTGAGGTGACCGTCAAGACCGCGCGCAAGATCAAGGCAGGTTACGAGGTCAAGACCTCGGTCAAGCTGCAAGGTCAGGCCCCGTTTGACGTGACCTTTCTGGTTTCGGACAAATCCGGCAAGGACAAGTTCTTCAACATGTTCATCGAAGGGGTGAACCTGTTGTTGACCGAGCGCACCGAGATCGGCTCGATGCTGGATCGACGCAAGGGCGACCTGAACGCGCTGATCCGCGATCTGGCCAGCGCGGGGTAACCCCGCGCCCGGCCCGGACCGGTCAGTTCCCGAACAGATCCCGCAGCAACTGATCAACCGCTTGGCCGAACCCACCCTTGGGTTCTTGTGGTTTGGATTGGGCAATCGGTTTGGGCTGGCGTGGCGCCTGCAACGGCAACGGATTCACAGGGGTGCCCTCGTGTACACGGATCATGGTCTCGTGCCAGATCTCGGCGGGCAATCCGCCACCGGTCACCCCCTTGAGCGGCGTGTTGTCGTCGTATCCCATCCAAACACCAGCCACATAGTCGGCAGTGAAACCGATGAACCAGGCGTCGCGCGCAGCCTGAGTGGTGCCGGTCTTGCCCGCTGCGGGGCGCCCCGGCAACGCGGCGCGACGGCCCGAGCCTTCGGAGATCACCTTTTCCATCATCCAGATCAGCTGCGCGGCGGCGTCCTTGTTGATCACCCGTTCGCCGATGCCGGTTCCCGTCGCCATCAACACCTCGTTCTCGCCCTGCAGCCGCAGTTCGGTCAGACCGTAAGGTTCGACCGAAGAACCGCCGTTCAGGATACCGGCATAGGCGCCGGTCATCTCGATCAGCGAGCTTTCCGAGGCGCCCAGTGCCAGCGCCGGACCCGCAGCCAGATCGCTTTCTATACCGAAATCGCTGGCCACCTTGCGCACATTGTCCAGCCCCATCGCCTCGGCCACCTTGACCGCGGGCACGTTCAGCGAGTCCTTCAGCGCATCGACCAGCGTGACTCGGCCATAATGCTTGTTGGTATAGTTCTTGGGGCACCATTGCCCCGATCCCGGAATGTTGATGCAATAGGGTTCGTCCACAACGGTATCGAGCGGTGAATGCCCAAGTTCCAGCGCCGTCGCATAGACGAACGGCTTGAACGAAGAACCGGTCTGCCGTGCAGCCTGGGTGGCGCGGTTGAACGCACCCGTTACCCTGGTATCGCGCCCACCGACCATGGCACGCACAGCACCATCGGCGGACATCACCACGATTGCAGCCTGCGCCTTGGACCCATCGCGCACCTTTTCCTGAAACACGAAGCGCATCGCCTCTTCGGCCGAGGTCTGGATGCGCTGGTCAAGCGTGGTGCGGATGATCACGTCTTCGGTTGTTTTGCCGCCGAAATAGTCGGGCAGCTCGCTCATCACCCAGTCGGCGAAATAGCCCCCCGCCTGGGCAGCGGCGGCCTCGGACAATCGAGCGGGGTTGTTGCGGGCGTCATCGGCCTGAGCCGCGGTCAGGTATCCCTGCTCTTCCATCAGCGCCACCACGACGCGCGCGCGCTCCTGCGAACGCGTCAGGCTGTTGGTGGGCGCATAGCGGGTCGGCGCCACAAGAAGCCCGGCCAGCATCGCCGCTTCGGCCGGGTCCACCTGCGCTGAGGACTTGCCAAAATAGCGCTGGCTGGCGGCCTCAAAACCACGCGCACCAGCACCCAGGAAGGCACGGTTCAGATAGATGTTGAGGATCTCGTCCTTGCTGTACTTGGCCTCCATCGCGAGGGCATAGACCGCCTCCTTGGCCTTGCGCCACAGCGAACCGCGACGGCAGTCGGATTCGTACTCCGCTTCGGATTTCCATTCGTCGGGATCAAACGGTACCCCCAGGCACAGAAGTTTCGCGGTCTGCTGGGTGATGGTCGAGCCGCCGTGGCCTGACAGCGGTCCGCGCCCCTCGCGCAGGTTGATGCGCACGGCGCTGGCCACCCCGCGGGGGCTGATGCCGACGTGGTAGTAGAACCGCTTGTCCTCGGTCGCGACGACCGCGTTCTTGAGATGTGGCGAAACGGTATCAGTGGTGATCACCCCGCCGAACTGATCGCCGCGCCAGGCAAAGACATCTCCCTCGCGGTCGAGAAGTGTGACCGACCCGCGCGCGCGCCCGTCCAGCAATGCGGTCACGTCAGGCAGGGTCGAATAAACCAGCGCCACGGCCAGACCGATCAGCAGCATCACGATCATCCCGATCCGCCAGGCAAAACCCCAGATCAGGCCGAAGATCCAGCCAAAGAACCGCCCGATCCAGCCCAGCGGGCCGCTGCGACCGGGGCGTTTAGGAGGTGGCGCCTTGCGCTTGGGCGCGGGCTTTCTCTTGGGCCCGGTCTTGGCGGCCGGTTTGCCCTTGGTCTGGTATCGCTTGTCCGCGACAAGCTGCGATTTGCGACGCTTGGAATCCGTCATGCCCATTCTGCCCGGTCTTTGCCTGTGCCGCACCATAGCGCGGGCGAGCATGGCTGTTGAGGTGTGTTTTTCCCGATCTTCCCCTTTAATCACCGATGATTTTTTGTGCATTCGCGCGCTGATGTGCAAAAAATGTGCAACTTTCCACGATTCCGACCCCAATTTCGCCGAGATTTCGTTCCGAAAACACTTCTGACGCTGTCTTTCTGCAAGTGCAAACACGCCGGATGCGCCGGCTGAACGAAGGGGAAAGACGTGAAACTGATCATTGCAACGATCAAACCGTTCAAGCTGGACGAGGTGCGCGAAGCGCTGACCGAGGCCGGCATACGCGGCATGATGGTCACCGAGATCAAGGGCTTCGGCACCCAGTCGGGCCATACCGAGATTTATCGCGGCGCGGAATACACCGTGAACTTCGTGCCCAAGATCAAGCTGGAACTGGTCGTCGCCGACCAGATGGCCGAGCAGATCGCCGAAACCATCGCCCGCACCGCCCGCACCGGCAAGATCGGTGACGGCAAGATTTTCGTCCTCGACGTCGAGCAGGCCCTGCGCGTGCGCACCGGGGAAACCGACGACGACGCGCTGTAAGCCGACCGTCAGAACCATCCAGGGGAACCAAAGCCATGACGCTTTTCAAGACACTACTTCCGGCGGCAGCGGTGATCGCGCTGCCCACGCTGGGCCTGGCCCAGGAGGCCGCGGCGGACACGACACCGCCGAACGAGGAAATCGGTTATATCTTCACCACTTTCATGTTCCTGGTCTCGGGCTTTCTGGTCATGTGGATGGCCGCGGGCTTTACCATGCTCGAGGCCGGGCTGGTCCGGCAAAAGAACGTGACCATGCAGCTGACCAAGAATATCGCGCTGTTTTCGCTGGCGGCGCTGATGTATTACCTGATCGGCTATAACCTGATGTATCCGGGCGACGGCTGGTCGATCGACGGTGTTCTGGGCGCCTTCTCGCCCGCCGCGATGGAACCGGTGGGCCTGGCCGATACCGAGACCGACCTGACCTATGCCTCGGTCGGTTCCGATTTCTACTTTCAGCTGATGTTCTGTGCCACCACCGCCTCGATCGTGTCCGGCACGCTGGCCGAGCGGATCAAGCTGTGGCCCTTCCTGGTCTTCGTGCTGGTTCTGACCGGGCTGATCTATCCGATCCAGGCTTCGTGGAAATGGGGCGGCGGTTTCCTTGACGGTGCGGGCTTTCTCGACTTTGCCGGCTCGACCGTGGTGCATTCGGTCGGTGGCTGGGCGGCGCTTGCCGGTGCTCTGATCCTGGGTCCGCGTCTGGGCAAGTACAAGGACGGTCGCGTGATCCCCTTCATGGGTTCGAACCTGCCGCTGGCCACGCTGGGCACGTTCATCCTGTGGCTCGGCTGGTTCGGCTTCAACGGCGGCTCGCAGCTGTACATGGATACCGCCGGGAACGTCGCCGATATCAGCCGCATCTTTGCCAACACCAACACCGCCGCTGCCGGTGGGGCCATTGCGGCGCTGCTGCTGACGCAACTGCTCTACAAGAAGGTCGACCTGACCATGGTGCTGAACGGCGCACTTGCCGGTCTGGTGTCGATCACCGCCGAACCGCTGACCCCAGGACTGGGCTCGGCCACGCTGATCGGTGCCGTGGGTGGCGTGATCGTGGTCTTTGCCGTGCCCTTCCTTGACCGGCTCAAAATCGACGATGTGGTCGGCGCCATTCCGGTGCACCTGATGGCCGGTATCTGGGGCACGCTCGCGGTCTGCCTGACCAATGGCGACGCAAGCCTGGGCACCCAGCTTTATGCCATCATCGTGGTCGGTGTGTTCACCTTTGTCGTATCGGGTGTGGTCTGGTTCATCCTCAAAGCGGTCATGGGCATCCGTGTCAGCGAAGAGGAAGAGATCAACGGGCTCGACATGGCGGAACTGGGCATGGAGGCCTATCCCGAATTCTCGAAAAGCTGACCTTCCTTCCTCACCATTGGTGAGACCTTGCCCGGGCCATCGTGCCCGGGTCTTTTTTGCCCGTCACTTGACGAATCAATTGCGGATATTCTTTATCCGTATTTATGAAACACACCGAAGGACTGGAATGGGCGGCGCATGCCTGTAGCCTGCTGGCCGCCCTGCCCCCCGATACATCCCTGCCCGCGCGGTTGCTGGCCGAATTCTTTGACCTGCCCGAGCCGTATCTGGCCAAGCAGATGCAGAAACTGTCGGCGGCGGGCATTGTCGAAACCCGCCGCGGGCCGCGCGGCGGTTATGCCTTGGCCCGCGCCCCGGCCGAGATCACGCTGTTGCAGATGGTGCAGGCCATCGACGGCGAGACGCGGCATTTCACCTGTACAGAACTGCGCCGCTGCGGGCCCAGCGGGGTCGACGATTCGCAATACCTGCGCCCCTGCGGCATCGCCCGCTCGATGTGGCGGGCCGAGGCGGCGTGGCGGCGCGAACTGGCCGGTGTGACGCTGGCCGATATCCTGAAGATGGGGATGCAGGACACCCCACCGGAACAGGCCGCCAAGGCGCTGGCCTGGTTCCAAGACAAACTTTCGCAAGACAATCCCGCCAAGGAGTAGGCGCCATGATCGCCCGCAAGATTCACCGCTGGAACGGGGCGCTTTTCGCCGCTTTCCTGCTGCTGCATTTCATCACCCACCTGTCGGGGCTATGGGGGGTGGACGCCTACAATGCCACCCAGGACGCGCTGCGCCTGATCTATCGCAACCCGGTGGTCGAGCCGCTGGTTCTGGCCTCGGCGCTGGTGCAGATGGGTCTGGGCTTGAAACTGCTGATCGCCCGTGTCCGGCGCGGGTTACGCGAGCCTTGGGCACGGGCACAGGTCATTTCGGGTGGAATGGTGTTCTATTTCATGACCGAGCACCTGATCGCGCTGGTATTGGCGCGCTGGGTCGATGGGCTGGACACCAATTTCTACTGGCCCGCCTCGGTGATGAGCGGCGCGCCCTTCACCTGGTATTTCATCCCCTATTACAGCCTGGGCGTGATTGCCCTGTTCGTGCATCTGGGCTGCGCCTTGCGGCTGACCCTGCTGCGCCGGGGCGCGCGGGGACAGGCCCGCGCGGCGTTCTGGGGCATCGTGCTGGCAGGGATCACCATCGCCTGGCTGATCGTGGCGATGCTGCTGGGGGCGTTCTACGACATCACGCTGCCGCCCGAATGGCTGGCCTATCTTCGCCAGTTCGTGCCCGGCTTTACCCCCTGAAACGACAAAAGGCCGCCCGTCGGGGCGGCCTTTGCCATTGGGCGCTGGTGCTCAGATCCCGGCGTCGATGATCGCCTTGGCCAGGATCGGTACCGTCTTGGCGTTCAGCCCGGCGATGTTCATCCGGCTGTCGCCCACCATGTAGATACCGAATTCGGTCCGCAGCTTCTCGACCAACTCGGGCGCCGCGCCAATACGCGAGAACATGCCGCGATGCTGCGCGATAAAACCGAACCGGTCCGAGCCGGACAGCCGCTGCAACTCGTCGGCCAATTGCTGGCGCAAGCCCAGCATCGACAGGCGGATTTCCTCAAGCTCGGCCATCCAGTCGGCGCGCAGCGCGTCATCGTTCAGGATGGTGGTCACCACCCGCGCGCCGTGATCGGGCGGGAAGGAGTAGTTCTGACGGTTCAGAAACGCCAGGGTCGCCTGGTTCAGCGCGGTCTGGCCGCTGTCCTGGCTCACCGCCATCAACAGGCCGGTGCGCTCGCGGTAGACACCGAAGTTCTTCGAGCACGACGCCGCGATCAGGCATTCCTTGACCGACGAGGCCACCAACCGGGTACCTTGCGCATCTTCCTCCAGCCCGTCGCCAAAGCCCTGATAAGCAATGTCGATCATCGCCACGAGACCCTTGGCGTTGATCAGCTTCACCACCTCTTGCCACTGGCTCAAGTTCAGGTTGGCGCCGGTCGGGTTGTGGCAGCAGCCATGCAGCAACACCACGTCGCCCGCGCGCGCCTGACCCAGATCGGCCAGCATACCCTCGAAATCGACCCCACGGCTTTCGGCATCGAAATAGCGATAGGGCACCATGGTCATGCCCAGATAATTCAGGATCGAGATATGGTTGGGCCAGGTCGGGTCAGACACGAAAACCCGCGCCTCGGGGCTGGCCATCTTGATCAGCTCGAACGCCTGCCGACAGGCACCGGTGCCACCCGGCGTGGCCGCAGCGCCGACATTGGCGCGCGGCACGGCGTCGCCCAGGATCAGCTTGATCATCGCATCCGAATAGGCCGGATCGCCGATCAGCCCGGTATAGGATTTGCTCTCCTGTTGTTCCCACACGATCTTTTCGGCGGCCTTGACGGCGCGCATCACCGGGGTCACGCCCTCGGCGTTCTTGTAGACGCCAACGCCCAGGTCGATCTTGTCGGTGCGCGGATCGTCCTTGTACATCTGCATCAATGCAAGGATCTTGTCCGCAGGCTGCGCCTTGAGGTTTTCGAACATCAGTTCTCTCCAGTTGCGACGGGCAGGGTCGGGAAGGCACCCCATTCAGCCCAGGAGCCGTCATAAAGCGAGTGATCGGTCTTGCCCATGCGCTGAAGCGCCAGGCTGAGAATCGCCGCCGTCACGCCCGAGCCGCAGGTGGTGATCACCGGCTTGGACAGATCGACACCCGCGGCCTCGAACACGACGCGGCAGTCGGCGGGCGATTTCATCGTACCGTTCTTGGTCAAGAGCGTGGCAAAGGGCACGTTCTTCGACCCCGGGATATGGCCGCCGCGCAGACCCGGGCGCGGTTCGGGATCGGTTCCGGCAAAGCGCCCGGCCGAGCGGGCATCGACGATCTCGTGATCATTGAGCTTGGCCGCCGCCGACACTTGCGTGACATCCCGCAACAGGTGGTTCTGGACGCGAACAGTCATGTGCCGGTCACGGATCACCGGTGGCAGGTCCTCGATCGGATGCCCCTCGGCCTGCCATTTCGGCAAGCCACCATCGAGCACGGCGATATTGTCCTGCCCCATCAGCTTGAACAGCCACCAGACGCGCGCCGCCGATTGCAGACCCAGCGAGTCGTAAACCACCACCTGGTGGCCATCGCCAACGCCCATCGCCCGCAGTCGCGACATGAATTTCTCGACCGGCGGCACCATATGCGGCAGGTCCGAGCGGTGGTCCGAGATATCGTCGATGTCAAAAAACCGCGCGCCGGGGATATGGGCGGCATCATATTCGGCCTTGGCGTCACGTCCCAGATGCGGCAGGTGCCAGGACCCGTCGAGAATCCGCAAGTCGGGATCCTTCAGATGGGCGGCGAGCCAGTCGGTGGAAACCAGTGTTTTCGGATCGTCCTGCATAAATGCCTCCCGATTGCGCGCATTCTGTCCCTACCGAACCCGAGACACGGGTTCAAGCGGGGATGGCGGGCCTGCGATGCGCTGTCACTGGCCCTTCGCCCTGCGCGATGATACGCGCGATTGCCGCGGCGGTCGGCTCATAAGCAACCGCCATGTCATTGGCATTGGCGTGCAGGATGCGTTCGGCATCCGCGACCAGCGCCACGTGACCGCTCCAGAACAGCAGATCGCCGCGCCCGGGTTGGGTGCCGGGCGGCATCAGGGTGCCCACAGCGCGTGATTGCGGACCACTGTCACCCGGGCAGGGATGGCCGCAGGCCAGCAGCGCCGCCTGCACCAGCCCCGAACAGTCGATACCCCAGCGGCTGTCGCCACCCCAAAGATAGGGTGTGCCCAGAAACAGCTCGGCCACTGCCACAGGGTCGGTCATCCTCTCTCCAACCGGCATCAGGTGCTGCACCGGGATATGGCCATGCGCCGTTTCAGCGAACCGGCCCGACACCGCGTGCACCGCAACCCGCGACCCGAAGCTGAGCGCCATCAGGTCTGGGCTTTTCAGATCGGCGCGGGCATAGGCGTTGGTCGAGGGCGCGCTGACCCAATGGGTGGGCGCCACATCCGCGCCCAGCGCATCGGCGGGCAGCCAACCCTCGTAGCCGTCCTTGTCGGCGCGGATTCGGGCCCAGATTTCCTGCCGCTCCAGAAGCTCGACCCGCGCGCCCAGCAGAACCTGACGGTCGCGCGGCCCCTCCGGGCTGCGCAACAGGTCAACGACCGGGCGCAGGATGGCATGCGCGCTCACAGGTCCAGCATCCTAGGCAGCGCCGCCAGCAGGGCGCGCGGACCCTGGCCCACGCCGCCCTTGGGACGGCCTGGCGCCTTGGTTGGTTGCCAGCCATAGATGTCGAAATGCATGTAGCGCGCGTCGACAAAGCGGCGCAGGAACAGCGCGGCGGTGATCGACCCGGCGAAACCGCCGCCGGGTGCGTTGTCCAGATCTGCGATGCCCGGCTCGATCATCTCTTCATACGGGGGGTGGAACGGCATTCGCCAGACCGGATCCGCCGCGCCCAGCGCTGCCTCGGCCAAGGCCTGCGCGGCGTTGTCGTCATCGCTGTAGAAGGGCGCCAGATCGGGGCCGACCGCGACCCGCGCGGCACCGGTCAGCGTTGCCATCGAAATAACCAGATCGGGCGCGCCCTCGTCCGCCAGTGCAAGCGCGTCAGCCAGCACCAGCCGCCCCTCGGCATCGGTATTGTTGATCTCGACCGTCAGCCCCTTGCGCGAGGTCAGAATATCGCCGGGTCGCAACGCATTGCCCGACACCGCGTTTTCCACCGCAGGGATCAGCACCCTGAGTTGCACGGAGAGATCAAGCGCCATGATCATCCGCGCCAGGCCCAGCACGTTGGCCGCCCCGCCCATGTCCTTTTTCATAAGGGCCATGCTGTTGCCCGGCTTGAGGTTCAGACCACCGGTATCGAAACAGACCCCCTTGCCCACCAGCGTCAGCTTCGGACCGCTCTCGCCCCGGCGAAGCTCGATCAATCGCGGCGCGCGGGCGGCGGCACGTCCGACCGCATGGATCATCGGGAAATCGTGGCTGAGCAGGTCGTCGCCGACGATCGCGGTGCAGGTCGCGCCAAATTCATCCGCAAGCGCCTCGACCGCCGCTTGCAACCCGTCCGGACCCATATCCTGGGCCGGAGTGTTGATCAGGTCGCGGGTCAGCACCTCGGCAGCAGCCATCGCCTCAATGCGGGCGGCGTCGACCCCGGCGGGGGCCACCAGACGGGCCTTGGCCGGCGACTGACCCTTGTAGCGGTCAAACGCATATCCGGTCATCAGCCAGCCGAAACATTCAGCCTCGGCCTGCGCCTCGGGCAAACCCGACGCGATGCACCAGATGCCTTCTGGCAGCTTCTCGGCCGCAGCTGCCAGAACAAAGCGTTTGCGGGCGCGGGTCTGGGCACTGCCATAGCCTGCTAGCGCCATGACGGGCGCACCGGCCTCGCCCGGAATCGGTAGCGCCTGGCCGATGGCGCCGGTAAACCCGCTCGCCTTGACCCAGGCCGCGACGGGCGCCGGTTGATCTTGCAGCCAGCCCTCCAGAGCAGCCTGTTCGATGACATGAAGCGGCAGCGCATCCGCATCGGCGGGGGCGAAACTGAGGGGCATCTGCGACCTTTCCAACATGGTGACAGGTCCAGACTATCGGGCCTGCAGCGACCTGCAAGCCCTCAGATCACAGGGCTAGATCGACAGGTCCTGCTGGTCCCAGACCTCGGTCAGGGATTTCTCGCCCACGCGGATCAGCCGGTAGAGCACAGCGCTGGTGGCGACATAGTCGCCATTGTCAATCGCATCGGTGACCTGACGCGCGACACGAGCGAGCGCCACCATGCCGATCTGTTCGGAAATCGCGATCAGCGACCGGGCGCATTTGCGCAACGCTATCCAATCGTGGTCCCGCCACAGCCTTTCGCAATTGGTCAACCTCACGGCCAATTCCTCGATCGCACGACACACGACATCCTCGGCACCGGCATCTCCCAATTGCCGATACAGCCCGCCCAGCCGATCCGGGTCCAGCCGCACGGATTCGCTTTGCACAAGCGTGATTACTTCAACCACCACATCTCACCCCAAAGTCTTGTGCCCCCACGACACGTTCGACATCCTGTTCCCCGAGAGGTTTTCAAAAGGTTTCTGCTGCGACGGGAAATACCTCGAATTTTCTTTCAAACTGGCCTAAAGGAGGCTGTCACGACAGGTCAGCGACAGGAAAGACAAGAATGAAACTCGCCCGCCCTCTGCCCAACTATCTGGTCCAGCGCTACCACGGCTGGAAGGCGACAACCTATGCCGAGAACCAGGTTTGGTACCGACGCCTCGCGACCGAGGGCCAGCGGCCGCGTGCCATGGTGATCTCATGCTGTGACAGCCGGGTGCATGTGACGTCGATCTTCGGGGCCGATCAGGGAGAGTTCTTTATCCACCGCAATGTCGCCAATCTGGTGCCGCCCTATCTGCCCGATGGCGACCATCACGGCACCAGTGCCGCAGTCGAATATGCCGTAACGGTGCTGAAGGTCGCGCACCTGATCGTGCTGGGCCATTCGCAATGCGGTGGCGTGCGCGGGTGCCTCGACATGTGCAAGGGCCACGCCCCGCAACTGGAAGCAAAAGAGAGCTTTGTCGGGCGCTGGATGGATATCCTCAAGCCAAAATACGATCATGTGGCCAAGATCGAGGACGAGGACGAGCAGGTCCGGCAACTGGAAAAACACGCCGTTGTCGCCTCGTTGGAAAACCTGATGACCTTCCCCTTCATCGCCTCGGCGGTCGACGAAGGCAGCCTGAGTCTGCACGGGCTCTGGACCGATATCGGCGAAGGTGGCTTGCAATGCTACGAACCGGCAGAGGAACGTTTCGTACCCGTCTGAGGCGGCCCGCACACAACTGTTTCGAATGAGCAACCAGTCGCCAACTGGGCCTTTCCGCTCGACACTTTGAAAAGAAAAGGCGCCCGACGGGCGCCTTTTGCTTGTCCATCCGAATTTGGTCTCAGGCGGCGATCCGCTCCTCCTCGACCCGGGACCGCACCGAACTGAAGATCGGTTTGGCCATTTGCCGCGCGCGGTGCGCAAACAGATTGATCACCTCGCTCTCCGTCTCGGCGCCCTGACGGGTCAAGCGCAGATGTTGCAGCGCTGCGATACGGTTCTGGCGGGCTTTCTGGGCAAGATTGGGGGTCATTTCTGTCACTCCTGAAGAATTTGTTGAAAGGTCGGGGTCAGGCGGCGTCGCCGGAGCTGCCCCAGGGGCTCGAAACGAAGAAAACGCCGTTTGCGGTGCGCAGCGCCCGGCCCCGTGCCCGCCAGTCGGCAAGTGACAAGACGTTGTCGGCGTTAGGTTCGACGCCCAAAGCGGGGGTTTGGATGTCGCGACGCGGGAAGGTGATGATGGTTGCCATTTTCGTTTTCCTCTTTGTCCAGAGGCGATACCGCCTTGTTATGTTCGATCCGTTGGGTGGCACCGCGGCAGGGCGGCGCTTCGGACTCTTTACGCTTGGCACAGCTTCGACGGCTCAGGGTGCGGGACACAACCCATCCGGTATCTAACCGATGATGACCAGGTGATGGCGCTTGCCGTGTCCGCCGAAGGTTCGACTTCCTTATGACTTAATGTTTGGCCGCGATTCGGTCGGGAATCGCGCAAGATTGTGTCAAAAAAGTGATAAATCACATTAAAAACAAAAGTTTGTCCGCGATCCGGCCAAAATTGGCCATGAATTAGACAGATTTTGGAGAATTCGGAAACAGGCCATTCCCGGTGCGAAAACGCGCGGTGAAACCACCTTGGGTTGTTTCAATTAACAGAGCAATAAAAAGCACCCCCGCCCGGTCGTGCGAGGGTGCCAGAAATTGGTCGCCTTGCGCGTTGTCAGCCCTTCTTCAGGACCTCGCGGCCCAGCAATTCGGCGATCTGAACCGCGTTCAGCGCCGCGCCCTTGCGCAGGTTATCCGAGACGCACCACAGGTTGAGACCGTTTTCGACGGTCGAGTCCTGCCGGATACGACTGATGAAAGTGGCGAAATCGCCGACGCATTCCTTGGGCGTGACGTAGCCACCGGGCTCGCGCTTGTCGATCACCATGATGCCGGGCGCCTCGCGCAGGATGTCGCGGGCCTCATCCTCGTCCAGGAATTCCTCGAACTCGATATTGATCGCCTCGGAATGGCCGACGAAGACCGGCACCCGAACGCAGGTCGCGGTGACCTTGATCGACGGATCGACGATCTTCTTGGTCTCGGCGACCATCTTCCACTCTTCCTTGGTCGAGCCGTCTTCCATGAAGACATCGATATGGGGAATGACGTTGAAGGCGATTTCCTTCTGGAACTTCTTCGGCGGCACGTCCGAGGTCGGGTTATAGACCGCCTTGGTCTGTTCCCAGAGCTCGTCCATGCCATCCTTGCCCGCGCCCGACACCGACTGATAGGTCGAGACAACAACGCGCTTGATCTTGGCGCGGTCGTGCAGCGGCTTCAGCGCCACCACCATCTGCGCGGTCGAGCAGTTGGGGTTGGCGATGATGTTCTTCTTGGCATAGCCGTGGATGGTATGCGGGTTCACCTCGGGCACGATCAGCGGAATGTCGGGGTCGTAGCGGTAGAGCGAGCTGTTGTCGATCACCACGCAACCGGCAGCCGCCGCCTTGGGCGCATAGACCTTGGTCGCGTCCGAGCCGATGGCGAACAGCGCCATGTCCCAGCCGGTGAAATCAAAGGTATCCAGATCCTGGGTCTTGATCGTCTTGTCGCCAAAGCTGACTTCGGTGCCCAGGGATTTACGGCTTGCCAGTGCGGCAATCTCATCCACGGGGAACTGGCGCTCGGCCAGGATGTTCAGCATTTCGCGGCCCACATTGCCCGTGGCGCCAGCGACGACGACGCGATAACCCATTTTCTTGTTTCTCCAGATATACCCGGTCGCCTTGACCGGCGGCGGTTCCATACAGGGAAAGTGGCGGCGAGGAAAGGCCTCTGTCAGGCCAGACTGTCGCGGCTGAACAGATAGATCACCAGACCAACCGCCATCGAGACCGCGAAAAAGGTCACGATCGCCGCATAGGGCGCGGCCGGGCCGGCGGCGGCATAGCTTTCGTGCAGGCGCCCGGTGACGAATTGCATCAACCCGACACCGCCGATGCCAAAGAGGTTGAGAAGCGTCACACCCCGCCCAACCAGATGTGCGGGGATAAAGGCGCGGCCATGCGCCATGATCACCGGGAACGAGGCGCCAAGAAAGCCGATTGCCGCCATCAGCGCGACCGAGGACCAGACCCCAAGGTCGATCCATAGAACCAGCAGAACCAGCGCCAGCGCGCCGCCCAGATTGCCTCCGAACACCACCCATTTCCGAGAGCCGAGAACCCGATCGAGCGGACCATAGGCAAAGGTACCGGCAATCATCGCCGCACCCATGATCAACGTCGCCTGCCCGATCTGGCCGGTGTCCAGGTCAAACACGTCGCGCAGGTAGGGTCCTGCCCAAAGCCCGCGCAGCGCCGCCGAGGGCGCATAGGCCACAAGCATCAGCGGCAGGATGGTCCACAAGAGCGGCTGTTTGAGCAGATCGAGCAGCGAGCCTTTGGTGTCGTGCTGCACGATCTCGGGGTCGCGCACCGAGACCCAGATGCCCACTGCCACCGCGGCCGAAATCGCCGCCAGCCCGGCCAGCGTCGCGCGCCAGCCCATCAACTCGACCGCCAGCGCGGTTGGGTAAGACGCCACCAGATTGCCCACCGACCCGACACCCAGCATCACGGCAGCCAGTGTGGCAAAGCGCGCGGGCGGGTATTCGCGCGCAAAGATGAAATACGAGGCCATCAGAACCGGTGAACAGCCCACACCAATCAGGACCATCGCCGCGCTGATATGTAGGGGAGCCGTGGCCAGGGCAAACAATGCAGCGCCACCACCGCCACCCACCATCAGCAGCGCAGCTGCCGTTCGGCGCGGGCCGATCCGGTCCAGCGCCCAGCCCACCGGGATCTGCATCGCGGCGAAGGTCAGAAACCACAGGCCCGAGGCAAAGGCCAGATCGTCGGGCTGCGCGCCAATATCACGGGCCAGATCGGCGGTCAGCACCGCCAGAAAGGCACGAAAGAACTGGCTGAGCACATAGGCCAGACACAGAATGATCAGACCGGCCTGCATGTGCTTTCCTCCGACATGAACGTGTTGGAGATGGTTGCCATGTTATCGGACCGCGCACAAGCGCGCCCAACATGCCGCAAGGCTCTGGATTTCGCCGCCAAGCTGCTATGTAGAATGGTATTGTTATGAGGGTCACATGGTTGACGATCCGGATTCGTTTTATGCTTCCCTACGCCCGGTGATGGATTTCCCCGAGCTTTCCGAGCCTTCACGGTTCACGCCCCTTCCCGATGATTGGTTTCTTGGTACCGCCGATATAGTCGACAGCACCGGAGAGATCGCGCGCGGGCGCTACAAGACCGTGAACATGGTGGGCGCGGCGGTGATCTCGGCCATGATCAACGCAATGGGCGACCTGCGCTTTCCCTATGTGTTTGGCGGCGACGGCGCCGGTTTCGCGGTGCCAGGTGACAAGGCCGAGCAAGTGCGCGCGGTACTGGCTGATCTGCGCCGCTGGGCGGAAGAGGAGTTCGGTATCGCCTTGCGGGCTGCCCTGATTCCGGTGGCCGAGATTCGCATGGCCCGACGCGATGTGCGAGTAGCACGCTACGCAGCCTCGCCGGGGGTCGATTACGCCATGTTCTCGGGCCGCGGGCTGGCCTGGGCCGAGGCGAGAATGAAAGCCGGGGAGTTCGCTGTCGATCCGGCCCCACCCGGCGCACAGCCTGATCTGACCGGCCTTTCCTGTCGCTGGTCCAATATGCGCGCCCAGAACGGACAGATCGTCTCTCTTGTGGTACATCCGACCGACAGGGCAAGCGAGCGCGACTTTGCCGATCTGGCCCGGCGTGTCGTCATCACCGCCGATGGGCTGGAGAGAGGTGGCCACCCGGTCCCTCCGGGTGGTCCGGGCGTGACCTGGCCGCCGCCGGGCCTGTCGCTCGATGCACATGTTTCGCGCGAGGGCCGCAATCTGGGCCTGCACAAGCTGAAGCTCCTGGGCCAGAACCTGCTGATCTGGCTGTTGTTCCGTACTGGTCTGCGGCTGGGCGACTTCCAGCCCGATCACTATGCGCGCATGGTCAGCCGCAACGCCGATTTCCGCAAGTTCGATGACGGGCTGAAGATGACCCTCGACTGCGACAACGAGACCCGCGCGCGGATAGAGACGATCCTGGAAGAGGCCCGCCAACGCGGCAAGATCCGCTATGGTGTGTTTGCCCAGGACGAGGCGATGATGACCTGTTTCGTGCCCTCGGCCATGCGCGACGACCATGTGCATTTCATCGACGGGGCGGCGGGCGGATATGCCGCCGCCGCCGAGCGCATCCGCCGCGCCTAACTGCGCCGCAGCCGGCCCACCACTCCAGTGGGAAAGAAATAGACGCTGAGGATGAACAGGACGCCCAGCCACAAGAGCCAACGGTCGGCATCCAAGAGCTGCGGCAGGACCGGAACCCCTTCGACCAGAGACCCGGCAACGCCCATCAGGTTTTGCAGATAGTTCTGCGCCAAGACCAGCAGCGTTGCCCCGATCACCGCGCCATACATGGTGCCCATGCCACCGATCACCACCATCAGCAGGATGTCGATCATGATCTCCATGCTCAGCGTGGTATCCGGCCCCACATAGCGCAGCCAGATCGCATAGAGGCTGCCCGCCAGCGCCGCCACCGCCGCCGAAAGGCAGGTCGCCGCGACCCGGTAATAGACCACGCGATAGCCGATCGCCTCGGCGCGAAAATCATTCTCGCGGATGGCCTGCAACACCCGCCCAAAGGGTGAGTTCACCACCCGCAGCATCAGCAGGAACAGGATCAGACTGCCAATGAACACGACGTAATAGGACAACAGCTTGCCGTTCAGCTTCACCCCGAACAGTTCGTCCCCGAACTTGAAGGCAGGACCCAGCGCGCGCGGCGTCTTGAAAGTCAGCCCATCCTCGCCCCCGGTCAGGCCCGACAGCTGGCTGACCAGCACCGCCACCGCCGAGGCCACCGCCAGCGTGATCATGGCAAAGAAGATTGCCCGCACCCGCAGGCTGAAGAGACCAATAACAAAGGCAAGCGCCGCCGCGAGCAATGCACCCGCGCCCGCGCCGACAAGGATCGCATCGAAGCCCCGCCCCATATGGGTCAGGGCCAGCGCGACCCCATAGGCACCGATGCCAAAGAACATGGTATGGGCGAAACTGACGATGCCGCCATAGCCCAAGAGCAGATCGTAGCTGGCCACCAGCACGATGAACACGCAGATCCGCGCCGCCGTATCGACGGTGCGCACGCCGGGAAACAGGAACGGCGCCAGCGCCAGACAAACGAGAATCAACCCCAGAATCAGGGCCAGCACCGATGAGCGGGGCATGTCGCCCGAAAGAACCGCTTTGATCATTTTGCCTTCACCACCGGGATCATGCCCATCGGGCGCCACATCAGGATCGCAACCATCAGGCCGATATTGGAAATCAGCGCCACCTTGGGTTCCAGGAACGCGACATAGTTCTGCATCAGCCCCACCAGCAGGGCACCGATGAAACAGCCCTCGACACTGCCCAGCCCGCCGATGATGACGACGATAAAGATCAGGATCATCGCCTGATTGCCCATATGTGCACTCACGACCTCCTGATAGAGGCCCCACATGACGCCCCCCAGCCCGGCCAGCGCGGATCCGGCAATGAAGACGCCGACAAAGACCAGCCGCAGCCGATAGCCCAGCGCCTGCACCATCTCGCCATTCTCGACGCCCGCGCGCACGATCAGCCCGATCTTGGTGCGCCTCAGCGTCCAGCGCATGGCAGCAAAGACCACAAGGCCCAGACCCACCGCCACCAACCGGTATTTTTCCAGCGCGGCGCCGGCAAACGTGATCGCGCCTTTCAGCGCCTCGGGGCGCGAGATGTAAATCTCCTCGGGCCCCCACAGAACGATGATCAGCTGCTCGACCACGATCAGCCCGCCCATTGTGACCAGGATCTGCTTCAGGTGATGACCATAGACCGGCTCGACGATGACCTTTTCAAAGGCCCAGCCCATGGCGCCTGTGGCCAGCATCGCGCCGATCACCGCCAGCCCCATGGCTGCAAGGTTCAGCGTCAGAGAGGGCGCGCCGGTCATGCCGCCCAAGAGCAAGAGGACTGATACACCGACAAAGGCGCCCACCGAGACAAAGGCGCCATGGCCGAAGTTGATAACGTCCATCAGGCCAAACACCAGTGTCAGACCCGAGGCCATGAGAAAGATCATCATCCCCATAGCCAACCCCGACACCGTCAGCGTCAGCCAGGACGAAGTGTTCGGGATCGCCAGCAAACCGGCCACGACCAGCAGCGGCACCAGCAGCACCGGCATCCAGGGCGCCAGCCGCTGCGCCAGCGATAGCCGCGCCATTGTTGGCGCGTGTTCGGGGGCCATGCTCATGACGGAGCTCCTGCTTCTTTCTGGTCAAAAATACTCATCTCCAACCTCTTCCCGCGCATCTCAATGGGCTTCCATGCTCAGACCCATCAACCGCTCTTGCAGGGCGGCATCGGTGGCCAGTTCGCGCATTTCGCCAGACCAGATGATGCGCCCGTCATCCATCACGCAGGCGCTGTCGCCAAGCGCCCGCGCGACCGAGAAATTCTGTTCCACCAGCAGGATCGAGGCGCCCTGCGCCTTTAGCTCACGCAGCGCGCGGGCCATGGTCGACACGATGGCGGGCGCCAACCCCTTGGTGGGCTCGTCGATCAGGTAGAGCCTGCGCTCCTCGACCATCGCGCGCGCGATCGACAGCATCTGTTTCTGCCCACCCGACAGGTTGCCCGCCTCGGACCTCCAGAAGGTTTTCAGCGGCGGAAAGGCCTGGAACACCCAGTCGAGCCGCGCGCTGTCGATGGGGCCGGACACGGCGGCCAGCACCATGTTTTCCTCGACCGTGAGATTGGCAAAGATACCCATATCCTCGGGCACAAACCCGACACCGGCCCGCGCGATGGCGGGTGTCGGCATCCGGGTGATATCCTGCCCGTCCAGCAAGATCCGGCCCTGATGCGCGCGCCAGTGGCCGATGATGGATCGCAGCGTGGTAGTCTTGCCCACCCCGTTGCGCCCCAGGAGCATGGTCACCGCGCCACGCGGCACCTCAAGGTCAACACCTTGCAGGATATGATACTGGGCAATGTTGGTATAGACGCCCTCCAGCCGCAGGATCGGATCAGACATCTTCCAGCTCCCGGCCCATATAGGCCTCTTGCACCACGTCCGAGGCCATCACCGTGGCCGGGTCGCCATCTGCGGCCAGCGCGCCGTTGTGCAACACGATGATGCGATCAGCCAGCGTGCGGATCACGTCCATCTTGTGTTCGACCAGCAGGATGGTCCGGTCGCGCTGCTCTTTCAACTCGGCAATCAGGTCCAGCACCACGGGCGCCTCGTCGACGCTCATGCCCGCCGTGGGTTCGTCGAACATGTAGACGGCGGGGTCGAGCGCGATCAGCAGCGCGACCTCCAGTTTGCGCTGGTTGCCGTGGCTCAGCTCCGAAACCACCTGATCGCGGTTCGCGATCAGCCGCACCCGCGTAAGGATCGCCTCGGCAGCCTCGGTCAGCTCCGCGTGTCGGCTGGCCATTGACCACAGGTTCATGCCTTGCCCCGCCTTGGACTGGACCACCAGGCGCACGTTTTCCAGCACGCTGAGATTTGGAAACAGGTTGGTCAGCTGAAACGCGCGCCCGATCCCGGCGCGGGTGCGTTGGGACACCGACTGCCCCGAGATATCGCGCCCGCGCAGCAGGACGCGGCCCGCGCTGGCAGGGATCTGGCCCGAGATCAGGTTGAAATAAGTGGTCTTGCCGGCACCGTTCGGACCCACGATCGCGGTGAGCTCCCCGGTGTGAAAGGCGCAGGAAACCGCGTCCACGGCCACATGGCCGCCGAACCGCACGGTCAGCCCCTCGGTCGCAAGGATGGGGGATGTCATGGCTTTGTCTTCCGCTTGCAAAAAGGCCGGTCCCGGCGCGTCATGCGCCACGGGACCGGCCAGGTCGGGGAGTTAGTTGTTGCGGATCGGGATCGGCAGATCGTCGATCGTCAGTTCACGCACCAGTTCCGGGATGGCCCATTCGACATTCGGGTCCACCTTGATCTTGAAGTGATACATGGATTGCAGCGCCTGGTGATCCTCGGGGCGGAACATCATCTTGCCCTTGGGTGTCTCCCATTCCATGCCTTCCATGGCCGAGATCAGCGCCTCGGTATCGGTGCCACCGGCCTTCTTGATGGCCTCGACCACGGCGATACCTGCCGCCATGCCGCCCGCGGTGAAGAAGTCAGGCGGGGTGCCGAAACGGTCCTGATGGGTCTTGACCAGCCAGTCGTTCACAGGGTTCTGCGGTATCTCGTAGTAGTAATAGGTCGCGCCCTGCATGCCCGGGAAATCCTTGTAGGCCGCCATTGCCGCCAGGATGTTGCCGCCGGTCGCGATCTCGATGCCGAAACGGCTGGGGTCCATCGCCTGGATCTTGCCCATCGGATTGCCGCCACCGGCCCAGATGATGAACAGGCGCTTTTCGCCTTCCAGATCCTTCATCGCGTTAAAGATACGCTCGGCTGCGGCGGTAAAGTCGGTGGTATCGGTCGGCACGTATTCCTCGTGCACGATGCCGGAGCCTGCACCTTCCAGCGCCTCCTTGAACGCGGCGATACCATCACGGCCAAAGGCATAGTCCTGCGCCAGCGTTGCGATATGCACGTTCTCGCCCGCCAGCGCGATGGCGTTCGACACCGCGTCCTGACTGCTGTTGCGCCCAGTGCGGAAGATATAGCGGTTCCAGTTGGCCCCGGTGATCGAATCCGCCACCGCCGGTTCGACGATCAGCACCTTTTCGTATTCCTCGGCCACCGGCAGCATCGCCAGCGCCACGCCCGAGCTGACCGGGCCCACGGCCAGATCAACCTCATCATCGCCATAGGCCTCTTCCAACAGGGCCTTGCCGTTTTCAGGCTTCAGCTGGGTGTCCTTCTCGATCACGACGATTTTCTCTCCGTCGATCTCCATGGTGCCGCCAGTGGCATATTCCAGCCCCAACATC
The DNA here is from genome assembly GCF_059612905.1 of Ruegeria sp. YKSD163. Taxonomy (NCBI): domain Bacteria; kingdom Pseudomonadati; phylum Pseudomonadota; class Alphaproteobacteria; order Rhodobacterales; family Roseobacteraceae; genus Ruegeria; species Ruegeria sp. YKSD163. Next base: position 79,659 of record NZ_JBXWRM010000013.1, read on the forward strand.
AGCCCGTCATGGGACTGTTTTGCATAGGCCTCGAAAGGGCCTGTCTTGCCATAGACATGGGCGATCTTGATGTCGGCGGCCGCGGCGGATGCCAGCGCCAGAATCGACACCGTTCCTGCGCAAAGAATGCGTTTCACGTCTCTCCTCCCCGATATGCGCCATGGGTTGCGGCGCGTCTTAGTCTGAACCGCCTCAGGCTAAGGTCGCAACGCTACAACGGTCAATTATGAGGAAATACGTATCCCGCACCGCCCCGTCCTCTTGCTGAAAAAAATCCCCGCCGGAGGCCAAGATTTTTCGACGAAAAATCTTGGGGCGCGTGGCGCTCGGTCAGTTCAGATAACCGCGCTCGCGCACGAGGCGGGTGAGTTGGACCAGCGAGGCCTCGACGCTCTGCCCTGAGGTGTCGATCTGCGCCTCTGCCTTGCCGTAAAGCGCCTCACGGCTGGTCAGGATCGAGCGTAACTCTTCCATCGCCTCTGGATTGCCCGCCATCGGCCGTTCGTCCCCCTGGGCGCGAACCCGTTCCATATGCTCCACCGGCGAAGCGCGCAGCCAGATCGTGTGAAAATGCGCCAGCAGGGTCTTGTAGGTCTCAGGCTCGGCCACGATACCGCCCGCCACCGCCAGCACCAACGCGTCATGGGTGGCCACGATCCGTGCCACCGCCTGCGCCTCTAGCTTGCGGTATCCTTCTTGCCCGTAAAGCGCCATGACCTCGGCGACCGGCATCCCTGCCTGATCCTCGATCTCGCCGTTGAGTTCCACAAAAGGCAGGCCCAGCGCCGCACCCAACCGCTGACCCAAGGTCGATTTGCCAGCCCCACGCAACCCCACCAGGCAGATACGCCCAGCCCTCGCCTCAAGCGAGGGTGCGGGGCTCAGCAACCGCAGAACCTCGGCCTGGGTTTCCATCCCCGCAACCCGATAGAGATCGGCCACTCGCATCGCGTCCGAGGACCAGGGATCATCCTCGCCCACCAGCCATTCGATACGGTGATCGAGCGCAGTTGCCACCCGCTGCAACAGCCCGATCGAGATATTGCCCTCGCCCGCTTCGAGCTGTGCCAGATAGCGCGGCGACACGCCCGAGATCTCGGACAGCACCCGGCGCGGAATACCGCGCCGTTGCCGCGCCGCGCGCACCCGCTCGCCCACCCGCGCGATCAGGGCCGCCACCTCGGCCTCGGCCTGGTCACGCGCGCTGTTGGGCGTGGTTTCGCCCCGGAAATTGGTGATCTCGGTCATGCGGCCCGCAGGGTTTGTGCAAAATAGTGCGCAATCTTAGGACAGCCCAGTCCTTGGTGCAATCCGCTCTCTGCTCGGGACCGGATCAATAGGTTTCGACGTGATAGCGCCCTTCATCGCGCATCCGGTCGCGCAGGCCGGTCCAGTCGATGCCCCGTGCGCGGGCGATATCCTTGAACGCCTCCTCCACACCCTGTTCCATCGCCTTGAGACCGCAGACATAGACATGGGTCAGGGGATCGGCCAGCAACTCTCCCATCCGGTCCGCCTCGGCCCGCAACCGGTCCTGAACATAGTGCTTGGGCGCGCCATCCTGGCGGGAAAAGGCGAAATGCTTGGCCATGAACTGTTCGGGCACCTTGGCGAGCGGCCCGAAATACGGCAACTCCTGCGGTCTGCGCGCCCCAAAGACCAGAGTCAGGCTGTTGCTCAGCTTGGGATTTTCCCGCTGCCGCCGCATGGTAAAGGCCCGGAAGGGCGCCGAGCCGGTGCCGGTGCAGATCATCAGCAGATGCGCCGCCGGATCCGACGGCATCAGGAAAGTGGCGCCAAAGGGTCCGGTGACCCGCACGGTGTCGCCGGGCTTCAGATCGCACACATGGTTCGAGCAGATCCCGTGCGGTTCGCGCTTCACCGTCAGCGACAGGTTGTTGAAATTCGGCCGCTCGCCGTCGCGCGGGCTGGAGACCGAGTACAGCCGGGGCAGATGCGGGTTGCCCGCCTCATCGGTGCCTGGCGGAATGATACCGATGCTCTGCCCTTCGAGCACCGGAAAGGGCTGGCCGCCAAAATCCAGGATGATGTGGCGCACATCGCTGTCACTGCTTTCGGCGGTCAGGCGGTAATTGCCGGTCACCCGCGCCTCGGCCGGTTTGCCCAGCGTATAGAGGTTAATCGTCGGTTTCGAGGCCGTCGCAGGGGCGCGCGATTTGCCGCCCGCCCCCTTGTGCGCCTCGGCCAGAAGGGCCGCCATGGCATCGTCCAGCGCCTCAAGCCCCGCCTCGTCGCCCGCCACGTCCTCCTGAGGCGGCAGGTCCATCCAGCCGTATTGCTCCTCCAGCGAATAGGGCGTGTCCACCACCCGCCAGTTGTCGATCGACCCGGTCGGACAGACCGGGATGCAGTCCATGCAGAATTTGCACTTCTCGACGTCGACCACGACATTCATGTCGTCATGTTCGATGGCCTGCTCGGGGCAGGTCATTTCGCAAGTGTAGCAACGGATACAGATTTCGGGGTCGATCAGGTGCTGCTTGAGCGGTTGGTTCATGAGGTCTCGCGTTTCCTGGTCAGGACGAGGTCGGGCACCACAAGCGTGTCGATCAGCGCCTTGCACAGGCCTACGCAATCGGAACAGCCGACGCAGGGTCCATGCAAGGTGGATATCTGCCCCGAGAGAGCGTGCAGCCGCGGCGTTTCGGGTTTCGAACGGTCGATCTGCATGGTCGGTTCCTCGTGTTGTCCGATCAGGCCGGTTTAAGCCAACAGGAGAGTCACCCCTTCCGTCAATCCGTGGGCGGGTCACAAAATGTTACCGCCCACCGGGCCCGGCCCCTGTCCGGCATTAAGCCATGTGAAGTTTCACATATTCGAAGTCGCCCGGACGGTTGTCGATTCCCACCTTGGGTGGGGCGATCCAGCGGGCGTATTGACCCGGCTCATAGCAGGGCTTCATCAGCGACTGGATGAAATCGCCATCCGCGTGCGTAGGCAACCATTTCGGCAGGCCAGCGTCGTATTCGGCCCCCGAGACGGGCTGCCCCGACGGGTCGAAATGTTTGTCGGCAAAGACGCCGATCTTGCGATGGAATGCCTCGTGCGGCAGCGAGAGTTCGAAATCGACGCCGTGTTTCTCGATGATCTTGTTCCAGCGTCCAACGCCGCCTGCGGCGTCCTTGGTATAGTCGTCGCGCAAGCGCATGTTGATCGCGGTCAGCGCCGGTACCTGCTTCTGTACTGCCTTGCCATCCTCGAAATCCCACACGGTATAGGTATCCTGCTGCAACTGGTGGTCATCGCTCAGCCGGCTTTCCATGTAACGACCCTTGATGCCCGCATTGAACGCATTAGCGGCATTGGTCGACACTTCCTGCCCGAACAGGTCCAGCGACAGCGTGTAATGCAGGTTCAGCTTCTTCTGGATCAGCGGCAGGTCGATCACCCCCAGGTCGCGGATGCGGCCGGTGTCATAAGGGTCGTCGATGCCGTTTTCCTTCATCACCTGACAGGTGCGCTCGATGGTGCGGCCCACGCCGGTTTCTCCCACGAACATGTGGTGCGCCTCTTCGGTCAGCATGAAGCGGCAGGTGCGGCTGAGCGGATCGAAGCCGGATTGCGCCAGACTTTCCAGCTGCATCTTGCCGTCGCGGTCGGTGAAATAGGTGAACATGAAGAAGGACAGCCAATCCGGCGTCTCCTCGTTGAAGGCACCCAGCATACGGGGGGCTTCCTCACTCCCCGACTGGCGGCGCAACAGGTCATCGGCCTCTTCGCGCCCGTCACGGCCGAAATACTTGTGCAGCAGATAGACCATCGCCCAGAGATGGCGGCCCTCTTCCACGTTCACCTGGAACAGGTTGCGCATGTCGTAGAGCGAGGGTGCGGTCAATGCCAGCAGGCGCTGCTGTTCGACCGAGGCCGGTTCGGTATCGCCCTGAATGACGATCAGGCGCTTGAGCAGGTTGCGGTACTCACCGGGCACCTCTTGCCAGGCGGGTTGCCCGTAATGCTCGCCACACGGGATGGTGCGGTTCTCGACCTGCGGTGCCAGCAGCACGCCCCAGCGGTATTCCGGCATCTTCACATAGTCGAACTTGGCCCAGCCCTTGGGGTCGACGCTGACTGCGGTGCGCAGATAGACCAGCGATTCCTGGAAATTCTGAGGGATCAGGTCATTCCACCAGTTGATGTAGCCGGGGTGCCATTTCTCCAGCGCCTTCAGCACCTTCTTGTCCTGGCTCAGACCCACGTTATTCGGGATCTGGGTGTCGTAACTTACGTTGATCAGATCAAGCATCGCTTTCCTCCTTGGCGGGGAAAAATCTTGCACAAGATTTTTCTACAGATTTTCTGCGAAAATCTGCACCCCCTCTACACACGTTCCATGTCGTAATCGCCGCGCACCCCGGTGCCATAGCGTTGCAGTGCCCCGTCGGGGCCCACCGCGTTGGGGCGCTGGAAGATCCAGTTCTGCCACGCGGTAAGTCGGCCGAATATGCGGGTTTCCATTGTTTCGGGACCGGCAAAGCGCAGGTTCGCCTCCATCCCGGTCATAGCATCGGGCGAGAAACTGGCGCGCTCTTCGAGGAAGACGCGGACCTCGTCCTCCCAGTCGATATCATCCAGCACATAGGTCACCAGCCCGAGTTCCTCGGCTTCGTCGGCCTCAATCGGTTCGCCAATCCGCGCGCGCACCGCTTCGACCGCCTCCGGTGTGCCCAGGAAGCGGGTCTCGAGCCGGGTCAGCTCATTACCCATCGGATAGGTTCCGAAGTTGCCGGGGCTGAGCGTGATCGCGGCCAGCGGGCGGTTATCGCCTTCGAACTCTTCGAGCATCATGTAGGACCGGTCCACCGCCCAAAGCAGTTCCGCCAGCGGCCCGGCGAAACAGGACCCATGCTCGACAATCGCAACGAGACTCCGCGAGGTCATGTCGACCCGCTTTAGCACCCGCTTCCAGTATTGCAGGATCTCGTTGGCCAGCCAGTGGTCGCGATTGTTGAGAAGCAATGCCTCATGCGCCAGAACTGCGGCGCCGTCGCCCTGGGTCTGGATCACCAGCGTACCGATCTGACGTTCGTTCAGCCGCAGGTGCAGGATGGCATCGTCCAGCTCACGCGCCGCGCGCAGGATCCAGGCATTCGCCCCCTGCGCCTGCAACGCGTCGACCGTATCGGGAGCGGCGTCCGTCGGACCGGAGATCGTCAGCGTCGCCCGCCCCGCCTCGCGCTCCACGACAACCTCAACGGTCGAATAGGTGACCGAGCCATCCTCGGCAAAGCGGCGGTCAAGCGGGGTGAGCGAGATCCCGGTCAGGCCCGAAGGTTTGGCGCTGGCGCTCGCAAATTCCCGCGCGCGCTCCTGCACCACCTCATCGAATTTCGAATTCGGGGCGATCTCATCCACCAGCCGCCAGTCGACAGCGCGTTGGCCGCGTACACCTTCTTCGACCGAGCAGAACACATCGGCCAGATCGCGGCGCACCTTACGCTTGTCGGTGACCCGGGTCAGCCCGCCAGTTCCCGGCAGCACCGCCAACAACGGAACCTCGGGCAATGCCACCGAAGAGGAACTGTCGTTGGTCAGCATGATATAGTTGCAGGCCAGCGCCAGTTCGTACCCCCCGCCCGCGCAGGCACCTTTGACTGCGGCAATGTATTTCTGGCCGCTGTCGGCCTCGGCCGCCTCAAACGTGTTGCGGGTCTCGTTAGTGAATTTACAGAAATTGACCTTGTGCGCGTGGCTGGCGCCGCCCAGCATCCGGATATTCGCACCGGCACAGAAAACGCGGTCCTTTCCGGATTGCATCACCACCACCTTGACCTCCGGATGCTCGAACCGCATCCGCTGGACGATATCGGCCAGTTCGATATCGACGCCAAGATCATAGGAATTTAGCTTCAGCTCATAGCCCGGGAACAGGCCGCCCTGTTCATCCACATCCATGTAGAGATTGGCGATCTCTCCATCATACACGACCCGCCAATGACGATAGCGGGACGGGTCGGTCTGAAAGTCGATACGCTGGGTCATGCCTCGCTCCAAGAGTTATGATATTATGCATTTTAGTGCGCATCAGTCAATTTGCAAGCAATTTACGGCACAATAGTGCATGTTTGAATTCCTTATATATCAATAGACTACCTACCATCCCGCAATATATCTCTGATACTTTCTGCAATGATGCGTTATATTGCATCACTTGCGAATCGCGCCTCAACCTTGGCGACGCGGTCGCAGAACGAAACCTCCCATTTCTCGGGCGTCCCTGCTCCGCCGGCCCGCGCCGCGGCCTCGCGAGCCAAGACACAAAGACGCCGGGCCGCGCCCCTCCGACCCATGCGCAGTTTCAACGCCGCATTGGCCAACTGTATCGCCGCCTGCACCCGGTAGCGAGCACCGCTATTCGGGGGCAAGGCCATCCAGACCGGCTCCCATACCTCATGCGCCTCCCAGAAGTATCCCAGATCGAACAATGTCCAGCCGTCGGTCCAGGCAGGGCAAGCGGTCAAATCCTCAGGTGGCATCCGGCGGGGAACGCACTGGTGCAGGGCCTCGAACAGATCTTCGGGTGGCCGCGCCGTCTGACCGGGAACATAGGGATCCGAGAGAGGTGGCAGCGACATGCTCAGGCCGGGATGACCTCGGCGGCCTCGATGCGAAGCAGCCTTGCGCAAAAGTCGGCGATCTCGTCCAACACCCGATCAGCGCACTCCCGATGCGGTTCGTGGCGACAGTCAAGTATCAGCGTATCCACCGGACAATAGGCGCGGCTCTCGATCTCTTCGATCTGGGCAAGCGTGCCGTATTGGTCCTGCCGCCCCTGAATGGCCAGGATCGGCACCCGGATATAGTCGATCACCTCGGCCACGTTCCAGGTGGCGAAACCGGGGTCGAGCCAGGCATCGTTCCAGCCCAGAAAAGCACCATCGGGATCGGCGTGATAGCGCGCCAGTTTCTGTTTCAGATCGCCACTTTCATAGGCCGCGCGCGCCTCTGTGATCGAGGCCAGCCCGCCCGGTTCGGTAAAGAAATGCGGCGCCTCGAGGATCACGCCGCGTATCCGGTGACCAGCCACACTGCCGGCATGAATCGCGGCGATGGTGGCGCCGTCGGAATGGCCAAGCAGGATCGCCTGCCGGACACCGGCAGCATCCAGCAGGGCGGGCAGCACCTCCAGCGCCTCGCGTGTCTGGAAATCCAGCGGCCGGGGCCGGGTAACCGGGTCCGATCCGCCATAGCCCTGCCGGGAATAGACCAGCACGCCCAACCCAGTGCGCGCAGCAAGCTGAGCGGGAAAATCGCGCCACATCGCAACACAGCCCAACCCTTCATGCAACAGCACAAGGGTCGGGGCGCCCCCAGGCGCCGGGCCGTGGCAGGCATATTCCAATGCCACGCCATCAATGCGCAGCTTTTCGGCGGGATTTGTACTCCACTCCATCGCTCAGCCTCCCTCGCGCAGTTTGAACCGCTGGATCTTGCCGGTGGCGGTCTTGGGCAAATCCTCGACGAATTCGATCCAGCGGGGATATTTCCACTTGCCCACCTTCTCCTTGACGAAATCGCGCAGGGTATCGGCCAGCCCTTCGGTCTCTGCCGTCTTGAGCACAATGAAGGCCTTGGGTTTCTCCAACCCGTCAGCGTCGCGCGCCGCCACCACCGCCGCTTCGAGGACGGCGGGATGCGCGACCAGCGCCTGCTCCACCTCGAACGGCGACAGCCAGATGCCCGAGACCTTGAACATGTCGTCAGTGCGCCCGCAATAGACATAGCGGCCATCAGGCGTCAGCTCATATTTGTCGCCCGTGCGGGTCCATTCTCCCTCGAAGGTGGCGCGACTCTTGTCGCGCTTGTTCCAATAGCCATCCGCCGCCGAAGCGCCGCGCACCAGAAGCTCTCCCAACCCGCCGGGTCCGACATCGGCGCCGCTTTCGTCCACCAGCCGCACCTCGTATCCCGGCACCGGTCGGCCCGAGGTGCCATAGACCACGTCGCCCGGCGCGTTCGACAGAAAGATATGCAGCATCTCGGTCGAGCCGACGCCGTCCAGAATGTCGACCCCCCATTGCCGGTGCCAAGACCGGCCAATCTCTTCCGGCAGTGCTTCGCCTGCCGAGATGCAACGACGCAGCGTTACGTCCGGCACGCCCTCGCGGTCGAGCATGGCGACCATTGCCGCATACAGCGTCGGCACCCCGCAGAACACGGTTGGCCGCTCGGCGGCGATGATATCGCGCACGCCATCCGGCGTCGGACGCCCGTTGAACAGGATCGTCTCGGCCCCGACCGACATCGGAAAGGTCATGCCATTGCCCAACCCATAGGCAAAGAACAGCTTGGCCGCCGAAAACACCAGGTCATCCGGTTCGATTCCCAGCACCTGCGCACCATAGCTGTCGGCGGTGGCCTTGAGGCTGGCATGCACGTGCCGCACACCCTTGGGCTGTCCGGTCGACCCCGAGGAATAGAGCCAAAAGGCCACATCGTCGGGCGACACCTCGACCGCAGGCGGGATATCGGCACCCTGCACGAAATCCGCATGGCTTTGGGTGCCGTCGGGCGCGGTGCCGATCACCACGATCCGGGTCAGATGCGGCGAGGCCAGCGCGGCGGACTGCACCACCGGCCAGAGCTCTTCCGAGACAAACAGGATCGAGGCGCGGCTGTCGTTCAGGATCACATCATAAACCGAAGTGGCCAGCAGCGTGTTCAGCGGCACCGGCACCACGCCCGCCTTGAGGCAGCCCCAGAACAGGGTGGGAAACTCCAGCTGGTCCAGCACCAGCATCGCCGCGCGCGCCTCGCGCGGGATGCCCGCACGGGCGAGCGCACCCGCAACCGCACCGCTGTCGCGGGCCAGCTCGCCATAGCTCTGCCTGCGCCGCGCGCCGGCGGCTTCGCGAAAGGCGGGTCGCGCGCCGCGCCCCTCTTCGACATGGCGGTCCACAAAGTAATGCGCGGCGTTTGCGCTCATTCTGCCTCCTTCCCGGTGATGGCCGGGGCAGCGAGCGGGCGGGCCTCCTCTCCCACTCCCGCGCGCGCCTCTCTCCGGCGGCACCATCATGCATCCCAAACCTGTTTATGCAAGATATTGCTAAATCGGGCCGCAAATTTATGCAGCTTAATGCACAATAATTCTTTCATCTTTATCGCCCCCATACAGGCGCGACACGATTTCTTCCCTTCTTTCCAGTACCTTGCGGAAGTTGAGATTACCCTTGGCTGTGACTTCGCCCTCTGCCATCGACGGCGGGTCTGAAAGAATCACCGCCCGCGCGATGCGGGCAGAACTGCCGCGATCGACATTCAGCCGTGACAGGCGCGCGGCGATTTCGTCGCGCATCGGGCCGGGATGCAGAACGCCCTCCCGTACCTCCAGCCCTTGGACAAGGGTGGGCGCGGGCAGGATCAGAAGGCCGATCTCGGCCTCACCTTCGCCGGTCAGAACCACATCGGCAGCCAGCGGCGCCAGCGCGGCCAGAACCTCAAGCCGGAGCGCTGAGGCGCGCACCCAGATGCCGGTTGCCAGCTTGTAATCCTCGGCCAGACGACCCTCGAACCGTAACCCTTGCGACAGGTCATCCGCATCAACCATCGCCACCGCATCGCCGGTGCAGAAATACCCCTCGTCATCAAAGGCGGCGGCGGTCTTTTCTGGGTCGCGAAAATAACCGGCAAAGACATTGGGGCCAGCGACACGCAGTTCGTACCGGCCACCGTCCGCCGGCACCAGTTTGGCGGTCACCCCGGTCAACGGCACGCCAATAATGCCGGGCAGATTGGCAGGCACGTGCTGGAATATGCAGGCGGGCGCGGTCTCGGTCATACCCCAGCAGGTGGTGATCAGCGGTTGGGTATCACGCACCTCGGCGGCCATCTCGCTGAGGTCGCGCCAGACATCCGCCGACAGAGAGGCACCGGCATAGAACAGCATGTCCAAATCGGCGAAGAAATGACGCTTCAACTCGGGATCGCGATGCATCTCGTCACGAAGCTGGGCGAAGCCCACCGGAACGTTATAGGCGATGGTGCCGTTCATCAGGCGATTGTTCTCGAATGTCTTGCCGATCAGCGCGGGCGCGGGCTTGCCCCCGTCGATATAGAGCGCGCCGCCAAAGGCCAGCATCTGGTTGAAGTTGTTGGACCCGCCAAAGACATGGTTCCATGGCAGCCAATCCACCAGCCGGGGCGGGCGTTCGGTCAGGAACGGCAGGGCGCGGGCATATTGTGCCTGGTTGGCGCAGAGCATCTGTTGGGTGGTCAGCACCCCCTTGGGGTGCGAGGTCGAACCCGAGGTCATCAGGATCTTGGCCACCGTGTCAGGGCCGACTGCAGCGGCAGCGCCCGAGATATCGCCACTCTCCCGCTCCAGGTCGGTCAGCAGGGTCATGCCCGGCGCGGGATTGCGCCCGACGACGATGCGGCGGCCGGCCATCTCCTCCATCGCCAGGGCGGCAGCGAATTGCGCGCCGTCTTCGGCATAGACCATGGCCGGGTCGATCAGGCCAAGAATATAGTGCAGCTGCTTCAGCGCGCCGGGGATCAGGGCGTATTGCTCGGCAACTGGTACGATCACCAGCCCCACATATTGCGCCGCCAGCGCCAGTGTACCGTGATCGACGCTGTTGCCCGAGACGACAAGGATACGGTCACCCGGCACCAGCCCACGCGCCAGCAGCCCGGTGGCCAGCGCCCGGACCCTGCCCAGGGTTTCGGCGTAGGATTGCGTGCGCCAGGCGCCACCACTGCGTTCCGCCAGAAACACCGCGTCTGGGGTCTCTGCCGCCCAGCGGTGCAGCCAGTCGGTGGTACGGGCAACCGGTGTCACCGGCGCATGGGCCGAGCGCAGTAAGATGGTGCCGTCCGCGCGCTGCTCGGCCTCTACCTCATGGTCCAGATATCGCGTCATGCGCGCCTCCCAAAGCCGCCCCGCCCGGCGGCAGCCGGGGTCGGGGTCATCGGACCGGGCGGCGGTGGCGCCTATCCCGGCAGCAGAAACAGCGTGATCGCGGGGAACGCGACCAGAATGATCACGCGCACGATGTCCGAGCCGACAAAGAACATCACCGCCTTGTAGGTGTCGGCCATGCGGGTGCTCCGATCCATCGCGTTGATGATGAACAGGTTCATGCCCACCGGCGGCGTGATCAGCCCGACCTCGACCACGATCAGCACAAGTATGCCGAACCAGATCGCCACATGTTCGGCCTCGGCCCGGTTGGCCATGCCGCGCGTCACGCGGATACCCAGCTCTTTCATCTGCTCGCGGGTCAGTTCGGCCCCACTGGCAATGGCGTCCTTGATGCCCGCCAGCGTCTCGGCGCTCATCGCTTCGGGCACGCCCGCCTTCAGAACTTCCATTGCCGCATCGGCCTGCATCGCGGCCAGCGAGACCAGATCGAAATCCATCGCCGAGATCACCGGAAAGAAGATCGGGATCGTCAAAAGGATCATGCTGAGGCTGTCCATCAGGCAGCCGAACACAAGGTAGAAGGCGAGGATCAGCGCCAGCACCACCCAGGGGCTGTAGCCTTGGGCAACCACGAAATTCGACAACTCCTGCGGCACCTGGGTCAGGGCAAGGAAGCCGTTGTAAAAGGCCGCGCCCAGCACGATGAAGAAGATCATCGCGGTGGACCGTGCGGTGACCAGAAAGCTTTCGGAGAGGCTGGCGCGGGTCAGCCCGCCATTCAGCCAGGCAATCACGCCCGTGCCCAGCGCACCTACGGCGGCGCCTTCGGTCGGGGTGAACCAACCCAGATAGATGCCGCCCACAACCAGACCAAAGACCAGAAGCACCGGCCAGACCTGCAACAGAGCTGCGAACCGTTCGGCATAGGGGACCGGCGGGCGCGTACCGGCGCTGTCGGGGTAAAGCCGCACATAGACCGAGATGGCGATGACATAGCCCAGCGCCGCCATGATGCCGGGGATGAAGGCGGCCAGGAACAGCTTGGCGATATTCTGTTCGGTCAGGATCGCATAGATCACCAGCACCACCGATGGCGGGATCAGGATACCCAGCGTACCGCCCGCCGCCAGCGTCGCGGTGGAAAACCCGCCCGCATAGCCGTATTGGCGCAGCTCCGGCAGGGCGACGCGGCCCATGGTGGCCGCCGTCGCCAGAGACGAACCGCAGATAGCGCCAAACCCGGCGCAGGCCCCGATCGAGGCCATGGCGATACCGCCCTTGCGATGGCCCAGCCAGCCCTCGGCAGCCTTGAACAGCGCAGTGGACATGCCGCCCAGCGTGGCGAAATGGCCCATCAGCAGGAACATCGGCACGATGGTCAGCGAATAGCTGGAAAAGGTCGTATAGGTCTCGTTCTTGAGCCGCGCAAAGGCGACCTGAGTGCCGTCGGTGACCAGCACCAGCCCGACAAGCCCGACCAGGAACATGGCCAGCCCGATGGGCACCCTGAGAAAGATCAGCACCATGAGGGCGGGAAACGAGGCGATACCGATCTCAAGCGCGCTCACTGTGTCGCCTCCACCCCATCCCAGACCAGGATACGGCCGGTAAAGCATTCATAGGTTCGAACTGCGCCCATATAGACCCCCACCAGCGCCGCCGCGAAGGCCGCGACAAAACTGAGCGCATAGGCCCACCAAATGGGAAATTGCAGCAGAAAGGTTGTCTCGGCATAGGCTCGTTTGCTCATCATGCCGTCGAACAATTTCCACGCGATCAGGACGAGTACGGCGGCAAAGGTCAGTTCAGTCAACATCCGCAGGATGCGGTTCGCCCGGTGACTGAACGCGTTGGCCAGAATATCGACCGACGCATGCCCGGCAGTGATCTGGCAGAGCGGCAGAAAGCAGAAGATGGCAAAGGCCACTCCTGCCTCGACCAGTTCGAAATCGCCATTGACCGGGCCGATACCGATTCCGATGGCCCAATCGGCCAGACCGGGGGCAACAGATTGCATGATGTCACCGTGGAAAAAGCCGTTCAGCAAACGGCCCAGGATTGAGGCGCAGGTCAGCAGGATCAGAAGGCTCAGAACGATCCCACCGACGATGGCCAACGATCTGGCCAGCCCCGTCATCAGTTTATGCATCGGTCCTCGGTCGGTTGCAGGCCGCGTGGCGGGTACGGCGCCGTTTGCGCCGTACCCGGTTGCAGTTGCCGGATCAGTTGGAATATTGCGGCGTATACTTCTCGATCAGCATCTGCGCCTCTTCGAGAAGCGCCTTACCGTCCTTCCCCTTGGATTCCATGTCGGCGATCCATTCGTCATAGATCGGCTGGGCCAAAGCACGCCATTCCTCGACCCCTGCGGCGTCGATGGTGATGATGTTGTTACCCAGATCCTCGGCCACTTGACGCGCCGGACCATCGGAATCGGCCTGTGTCCCACCGGCAAAGACCGAGAATTCAAGACCCGAGTTCTTGTCGACCGCCGCCTTCAGATCGTCGGGCAGGCTGTCATACTTGGCCTTGTTCATCGCCAGCACGAAGGTCAGCGTATAAAGCGCGCGGCCCTCGAACTCGGTATGGTTCTCTACCAGTTCCGGGACCTTGAGCGCAGTGGTCACCTCCCACGGGATGGTGGTGCCGTCGATCACGCCCTTGCTCAGCCCCTCGGGCACCGCAGGTACCGGCATACCGACAGGGGTTGCACCCAGCTTGGTCAGCAGCGAGTTGACCGACCGCGAACCGCCGCGGATCTTCATCCCCTGGAGGTCCTCCGGAGTTTCGACGGGATCGGCAGTGTGGATCATGCCAGGGCCATGCACCCAGGTGCCAAGAATATGCACATCCTTGAACTCGTCATCCTTCATGTGCTTTTCGAACATTTCCCAGTAAGCATGGCTGACCGCACGCGCGTTGGTCATCATGAAGGGCAGTTCGAAAACCTCGGTCGAGGGGAAGCGGCCCGGCGTATAGCCGACCACGGTCCAGACCACATCGGCCACGCCGTCGATGGCCTGATCCATAAGCTCGGGCGGCTTGCCGCCCAGCTGCATCGAGGGATAGCGATCGACCTTGATACGGCCGCCCGAGTCCTTTTCGACGCCGTCGGCCCAGACGTCCAGGACCAGTTTCGGCACATTGGCCTGCGCCGGCAGGAACTGGTGCAGTTTCAGAGTAACCTCTTGCGCCAGTGCTGTGCCGGCGCTGAACCCGGTGGCCAGAGCCGCAACTGCAGCGCCGCCGATCAGGCCCAGAATCTTTCTGCGATAGGTCATGATATCCTCCCTTTGACCCTCTCTAAGCAATATAATGCGCAAAGCACGTCATTTTGCAATATATTGCTTACATCTCCCCTCGGGCGGTACCGGCCAGATCGGAACCGCCGTAACACCACTTCGTCGAATTGTAGCACTCTTCCGCCGCCATGGCGCTCATCATTCTAATGCGCAGCTCGGCATTGGCGCCAATCGGGTGATGGCAATCATCATCTCTAAAAGACTGAAGTGCCTCCACCCGCTCCGTCGAAGATAGGCCAGGTTCCGCGGCCAGCCCACCGCTGCCAAAGCCATTGGTCAGAATGGTTTCGACAGTCATGGGTTATTCCGCCGGGCCAAGCGTCAGCGCGATGGGGTCCAGCCCGTCGATACCGCCGGCGATCACATCCCCGGCGACGACCGGACCGACCCCGGCAGGTGTGCCCGTCATCACCAGATCACCCGGGCGCAGATGGTAATAGCCCGACAGATGACTGACGATCTCGTCGATCTTCCAGATCAACTCGGACAGGGTGGCATCCTGTTTGACCGCACCATTCACCTCAAGATGAATGCGCGTGTTGTCCTGCGGCGACCAGTCGGCCACCCGGGTCAGGGGCGCAAAGACCGCTGCGTTCTCGACATCCTTGCCCAGGTCCCAGGGGCGTTTCTTGTCCCGCTCGCGGATCTGCTGGTCGCGCCGGGTCATGTCAAGCGCGCAGCCATAGGCATAGACCGCGTCCCAGGCCTCGGCCGTGCTGGCGCGGAACACCGGTTTGCCAATGGCAAAGGCCAGTTCCATCTCGTAATGGAAATTCTCGGTGCCAGGCGGATAGGGCACGGTGGCCCCTGTCAGAATCGCATTGGCAGGCGATTTGGTGAAATAGAACGGCGACTCGCGGTCCACCTCGTTGCCCATCTCGGCGGCATGGGCGGCATAGTTGCGACCAACGCAGAAAATCCGCCCGATCGGATATGTGCCGCTTTCGCCACGGACCGGAATGCCGGGGATCGGGGGAAGGGTGAACAGGCTGTCGCTCATCTGGCGCGTTCCTCGTAGTAACCAAGTTTCTCTTGCAGCGGACGGTCATGGATGCGGACCAGAAATGCCTCGCTCTCTGCCTCATGCCTGATGCGGGCAAAGACCGGGGCGGTGAAGGTGTCCTTTGGACCCCATTCGATGACTTGCCCGTCAATCTCGCTGCGCCCGGAACCAGCGATCACGTGAAAGGCCGAAGAGCAAGAGCGCAGCGGCGGCGCTTCGACCTGGCCCGCCTTGAGCATCATCGCGGTGAAGCCAAGCGCGGGCAGCACATCCTCACCCGTTTCGGGGTTGATATAGTCCAGTTCGGCAATCCCCTCGGCAAAGGCAACCATCTGACGCAGCGCCGCCTCGGTCGCCGCCCAGGGATAGCGCATCATTGGATAGCGCCGCGCACCCCGTCCTGGTCGGCGCGAGGGTGCCATCCCGGCGGCGCTGTATTCGACCTGGCTGGCATCGGGGCGGTTGCGCTGCGCCTGCAACTCACCTTCGATCGCATAAGAGCCCTCGAGCTGCACGAAAAGCGGCAGGTCCAGCGCGTCGAGCCAGATCACCGGCTCGTCCCCGTCATGGCCGTGGTCGTGCCATTCCCCGCCCGGTGTCAGCACCAGATCGCCCGGCTCCATCGGCAGGCGCTCACCATCCACGACCGTATAGCCGCCCTGCCCCTCGACCACGACCCGCACGGCTGACGGGGTGTGTCGATGCGCGGGTGCGGACTCCCCTGGCAGCAGCAGTTGCAGCCCCAGGTAAATGGTCGCGGTCGCCTGCATCGCGCCCGAACCACGCCCTGGATCAGAGAGGACAAGCACCCGGCGCTCTGCCTTCTCCACAGGAGTCAGTTCACCGGCACGCAGCAGAAGCGGCCGCACCGCAGGAAAAGACCAATGCCCCACTCGGGTCATCGGCTGCGGCGCCCCATGGGGCAACACATTGCGCATCATGGGCCAAAGCGGCGCGACACCCGCCGCCACCATCTGATCGCGATAATCCTGCGGTAGCTCTTCAAGTGTCCCGAGCCGTTCGCTCATCAATGTCCCCCTCGATGCCCTTGGCCATCTTAGGTGATGCGACCGTTCTGGCAACTCCCGCATCTAACCGCCCCGCAAGGCCCCGGTACGCGATATTTCGCCCGCAACTTCGGATTGCATCGGCATAAACTTGCGCAATCCTTGCGATTGACGCACAACGCGCTACAATTCATATTGCACCACCAGAGATTGCAGGACTTTCTGGGAACGAAGAGAAATTTACTTATAGGCTTCAAGCCTTCGGAACGCGTCGCTGTCGGGCTGAACCCCCTAGTCTCGCACAGCATTGCAATGAGTTGCCCCTACCAACTCGCGCGCGTTCCGGTGACCAGCGCTACGGACGGTAACCAAACACGTCTGGGGCTGCTGGAAGGGTCAGGCGGCGCAGCTACACCTGGCCTGGCCACCCTGCCGGAGAGAACCCCCTCCTCTCCGGCAGGGACCCTCTTGGGTCTATGACTTTGCAATCAATCGGTTTTGTCGAGATGCAGTTCGTTCAACAGATCGAGCAGCATCTCGTATCTGTCTGCCCCCATATGCGCCTGGATGGCTTCGAACACGGCTTGGCTGGCGCCGAGATTGTCGCGAATGATCTGGGTACCGGCCTGCGTAATACTGACGACCTGCTTGCGCCCGTCATCCGGATCGGGCTGCCGCGAGATCAGTTGCTTTTCTTCCAGCTTCTGCAGAATCCGAGTCAGGCTGGGCAGCAGCAGACAGGCACCGTCGGCGATTCGGGTCGGATCCTGTGGCCCCTCTTCTTCGAGGACACGAAGGACACGCCATTGCTGTTCGGTGATACCCACGTCCATCAGAATGGCCCGTACCGGGCGCATAACCCGTTCACGTGCACGCAACAGGGCGATGGGTAAGGATCTGGATGTTTTGGGCAAATCGGAACTCATAGGCTAATTTCGCCGAAATCGTTCCTTCCCGCAACGAAGGATTGCCCGCGCCCACAAGAGAGGCAGGTTTGACAAATCCAGATTAATTTCACATGTTAATAAAAAGCCAGTCGCCACCCTTGCCGACAATCAGGAGAAAGAAATGCCCGTCCCCGCGCCAAATCTCTACCCGCCCTTCAACATCGTGCGGCTCAGCCATGTGGAATACCGGGTGCGGGACCTGGCGGCCAGCCGAGCGTTCTACGTCGACATCCTGGGCCTTCAGGTCACCCAAGAGGAAGAGGGGCGGCTCTATCTGCGCGCGATGGAAGAACGCGGGCATCACTGCATCGTTCTGGTTCAGGCCGATACGGCGGATGTTGGCGTGCTGGGCTTCAAGCTTTATGACGAACCCGATCTGGAGCGAGCCGAAAGATTTTTCACCGAAAAATCTTTGCCCACCGCCTGGGTCGAGCGCCCGCATATGGGCCGCACTTTGCGCACCCGCGACCCCTGGGGAATTCCGCTGGAATTCTATGTGCGGATGGACCGGCTGCCGCCGATCCACCAGAAATACCGGCTCTATAACGGGGTAAAGCCGCTCAGGATCGACCATTTCAACATGTTCTCGGCGGATGTGGATGCCAGCGTGGCCTTTTACGGCGAGATGGGGTTTCGCGTCACCGAGTACACAGAAGATGACGAAAGCGACCGTCTCTGGGCCGCCTGGATGCATCGCAAGGGCGGCGTGCATGACGTGGCCTTTACCAACGGACTGGGTCCGCGCCTGCATCACACCGCCTTCTGGGTACCGACCCCTCTCAACATCATCGATCTGCTCGATCTGATGAGCACCACCGGATATGTCGCCAATATCGAGCGCGGGCCGGGGCGGCACGGGATCTCGAACGCCTTCTTTCTGTATGTCCGCGACCCCGACGGGCACCGGATCGAGATCTATTGCTCGGACTATCAGACCGTCGATCCGGATCTGGAACCGATCCGCTGGTCGCTGACCGACCCGCAGCGTCAGACCCTGTGGGGGGCACCCGCCCCGAAAAGCTGGTTCGAGGAAGGGTCAACCTTCGAAGGCACTGAGCCGGTACCGAGCGCTCTCAAGGCGCAACCGATCATCGCCCCCTGACGGCAGACGAGGATACGACAGATGAAATGGGAAGAATTCGCCGATTGGGGCCGCCGGGTTGCCGACTGGACGCAGGATTATCACCTGACCGTGGGCGACCGCCCCGTGCGCGCCCGGACCGAACCGGGCGCGGTGCTGAGCGCCCTGCCCGCCACACCACCCGAGACGCCCGAAGCGATGGAGGACATCTTTCGCGATTTCGAGGATATCGTGATGCCCGGTATCACCCATTGGCAGCATCCGCGCTTTTTCGCCTATTTCAACTCGAACGCGTCCGCCCCCTCGGTGCTCGCCGAATTCCTGGCCTCGGCCATCGCGCCGCAATGTATGTTGTGGCAGACCTCGCCCGCCGCAACCGAGATGGAAACGCGGATGATGGACTGGCTGCGGCAAGCGCTGGATCTGCCTGAGGGATTTGCCGGTGTGATCCAGGACAGCGCCTCGTCGGCGACGCTGGCGGCGGTGTTGACACTGAGGGAAAAGGCGCTCGACTGGCAGGGGAACCAGCAGGGCCTGTTCGGTCAGAAGCCATTGCGGGTCTATTGCTCGTCCGAGGTTCACACCTCGGTCGATCGTGCCATCTGGGTGGCCGGGATCGGGCAGGACAATCTGGTGCGGGTGCCGATCAAGGGCGACTGGCGCGGCATGGACCCCGACGCGCTGGAGGCCGCGATCAAGGCCGACTTGGCGGCGGGGCTGCACCCCGCTGGACTGATCCTGTGTGTCGGCGGCACCGGCACGGGCGCCACCGATCCCGTAGATCGCTGTCTGGACGTGGCCGAGAGATACGGTCTCTATACCCATGTGGACGCGGCCTGGGCCGGGTCGGCGATGATCTGCCCCGAATTCCGGCATTATTGGCCCGGCATCACGCGCGCGGACAGTATCGTGTTCAACCCGCATAAATGGCTGGGCGTACAGTTTGATTGTTCGGCGCATTTCCTGAAAAACCCCGACGATCTGGTGCGCACGCTGGCGATCCAGCCCGAGTATCTCAAGACCCACGGGCGCGACGGCATCATCAACTATTCGGAATGGTCGGTGCCGCTGGGCCGCCGGTTCCGGGCGCTGAAACTGTGGTTCCTGATGCGCAGCTATGGGATGGAGGGGCTGCGCCAGAGGCTTCGCAACCATATCGCCTGGTCGGGCGCATTGCATGACCGGCTTGCCGCCGAGCCGGATTTCGAAATCGTAACGCCGCCAATGTGGTCGCTCTGGACCTTTCGCTATTTGCGGGACGGGGTCGATCCGGACGAATTGAACCAGCGGCTGGTCAACGCGATCAACGATGACGGGCGCATCTATCTGACCCAGACGCGTGTCGATGGCGCGCTTGTGATCCGGTTCCAGGCCGGACAGTTCGAAACGACCGAGGCCGATGTGATGATGGCCTTTGACGTGATCACCGAAATCGCCCGCGCGCTGCCCTGAGTGCTGGACAGGGCCTGCGCGCTGACGCAGGCTCTCCACCGAAAACCCGACGATAGGAGATCCGCCATGCCCGCGCCAAAGAACCCGTTCAAACAGGCCCTTGCCGAAGGCAAGCGCCAGATCGGTTGCTGGATGAGCTTTGCCGAACCCAGCGTGGCCGAAATCATGGGGACATGCGGGTTTGACTGGCTGGTGGTGGATGGTGAGCATGCGCCCAATGACATCCGCTCGATCCGGGATCAGCTGACCGCTTTGGCGGCCAGCGCCTCACACCCGGTGGTTCGGGTGCCGGTGGGTGAGGACTGGATCATCAAGCAAGTACTGGATGCGGGCGCACAGACGGTGTTGGTTCCGATCGTCGAAAGCGCCGATCAGGCCCGCCAGCTGGTGCGCGCCTGCCGCTATCCACCGACCGGTGTGCGCGGGGTCGGGGCCACCGCTGCCCGCGCCACCCGGTTCGGCGGCGTCAGCGAGTATATCCAGACCGCCGATCAGGAGATCTGCCTGCTGGTACAGGTCGAGAACCGCGCCGGGATGGCGGCACTGGACGAGATCCTGACGGTCGAGGGTGTGGATGGCGTGTTCATCGGCCCCGCCGATCTGTCAACCGATATGGGGTTCCAGGGGAACAGCGCCGCCCCCGAGGTGCGGGCGGTCATCGCCGACGCAATGACGCGGATCCGCGCCGCAGGCAGGGCACCGGGGATTCTGGGCACCAATGAGGAGGCGACCCAGGCCTATCTGGAGATGGGCGCCCAGTTCCTGGCAGTGGGTCTGGATGTCATGCTGCTGACGCAGACCGCACGCTCCTTGTCGGCGCGCTGGAAACCTGCCTGAGTTCTCCTCTGACCTTTCCTGTACGCCGCGCTGTCGGACGCCTCCGGCGGGAGTATTTCTGACCAGAAAGAAGCAGCGGCGAGGTATTGGTCAGAGAGGGTCGCGCAGCCAGTCCTTGGCAAAGATGACCTGCTCGACCCCGGCCAGGCGGCGGATGCGGTCCAATTCGGCCTCCAGCCGCCGGGTGCGAGCGGGTGACCAGCGCAGCCCGCGTTCGGGCCAGAGCGCGCGCACCCTAAGCTCTCCACACTCACGATGCGCCTTCATGTCGATGCGCCCGATCAGCCGGTCACCTTCGAGCAACGGGAAGACATAGTAGCCATAGACCCGTTTCGGTTCGGGCACGAACACCTCAATCCGGTAGTGAAAGCCAAAGAGCCGCTCGGCCCGTTTGCGGTCGCGCAGCGCCGGGTCAAACGGGCTGAGCACGCGGATACGGCCCGGCGCAGGTGGTACGGCGGTGGCTTTGTCCAATGCATCGGGCCGGGCGAGTACCTTGCGCAGGCTGCCATCGGCACAGGTGATCTCGATGGCTTCAACCTCGCCCCGCGCCTCGGCCGCTGCGGCCCAGTCGCGGGCCTCGGCCGGGCTGGCGCTGTCCCAGAAGGCCGCCAGTTCGCCGGTGGTGGCAAAGCCCAGCCGATCAAGGGCGGCGTTGCAGAGCCAATCCACCGTTGTCTTGGGATCATGATCCAGCGCACCGGGGCGCAAATGGCCTTCGATCACGCGCTCGGTCAGGTCATAGCGTTTCTGAAATCCCTCGCGCCCGATCACCGTCAGCGCGCCCGAGCGCCACAGATATTCCAGCGCAGTCTTGGAGGGATGCCAGTCCCACCAACCGCCCGATTTCTTTTCCTCGTCCTTGCCGACATCAGACGAACTGACCGGCCCATGCTCGCGGATATGGTCAAGCACGGCGGCGAACTTGCCTTCGAACCCGTCGCGGCGCCAGTTCTTCCACCTATTACGCAGCATCTCTGCATCGCGCTCAAACCGCATGTGCCATTGCGGGTAGAACGCCATCGGGATGACAGCGGCGTCATGGGTCCAATGTTCGAACAGCGCCCGGTCCCGCTCGTATAGCCGTTTCAGATCGGGCGGGCGATAGGCGGGGCGGCGCGAGAACAGGATCAGGTCATGCGCCCGCGCCACGGTGTTGATGCTGTCGAGTTGCACAAAGCCGAGCCGGGTGATCAGATCGAGCAGATCTGCCCCGCGCGCCGGACCGCTGGGCTGTTCCGCCAGCCCGTGCCGATCTAGGAACAGCGCCCGCGCCGCGCGGTTGTCGAGCCGTTGCAGCGCCACGCCTCAGCGCCGTTTCAGCGTGTCGCCATAGCTGATCTTGGGCTCCAGCGTGATCCGGGTTTCGATCTCGGCCTCAGGATCCTCCAGCCGCTTGGCGATGATCTCGGCGGCCTTGCGCCCAATCTCCAGCCGGCAGGCATCCATCGTGGCCAGTTTGCGCGGCAAGCCCTGAAGAAGCTCCACATTGTTGAACCCCGCCAGGCCGATCTGGCCGGGAATGTCGATCCCCTGTTCGAGCAGATAGAGCAGACCGCCCGCCGCGATCATGTCATTGGAGTAATAGAGGAAATCGAGGTCCGGCGAACGTTCCAGCATGGCTTGCGTCATCTCGCGCCCCTTGGCCAGCGCCGAGCCGCCGGAGTAGAATTCGCGATCCTCGATCTCGACCCCGTTCTTGCCCAGCACCTCGGTAAACCCTTCAAATCGTTTGCGGGCGCGATAGTCGAGCGGCATCTTGGTGCCCATGAAGCCGATCCGGCGATAGCCTGCCTTCAGGATCGCCTGTGCCATCTCGCGCCCGGCGCGGCGGTGCGAAATGCCCACCATCGCATCCACCGGCTTGCCGTCGCTATCCATGATTTCGACCACCGGGATCCCGGCGGCATCCAGCATGGCGCGTGCCGCCTCGGAATGCTCCAGCCCTGCGATGATCACGCCCGAGGGGCGCCACGAGAGCATCTCGTACAGCACCTTTTCCTCTTTTTCGGGCAGGTAATCGGTGACCCCGACCACCGGCTGCAATTCGGTATCCTCAAGTACCTGGTTGATGCCGGTCAGCACCTCGGGGAACACCATGTTCGACAGGGAGGGGATGATCACCGCCACGAGGTTGACCCGGTTTGAGGCCAGTGCGCCAGCTATCTTGTTGGGGACATAGCCCAACTCCTTGGCCGCCGCGAGAACCCGGGCGCGGGTCGCGTCTGACACATCCCCGCGGTTGCGCAATACCCGGCTGACGGTCATTTCCGATACCCCCGAAGCTTCGGAGACATCGCGAAGGGTGAGCGGGCGTTTGGTATCTGCTGTCAAGGGGGCACCTGCTTCAATGGGTTTTGCGATGATGCTAGCGCGAACAGCGGGCAAGGTTCAACTGCTACCGATAGACCGATGACAAGCCTGTCAAACCTCGGTAGAGAGGGGGCGGCGGCCCCGTGGCTCAATTGGATAGAGCAGCCCCCTCCTAAGGGGCAGGTTACAGGTTCGAATCCTGTCGGGGTCACCAAAAACGCCTGAAAAATATAGATTATTTTCAGGACTTTGTGTAGGATCTTGCAGAAAGTCCCGTGAGCTTTCGCGCCGAATTTTCCGAGAACGACCGAAATCTCGTACAATACCTGTACAAAATTCACACGTCCGTGCGGCTTTCCCGCCTGCTAAGCTCAAAGACAAGGCCGAGAAGCTGGAAGCGAGGAAGGCGGAGTTGACCGAGCTTCTGGACAATGCCGATGAGCCGCCGCCATTGCTGCACCCGAACATGGCACGGATGTATCAGGATCGGATCGCGAAGCTCTGCGAGAACCTTCAATCCGAGGAAGATCGTGGCGCCGCCGTCGACGTGCTTAGATCACTTGTGGATGAAATCAGCCTCGTGCCCGAGAACGGCGAACTCTCCATCGTCCTTCGGGGCGACCTGGGGACGATCCTGCGCTTTGCAGCCGGAAAGCAAAACCCCGACTTCCTTTCGGAGGCCGAGGCTTTGGACAGCCTGCTTTCGCAGAAATCGTTGGTTGCGGGAGGGCGCAACCGCCGTTCCAGAACCGAATTGCGGTGCCTAATTTGACAATTTCGGCCCAGAGCCGACCTTCAGCAGCAAAGCTCGATACTGCGGTTGCAGCCCGCATTTCCGACTTTCGCTGCAGTCGCAAAATCTAAAGGTTTTACAACTCGTTGATTGCGGACCTTGCCAACCTTAGCCTTTTCCATCGTTACAGCGTCTGCTCGGGAGCCCGCGCGCTGGGTTAGCGGAGATCCATCCAGGATATTCCTGTACGAACTCTACTCCGATGAAGCAGCGTTTCGCTCGCATTTGGCATCCGATCACTATGCCGCTTTCGACCGCGCGATTTCCGGGATGGTCTTGTCAAAAGAAGTCAAGGATTTCCAACTCGTGCCCTCTCATGCCAACCGCGCGAAATCCTGAGCTCATTCCCCTGATGGACAAGGGAAGCCGGGCTGGCTAGCGTCCGCCATCACCTGAAGGATGGAGGAGACCCAAGGATGATCGAAGCGCCGCCGGTTTTGACAGTGAAAAAGGAACTACGCCGACCAACGGACGAACAGATCGCGGCATTTCAGGGCGTGCCGACTGGGTTCGTGGTGGACGCCATGTACGGTTCTGGCGCTCTGTAAAACAACATTCAGCCCATTGGCGGCGGGCGTGATGTCTCGTGCATGGCGGCAGGCCCGGCTTTGACGGCGGATTGCGGTGCCGCCGATGTGCTCGCGGTTTTCGCCGCGCTGGAATTCACCCGGCCCTGCGATGTTGTCGTCTCGTCTTTTGCAGCTCACTCCGGCTGCGCTGCGGGCGGCGACGGCCTGGTTGGCATGCTGAAAAATTGCGGCGCCGCCGGCTTTGTAACGGATGGTCCTCTCCGCGACTACGACGGGATCATCAATGTCGGGCTGCCCGTCTGGTGTACCGGAGTATCGCCGGCGTCACCGCATATCTCGGGGCCGGGCTCCGTGGGCTTTCCTATCCAGATCGGCGCGCAGGAAGTCGAAACCGGTGACATGATCGTGGCGGACAGGGATGGCGTGGTCGTGGTCCCGTTCGAAACACTTGACGACGTGATCGCCCATCTGGAGCGTATACACGCAGCCGAGCAAGCACAGGACGACAAGGTGAAGAGCGGCATGCGTTCTCCTGACTGGGTTGGGCAATTGCTAGCCAGTGATCGCGTTGCTTTCAAAGACTGAATTTGCCAGTAGCTTGAGTATCTGTGGCTTTCCCAATCACCCTGTTTGGTCAGGTGCCCCTACGGCGAAGTCCGTTTCATGCGCAATGCCGACGTCAATGCGCGACGCAGAAAACGTCAAGGTGGGCTCGTTCCAGACCTCGAATGCGGCGCAGCATCCTGTGATATGTTGCCTCGGTCAACGTCGGGTTGTCGTTGTGGGAGGGCATGGCGGATCGGAGGATCAGTCATGGAAACAGCAAACTTACCTGCCATTCGTGTGCTTCGCCCCGCCTGGAACAAAGGACGTATTGTTGGTCAAAAGCGCCCCCTGAAGCCGAAACACGTCTGGGCGATCCGGGTTAGGCTCGAACTCGCCGAGAACCATCGCGATCTGGCACTGTTCAATATGGCGATCGACAGCAAGCTCCGCGGTTGCGATCTGGTGAAGATGAAAGTCGTTGATGTCATGGCGTCCGGTCAGATCAAGGAACGGGCGTCGGTCCTACAGAGCAAAACACAGAAACCTGTGCGATTTGAGATATCCGAAGGGACACGCGCCTCGGTCGAGAAGTGGATGGAAGACGAGGTCATGATCGGCTCCGAGTACCTTTGGCCGGGCCGCTTCCATGAGCGGCTGCACATCTCGACCCGTCAGTATGCTCGAATCGTCCGCGACTGGGTCACGTCGATTGGTCTAGAGGCAAGCGCCTATGGCACACATTCGATGCGTAGAACCAAGGTCACTCAGATCTACAAGAAGACCGGAAACCTTCGCGCGGTTCAGCTCCTTCTGGGCCACACGAAGATGGACAGTACGGTCAGATACCTCGGCGTCGAACTCGAGGATGCCTTGGCCATCGCTGAAGCCATTGAAATCTAGTGCAGTTGGGTCGCCTACGCGGGCGGCCCAGAGCCGACATCCATCAGCTCGCCTGCCGTCGCACCGCAGCTTCACCAAACCAGCCGTTCGTGCATTTTACAGCATTTCAGTGTGCGACAATGACGGCAATGCGGGACAGTCCAGTCGTTCGGCCCAGAGCGGCAAACTAGCGCTACTTGCGCAATCCCGACATTGAGGCGAACTCTTGGCTTTGCGGGTACGGCATAATCTGCTGAACCGAGATGAGCCATTCATGGTTGGTACGTTGAATGCTGGCGAATAGCCCGGAGCGAGCCTTCTGTTACGGCGCCCGGATCGGTAACCTTGCCACTCCATCTGATGCCCCTGCCACCACCCGTCTTACACCTGCGCCCATGACGCAAGAGACCGGCACAAACCGCATCAAGTTCCGGAACCGCTACTTTCCGGCGTTGTCGGCCACGAACTTTGTCTCGAATTCCTTCGCGGCTTCAAGACTGGTCGGACGATACATGCGCAGCGTCAGGGCCGCGCCGCCTTCTGGCATGTCGATGTGGTTGGGCTTTGTCTTGCAGTCCTCTGTATTGCCCACGAAGACCGAGAAGCTGCCGTCATCGTTGGCTTCCGCCTTGTACGCACTCAGGGCCGCATTGTCGGTACCGAGATAGCCTTCCATGTTATAGGCGGTCAGACTCCAGTAGCCGAGGTTCTCATAGTCGACCGGCGGTTCGTCAAAGGTGACCTCGGTGCAGTCGGCCGCTTTGATCACTGCGTTGGTGTAATAGGCGTCCTCGAGCGGCATCAGCCCCCACCCGAGCAGCGAGGTGAAGATGTAGTTGTACTTCTCCAGATCACTGCCGTCTTTCATCAGCACGGTGCCGGGAATCAGTTCATCAGCATATGCAGTCTGGTTCTTCACCAGCACGATACCCCCGGCCAGGATCCGCTTGGCTTCTTCCAGCTGCGCCTGGTCGTAACCAGGGCCAGCGTAGTCGTTCGCCGCCTTCGGTTCCATCACCACCGCGTCCTGTGCCGCGTTCGCTGCCTCCAAGCCCTTATCGGTGCTTGTACGCATCATGGCATAGATATGCTTGTCCTCCGTGCTGACCTGATCGGCGGTCAGCTCCCGGCTTTCGCCACAGTATACCACGCCGAGCTGGCCATGGTTGGCGTCAAACAGGAGCACCGACTGATAGCCGATGGTGCAGTCCGGCACCGTTACGGTCATACCCTTGGACACATCGAACACGCCTTGCGAATATAGCATGTCAGATTGAGACCGAACGATGGTCTGGGTTTCGACCGTGGCCGGTTCACGGGCGTGGGCGAAGGTGTTGATGCCGCCGGCTCGCTCGATCGTCTCGATGAAGATCTTCTCTGACTCCGCCGGGACGGCAGTCAGCAAGTCAACAGGCTTTCCATCAGCAAAGGAAGCGTGGGCCGTCAGGGTCACGACGCCCGAAAGAAGACTGATATTTCTGGCTGGAAATGGCATGGGAACTTCTCCACAAAAAGGGGCGGCGAGTTCGTCGCGCAAAAAACCGGAGCGTGTATTGGGCACAAAAACCGGCCGCCGGCTATGCTACGGCTGGCAGACGCCGTGATCTTAGCGCTTCGGGTGACCTATCGTTATCCGGATCGTGCCAATCACGTCATGCGCCGTAGCGAAACTGGGTTTAGCGTGTTGCCGTTGGGTTGGTCCTGCATCGGGATCGCGTTTGCGAAGGCATCTCCCCGAAATGCTCCCGATACGCTCCCGAGAACCTGCTTAAATGATCAATCCCATAGGGATTGGCAAGGTTTGCAATCGTGCTTCGTCGGTTAGCAGGGTCCACTAGGCCCTCGCGGACACGGTGGAGGCGGATTACATGGACGTAGACGTGCGGCGGTTGCCCGAGGACTGAGGTGAACGCCCGGTATAGCGTCCTGCGTGAGGTTCGCGCCGCCGAGACGACGTCGTCAACTGCAATCGGGCCGTCGATGTGTGCGTGGATATATTCGCGGGCGAGCCCGACGATCCGCGCATACTTTCGCTCGCGCCAGGAAGGATCGACAGGCTTCGGCTCACGCGCCAAATGCCGGAACAGAAGCCTGAAGAGTTGCGCGTCTACATTGTGCGCATTTCCGTGTTCTGAATGGGCGAGATCAAGCACGCGGACAATTCGAGATAGGTATCTCGTGTCCGGCAAGACGGCATCGAGGCGGGTGCCCCCGAGTTGCCGTCGGTCAAGGACCATGCCGTCCTTCCCCGCCTCCTCCTCGAGCTTTTCAAGAGAAAGTGTCACGCCAACATAGAGCGATCCAGGATGATAAAGGGCGTCGTGAACGTCGCCAGCACAGAAAACGCCGGTTGTTCTTGAACTAACCTTACGCAGCCAATGACGCGATCCCGGCGTCAGCCGCAGGCCGACCCCGAGCGTTACCTTGTCATTGCTCAATGGGCCGGTGAGCGCAACATGACCGTCAACCCGACCGCTGCTAAATAGGATGCCGTCCCTCTCCCGAAACAGTAAGCTACCGGTTACCGGTTGCGCCGTCATCTGCACAGCGGTCAGACCGGCGCCGCGAACGCCGTCCTTGAGGTCCTCGATTCTCTGTATGCGAATTTGGGTCCAACCAGTGTCCCGCGCCAGCATCGGAGCCTCCAAGAAAAGAAAACTGAGTATGAAACTGTATATAGCATTCCATCGCTGCGGGGATAGCGGCGCTCGCAGAGGGCCGCTCTTGATCTTTTTCTGTGACAACGCCGATGGGTTTCACAGGCTTACTCGCGTTCTTTAAGGTTGATATGCCGAAGGTCACTTCCTCCGCTGACATGAACTTTACGGTTTCCTCGACGGAATTCTGGTTTTCGTTCGTCTAGTGCCGCGCAAGCTGACCGCTGCGCCTGATGCTGCAGGCGCGGAGAACGTCGCCAAAGTCGGCAATCCACCAGTTCGCGCAGACCGCAGCATCGGTCAAAGTGGGCTCGAAGCCGTCATGCGGCGATGCAACAGAGGGCACCGCCCCCGTGACCGGCGTCAAGACGGTTCGGCCCAGAGCCGACCTCCGCCGATCATCGTTGATGCTGCGGTGCGGCCCGTCAGAGGGGACATTCGCTGCAACTGCAAATATCGAACCGTAGCGAACTCACAGATCGCGGGGCGAAGGAAACGCCGACATAATTCAGACAAACATCTGCTATGCAGACTCAAGGTGAAAACAATGACACGCAGTGCTTTACTCGGGCAGCCCGGCCAACTTCAGCCCTTGCAGATATACTTGCCCTGCTTTCGTGCGCGCGTAAGGAGATGTCTTGGTGTAATTGGTCAACGTGAAATCCGGCAGCAATCGTAGTATAACCGACACCGCGTCAGCAGCATCGGCTGAGCGCCTCAGATGCCCGGCCCCGGAAGCCAGGGACATGTACAGCGATAGATAATCGTTCGACCTCTCCAAACCCAGTTTTGCAAACCGAATTGCGTCCTCATGTCGACCGACCTGCACGCTCGCATTCGCGGCACCAGCCAGACCTTGCAGCCAATAGGGGCATAGACGGCCCAATCTGCGATAGCGCGCGAAGCAATCCAGCGCCTGCTCCCCTTCTCCGATAAAGATGTAGCCCCAACCACCGAAAATGAGAACTTCAACGTTGTTCGGTGCGCGCGACACCGCTGTTTCCACTTTAATGCGGAGGTCGGCGGCAGCCCCGCCCTGCAGATAATCGACAACTCCAATGCCCAAGTCCAAAACCGGATTTTCGGGGGCCAATGGGCGCGCCGCCTTCACCCAGCGCGCCGACTGCGCCTCATAGGATTTGATCCAGGTGAACCGGCGTAACTGTGCCATAAGTAGGAATGAGAGCGACGCCGCATAGGCTTGTGTCAATAACGGCGCGCGCTTGATCGCCTCGGCACCGAACCGCAACGCTGTCCGAATGTCATCTTCGGCCAGTGACCGAAACTCCATCAACCCGCGAAACAGCAGTTGTTCGCCAGTCATATTGTCGAAGGGAATGCGGATTGACTTGGCCCTTTCGCCCTCAAGTATCTGTCCGTAAACCTGCGCTGCAATGGCCTCGCCCACCTCGTCCTGCCAATCAAAACTGTCGGCCAGATCACCATCATATTTGCCCGACCACATTGCAGTGCCGTTTGGATCGGTCAGGCGCGCCTCCAGCCGCAAGCGATCGCCGCGCGCGCGAAGCGTATGGGATAGAGTGTATCCATTGCCTGTTTCCAGCCACTGGATCGAGGCGAGATAAAGGCCAATATCTGCCGTCAGACCCTTGGCGAGGTCTTGCACATCAGCACGATCATCTGTCGCTGTAATAGGCCGTACGATCAGGCGAGGAAATCCTAAGGGTTTCGCCGACTGGGTCGTGTTCAGCGCAGCACCAAACGGCGCGCGCAACCAAACGCGGACGGGACGTTCGATGTTTTTGAGCGCTTGCTCGCCCTGATCCGCGAAACCAGGCTTCATTGTGCCGTCCAGCATCACAAACGCCGCGTCCGATAGCGTCACACCGCCTGCAGGTGCAAGCGCTTCTAACCGCGCGGCGACGTTGACGCCATCACCAAAGACATCCTCGTCCTCCCGCGTGACATCCCCGACATGGATGCCAATGCGCAGTTTGATGAGTGGATGCCCCTCAATCGTATCCTGCAGTTGGATTGCGCAACTCACCGCATCCTGAACGCTGGCGAAGGTGATCAACCATCCATCACCCATGCTTTTAACAATCTCGCCCCGATGCTGATCAGCGAAAGGATGAATGGAATTGGCACGAAAGCCACGCAAGGCGCTCAGGGTAGACGCCGCATCCTCGCTGACAAGTTTGGTGTAGCCAACGATGTCTGCGGCCAATACAGCGGCCAGTTTGCGACTCAATTCTCAAACTCCCTAACAAATTCCGTAACAGACTACTTTCTGCATCCGCCAGTGCAACAGGCGCAATGTGTGTGGTGTGCGACGTGGTTGGGTTTGGTGGCGGGACAATAGCCTTTTCTGACGGCAAACAAGCCGTCGTTCGCTGCATTGCAGTACGGTGGTAACATGAGCTCCTTGCGGACCTCGGAGACTGCGCAGCATCCACCTTCGCATAGCGCCAAAGAGCGTCAAGGACGGCCCAGTGCTGCCGTTGGCCACCTCATCTCGATGCTGCGACTGCAGCCCGCATTGCCGACTTTCGCTGCAACCGCAAAGTCTGGATGGGATCGAACTCACACTCTGCGGACCAAGCTGTCATTCAACAAACCGCAGAACATCACCAGAACCAGGGGCCAACACTTCTCTTAACCACAAATGAGTGTCAGGCAGTATCGGTTCTTGGACGAAAAAGTTCTCACCGTCTTCTAGGTGAGCCGCCAAAGCTTCTTCTTTTCGAGCTTCATCGTGGTGTCCGAGTTGCCAAAGCGATAGGATAAGCAGCTTACGAAAGCCCCGAACGCTTGGCTTGAGGTCAATCATCTCGCGCAGAGTGGATACTGCTTCTTCGTAATCCGCACCACAATACTCAGCTACAGCCATTTGTAGTCGGCGGTACGTCCAGAACGGGTCATTTCGAAGTTCGGTACCCTTACGTATTGCGGCGGCTGCTTTCTGATACTCTTGAGACAGAGTATATGCGTAACCCAGCCCTATATGCGCTTGCGGATAATTCGGACTGAGATTGTAACACGCCTTCGCGTCTGACATCACTTTAGTGGGGTCACGCTCGGTCAGGCTTCGAAACATGCATCTTGCAAAGAACGCGAAGTCGCTTTGCGGCAATAACTCGACGGCAAGATCAAGCGCACGCGCAAGCTCGTCAAAAGTTTCGCCTTCAACAGCTTCGAACCGCACTTTGTATTGCTGGAGCACTCCAATGGCCCACATACATTGGCTCATACCGTCCCTAGGGCTCAGGCGTCTGGCGCGGTCCAACACAGATACGCACCGTTCAAGATCCGGTATCGTGCATTCATAAAAGAGGCCTGCCGCACGGGTGCGCAGTTCTGAAACGCTTAGATTTTCGTCGGGGATTTCGCCAATACGGTTGTTGTCTAGTGAGTTGACGAACAACCGCAACTTTGCGTCAACTTGCCCAGCCACTTCATCAGTGAATGCAAAAAGATCAGTAGCTTCATCCTCAAAAACATCTGCCCAAACCGTTGTGGCGTCGTCAAGAAGCACCATCGAGAGATTGACCCTTGCCCGGTTACCCGACCGACGGAACCTGCCGCGAAGGTTGTAAGTTGTTCTTCCTGTCGTGCTAACGGACATGTCGCGCACCTTGACCCCCGTACGCCGGGACAATCCGTAGACAATCTGCTCTTGCAAATCCTCAGCGGCAGCCTTGGTTTCTTCGTCAGGTGGTGCGGCTGCAAGCCGTTCAACTCCTATAGTAGGTACCTCGTTGGAGCGGCTGCTGACGGTTAATTTATCTGGCCGCCACTGGAAGCACTGAATCGGGCGAGGGATATTCTTTAGCTTGAAACTGCCCGCATCCGAGAAACCCGCGCATTGTTTTTCTGATAGCTGATTGTAGACCTCGGCGGAAATCAGAACGCCCCCAGGCGGTGCCTCGGTCTGCAGACGACAAGCAATGTTTATGCCTGTTCCGTACAAGTCGGTTTCATCCTTTACGATATCACCCATATGGATGCCCATGCGCAGTCGAGTGTTGGGGTGTTCCGCAAGGCCGCTCTGCACTTCCAGAGCCGCAAGAACGGTCGACGCGGCATTTGGATAGGCCACAATCCAGCCGTCACCCATCCGTTTTAGAACTTCACCCTCATACTTTGCGACAATTGGCTCGAAGAGTTTGTCACGCAATTCATGGACTAGGGCGATTGCAGCGCTTTCGTCTTTCGCCATCATTAATGAGTAATCCACCAGATCGGCTGCTTGAATGAACGCGAAACGGCGTGACATGTTGTTTCTGTTTCTCCCAAAATACTCTCAGGATGCCAAGTTTGGGTTTTGCAGAATGGCGGGTCTCAGTTCGTCGAGCCTTACTGGTCATAGGGGCGTTGTCAAACCAAATGGGCTTAACGAGTGCGGGCGCTCTGGGCTCGAAGCCGTCATGCGGCGATGCAACAGAGGGCACCGCACCCCTGACCGGCGTCAAGACGGTTTCGGCCCAAACCGGCCATTGACGGCGTGAGCAGGTGCTGTCTTGCGGCGTCAAGGAAACGGCCATTCATGCATTATGCAGCATCAAATAAACTGCTGGCGGCTGGAGGTCGCGGCTAGTCGGCTTCCCCATTCGAAACAGATACCGTCACGACGCTCAGAAAAATCAGGGCAATTCCGGCAAGCTGCATCAGAGTTAGCTGTTCATTCAGGAAAACACCGGCCAGCACCAGGCCGGACAAGGGGACGAAATTCAGGTACACGCTGCTTTTCCGAGGGCCAATAACGCGCAGGCCGACTTGCCAGGAAAGAAATGCAATCGCTGACGCGCAAATGCCGAGATAGAGGATTGACGCCCAGCCATTCTGATCGATGTCCGTCAGGGCTATGGGCGGCGCAAAGAGAATGGCCACGCCGGCCTGAACGGCAAGGCCGATGAGGATTTGACACAGGAAGGCTGCCTTCGGCGAAAGCGCAGGGGGCAACCTAGAGAGGGTAGTACAATAAGCGCTCCAGACGATCGTCGCGCACAGCACCAACAAGAGCGCACTGGACTTGCCGGCGATCGAAATACAACCCAGTGTCTGGCATTTCGCGATGAAAACCCCCATGAGCGACACGGCAATGGCAAACATGATCCGTCTGGAAGGCCGTCTGCGGTCGAGCAGAGAAACGATTGCAACGATAATGAGAGGTGATAGAGCAAATCCGATGACCATCTCGGTCACGCTGACTGTCTTGAGTGCCGCGTAGAGCAAGGTGTTGAACGCGACGATGCCAAGCATCGAAAGCAGGAATAGTTTCCAGAATTCCCGTCTGATCGCCTGTCGCTCCACGACAAGACTTTTGACACCAAGCGGAAGAACGACAATGGCAGCAACAATCCAGCGCAGGAAATTCAGCCAGAAGGGCGGGATATCAGGGCTGATGAAGCGCCCGACGACGAAGTTGCCGCCCCAGAGAACCGGTGCCAGGACCAGGAGTGAGAATGCAATATGTCTCTCCGATAAACGGTGCTCCGCGATAATCATCTGCCTGGCACCGAGTGAACCGCCTGGCACCGGACCTCTTCATTGCGAGGCCTGACGGACGCCACTTCCGGTCCGGCAGTTTCAGACCTTCCGCCGACGGTGTGTACCAAGGCCCCAACGGTCTGAGGATGAGATTGTTGCGCCCGGTGCGAGCGCCGTCTTCGACGGGTTTGCGCCAATGTACGGCTGCCGCGGTGTGCAATAAATATCTGCCGTGCTTGCCAGTTCAAATCGATCATCTCAAATCCTTCCAGCACTCTGAAAAGCATAGGGGTGCCGCGATCTCGATTGGAATCGGTCAGGTGGACTAGTCCTGTGAGGCCATTCTCTGATTGGCGTCTCTCTGATAGGCTCAAGGGGGGTCACTGGTTGATTGAGGAGCTTTCCTGTTTTGTGTGGTTTTCAGCAGACTTTCTCCGGCCGTGCCAGAGATCGCAGCGCGGTCTGATGTCCGCGCCCCATGAACCTTTGGTGCATCTCGCCAGCAACAAACATCGCGCGGCTACGCACCGGCTTGGGGGGCATTTCCCGCTTTTCTCGTTTCTTCTGGCTTTCGGGCTCTGGGCACTGTTCATAACGCTTGGCACTGTCGAGCTTTTTCGCATTCCGAGCTGGGGCCTGCGCTTCGAGACAACCGACAACCCTTCTGAAATCCGGGTCTCTGAAATTTCCCGTGGTGGCCTTGCAGAAGCGGCAGGCATCGCACCGGGCGACAGATTTGTTGCGTTGATCCGAGACCGGGACAATGCCCGCTTCGACATAAATCCCAACGTCCTGATTAAGTATCGGGCACAGGTGGATTCATACGCGCGGTGGCAAAGTGCTCTCGATGACAAGGCGCGGCTGTGGAACTTCCAGAGAGAAGATCTCTGGCTCGTCCGCGATGATGGTGAACGGGTCTTCATGCCTGCGAACCGCTCGCAATCTTTCGGCAATCTTCCGTTGCGCTATTTCCTGATTGGCGCGCTGAGCCTTGCGACGCTTGCTGTGGCCGTCGGGATCATCGCTTTTGCGCCACCCGCCATAAATGTCTTTCTCGCGGGCTTCGCCGGAATATGCCTGTCGGGCGTCTTTCTCCATCACGCTCTCAAGGCTGGCATCGAATTGTCCACGCCACCGCTTCTTTTTGATCTGCTGTATTTTCTGGGCGCAGGCGGCGGGCTTTTCTACACCTACGCGGTGGTCGCGTTGATCTGGCACACGCCGCGCCGATTAGGCCGCTTCCCTTTCGCGGCGGCTAGCATGCTGGCGGCCGGGTTTGTCTTTGTCAGCCACCACCTCGCCTTAATCGATTTCCCAATGAACCCCTACATCTTTCCGATGTTCGCGGCGGATCTCCTGGGCCTGACCCTCTTGATGATCCAGATCATCAGGTCGCGCAAAGATCCAGTCTATCGGGCAAGCGCCGCCTGGTTCGGAATTTCCCTGCTTGGCGGCGGGCTCCCGTATTTCTTTTTAGTGCTGATTCCTCACACGTTCGACAGCCCGCCGCTTATCCCAGTCGGAAGTGGCGCTCTTCTTCTCGCGCTCACCTGGGTAGGATTCGTTCTTGGCACGCTGCGCTACCGGCTGTTCTCGATCCAGACTGCATGGTTCGGCACGATGCTATGGCTTTCGCTTGTCGCGGCTTTCGCAATGACAGACATCGCGCTGATCGTTCTGTTCGGCCTGAACGATACCCAGGCGATCGTGATCGCCGCTGCTGTGACGAGCTGGCTCCTCTTTCCCTTGAAAAGCCTGTTCCTCGACTACCTGCTGCGGCGCAATGCGGTGCAAAGCGAAGAGGCCGCGGTAAAGTTCGTGGATGTTGTCGGCGCGATGGAAGATCCTGAGGAAATGGACGGGCGGTTCCTGCGATTTGCCCAATCGCTGTTCGACGTGGAAAGTGCGGAAGTCGACGATGCCTTCGCACCTCGAGCCGCGACGATCGAAGATCGCGGGCTTGCATTGCGATTTCCGGCAATTACCCGTGAAGGTTCGCTCATCCTGCGAGGGCGCAACCGCGGGGGGCGTCTGTTCACGCCGATGGACCAGAAGGTTGTCAGCCTTCTTTTCCGGATGGCCAGCCGGATGTACGATCAGCGTCGAAAACAGGATGCACGACGGCTGGAAGATCGCAAACGTGTCGCCCGCGACCTGCATGACAACCTTGGAGCCAAGCTGCTAAACCTGCTTTTCGCTGCGCCGGAAGAAAGCCAGACGAGGAAGGCCGCGTCCTCCGCCATCGACGCCTTGAAGGAATCCATCATGGTGCTTGAGGACGAGGACGAACTGGATCTGGAGACGGGCTTCGGGCTGATATGGTCCGAGCAGGAAGCGCGACTGACATCAAATGGGTTCCGGTCGTCCTGCAAAGCGAGTTACTACAATTCAAGGCTCGTGGACAGCAGGTCTTTTGTGAACCTCAAGAACATCGTCGAAGAGCTGGTTTCGAACGTGATCAAGTATGGTGATCCTGCAAGGCCGGTGCAATGCTCATGCACGATCGATGGCGATGGGGCGTTCGGTTTTCGCATCGAAAACCATGTCGGCAATGATAGGGAGGGGCTTCCCTCGGGCGGGCGCGGAATGCCAAATATCGAGGCGCGTGCCGACGAGATCGGGGCACATGTGACCATGTCCAGAAATGTCGCCCCCGAAGCGCTTTTCGTTGTCGAACTGACATTTCCTCTGATGAGCTGAATTTTTTGGCGGGGTCACAACAATCCAAGCTCACGAGCGCAATCTGCTGCCTCGAGCCGGGAAGAGATGTTGAGTTTGCCATAGATATTGGCCGCATGTGTTGCGACCGTGCTTTTCGATATGTTCAGGATGCCCGCAATGTCGGGGCGATTGAATCCCTTTGCCAGCAAACGGAGTATTTCCTTTTCCCTCTCGGTCAACGCATCGAGAAGTACACCGGACCGCGCTTGCGGTCCCGCCGCATGCTGGTTTCGCGCGACAGTCGCCGCCTTCGACCCCTGGATATATTCGATCACGCGCCGGGTCACTTGCGCCGAAAGTGGCGGTTCCCCGAAAGGAAGACGCTCCAGTGCAGCACGCAGAGTATCGAGGCTCTGATCCTTCAGAAGATAGCCATTTGCCCCGGCAGCCAGAACCTCGATCAGGCGCGAGGTCTGGTCATGCATGGACCAGATGACGACGAAGCAGTCCGGATTCTTGGCACGCAGAGGCTCAAGAAGAACCTCCCCGCTCCCGTCAGGCAATGAAAGATCGAGTATCGCCAACTCGAATACGTTTCTTTCAATCTCGGATCTAGCCGACCTGAGTGTCGACGCCTCTGTGATCTTTGCGCCAGAGAACACATCGGTCAACACGCCGTGCATACGGCGCTTTGCCTCCAAATGATCGTCGACGAGTAGGATTGATTGCATGGGCCACCGAAAATGCTGGCGCAACCATATCTGAAAGATGCCTTTCCTTCCAGAATGGTTGCACTAAGGCATTGCACTCAATTCATGGAGTCTTCCCGTTAGGATTACATACGCGCGGTTTCCGCTCTCGGCCCATCTCAGTCATTCAGGCGATCCCCAGCGAGCGACCGGTTTCCGCCGATCGTGTAGGATGCTGCAGGAATGAGAGACGGCCGCCTTGGGCTCCTTGCCATCACTCGAGCCTTTCAGTCGGTTACTGCCTGCTGGAAGGGCCGGTTTCGAGCCAAGCACATGGTTTTGTTCGCTCCTGCAGCAAACCATCAACCGCCCACTCAGTCGATGTGCGGCACGTTCGCGAACCGTGAACACCGGCCCTTCATCAAAGGAGGTCGACCGGCCGCAGTGTCCGCATCTTTCCAGTTCGGCACCGGCGCGGCGAACGACGGGTTCAGATTTGGGCTAGGCAGCCTGATCTGAACGTCTGCTTCCACCGCTTCGCCTCGGGCTCTTCGCTCTCGCAGAGAATGTCCGGAATCCGCCCTCTCTACCGATAGCACAAAGCGTGCGAGCCTTTGTTCGTCGCTGACCTCCTTTCCACACGATTTTCACCCGCTGCGCCCACCTTGGACGTGAGCTGCTATGTATTCTTCAAACATCCAGATGATGACCGCCTCCCTTAGCGCCACCCCGAACTTTGGTACCTAGAAACAGGGCCTCCAGACGAGCGCCGACGCCCCCCCAGCGAAGGTGATGAGTTAAGAAAGTGTTAAAAATATTGTTGTTGATCAATGCGTTATGCTGATTTAGAGTGATTTCAGTTTGAACATACCAGCTTTTTTTTGCTGGGCCGCAGGGAGGCCGAGCGACGGGCCTACCGCATCGCCGACAACAAACTAACCGAGTTGGGCGAATGGGACGAAGCCGTGCTGCGCGATGAAATCGCCGGGTTGCTGGCTGAGGATTTCGACCTGTCGCTGCTCGGGATCACCGATGAGGATCTGGACGCCCTGCTGCGCGATCCGGATCAGGTCGAAGGCGAGGCGGTCGAGGGCGAAGATGATATTCCCGAACCGCCGGTCACGCCGGTTTCGGTGGCGGGCGACCTCTGGCAGTTGGGATCGCACCGGCTGATTTGCGGCGACAGCACGTCTGCCAATGTGGTTGATCGGCTTCTGGGCGATGTTCGTCCGCTGCTGATGGTGACTGATCCACCCTACGGCGTGGAGTATGACCCGTCTTGGCGCAACGAGGCGGGAGCGGCCAAAACGAAACGCACCGGCAAGGTGCTGAATGATGACCGAGCCGACTGGCGCGAGGCTTGGGCGCTGTTCCCCGGCGACGTCGCCTATGTCTGGCATGGTGCCCTGCACGCAGCGACCGTGGCCGAAAGCCTGGCGGCGGCAGGTTTTGCCGTTCGCTCGCAGATCATCTGGGCCAAGGACCGGCTGGTGCTGAGCCGCGGCGATTACCACTGGCAGCATGAACCCTGCTGGTATGCGGTCAAGAAGACCGGCAAGGGCCACTGGGCGGGCGACCGCAAACAGACCACCCTCTGGCACATATACGGCAAGGATCAGGATGCGGCCACCGTCCACGGCACCCAAAAGCCGGTCGAGTGCATGCGCCGCCCGATCCTGAACAATTCCAGCCCGGGTCAGGCCGTGTTTGAACCGTTCATGGGATCGGGCACCACGCTGATCGCGGCCGAAACGACCGGGCGGGTCTGCTTTGGGATCGAGTTGAACCTGGCCTACGTGGATGTCGCCGTCGAACGTTGGCAGACCTTCACAGGCCAAGAGGCCGTGCTGGCGGCGACCGGTGAGAGTTTCGCCAACCTCAAGGCCAAGCGGCTCGCGGCACGAACGCACCGGACGGCGCTTCCACGCTGAGGAACTGTACCCGGTCTATTGCGACGTCGCGGTGCGCCGGTGGGAAATGACGACGGGTCGAAAGGCGTTGCGCGAGTTTAGATCATGGACACCTATCAAGGCCAACGCAATCCAATCGCCTGACAAAGCTTGAAGTAATCGCTCGAGAGCCATTTCTTACTGATATCCTCCTTCCTTTGGACCTGCTCTCGCCCCAAGGCCCCAAGTTTAGATAACAAGCTCCGGCTTCGACTTGATGCTTCATTCATCTCTAGATGGGCATCTTCCAGTTGTCTGCCCGTGATTTCCGAAGCAGCTATGAGCTGTCGAACCCGTGTTCTGTCTTGGAAGGGCGGCGCAGGAAGGTCACCAAGCCCGAAAGCACCCAGCATATCTAATGCGGCTCGAGACTCTGTTCCGGCCAATGCTCTTACCAACATGTTCCGAGCAACATCTATCGTCATAGTCTGCTGAGCGTTCAAATCGTCGATTAGCCGCTTAAGGAAATTAGACGCAGACTCCAACTGATAGATGCAAAGGCGGTAAAACTTCTTTTTTTCAACTTCGAATTCTTTTTTGCGAACTTCTCCGCAGAACTGAGTGCTGGGGTCGCAAAACAGCGCGTCCAAATCACTCTGAACCTTCGAAAGTTCTAACCCGCAATTTCCAAAGCTTATCACCTGAACCTCGAACCATTCGGGGCTAATATTAATCACTCCTTCCAAATCCTGATCCGTGAAGGGTGGCACGAGAACCGAAAGATCGACGCTCATCACGTTCCCTACAGAACCATGACCTCCGAGCATGTCCTTAAGGAAACTTGGATCATGCAAAGATATTCCGCCGCAGTTCTGCCAAAAAAGTATGTCGCTCTGCTCTTTCAAGACTGACAAAGTGCCTTCCAAGAAAGCCTCTTGTGCCTCCTTCAACCAGTCGGGAAGATTTTGAGTCTTGATAAATTCTAAGACAGCCTGAGCTAATAAACCCTTTGCTTCTTTTGAAAGCCCGGCAGCCTGCTCGCCAAAATCCACTTCCTCCCTCTCCAATACGCGAACTTTCAAAGGATAGTTGACCACCATCTCCATGTTCGGGAAGCGTAACTTGAACGCCCCGATATCTGCTGCTGTAAGAATAACGTCGCGATAGTCAACGAACATCAGATATGAACCTCTCCCATGGGCCTCACTCCTCAATTGCCCGAACTTAACCTTGATCCGCAAGACCCATCATCGCCGCTGCCGCGGGAAGGGTAACGCTGTGTCACGATGGGTTCCGATAAACCGTCCCCCTGCCCTCGACCTTCTCAGCGGTGATGGGCAGGCCCAGCTTCTTCTTCAGCGTGCCCGAGATAGCACCGCGAACAGTATGGGCCAACCATCCGGTGGCCTCGACGATCTCGGCGATGGACGCTCCCTCCGGACGCTGGAGCATGGCGATGATCAGCGCCTGCTTGGTACCAGAGCGGAAAGCGAAGGGTTTCGAGGTGTCCGCGTCGTCGGGCGCCTGCACCAATTCCGGTTTCGGTTTTGCCTTCCTCGCGCTGGCGACGGCGCTGCCCACCAGCACCTTGATCCCGATAGCCTCCAGCCCTGCCTCTGTGGCGACCAGCGTGGTGCCGTGACCATCGCCGGTCTCGCGCCAGAGCGACTCGCCCTTGCGAATGTCGGCGTCGACCTCCTCGAGCCAGCCGCGTCCGATCATCATGGTGATGACCTTTTTCGCGGCGGCACCATGCAGCCCCTTGGGCAGTGGCATTGCGAGATTATCAGCGCGCTGGGCGGCCGCGCTGAGGATGATGGTTTGCGTGTCGGTGAGTTTGGGCATCTGAGCCTCCGGCCTGATCGGGTAGCGCGAGATTGCGCAGCCTTCTACCGGGGCAAGCCCGCCGCATTGGCGGGCCGCGTAAGTTCGCATGGTCGGCTTATTCGGCGAGCTCACCCTCGCCAAAGGCGCTGTCGGTGATACGCTTCAGCAGGCTGGCGTATTGCTCAAGGCTGCCGACATCGCCCCAGGTCACCTCATCCGGATGGGTGTTGAAGTGCTCATCGCTCAGGTTCTGTAACCGGACCAACATCGCATCGATCTCGGCCTTCTTTCCGATGAAGACGTTGAGGGCTGCCTCCCGTTTCCGCGCGGCCTTCTCTGCGCGCAGCTGGTGGCGTGGCGTGGTCTGGGGGTTAAGGCGGGTCATGGTCTGGTCTCCGCGGTGAGTTGCATCTTTCTGGTGTGATCAGAATCGCTCTCCGGGCGAGCTTAATCAACGAAATACCGAGCAATATCATTGATTTATAATCGGATCAGGTGACGTCGTTGGAAGGCATGTCGGAGCGCGAATATTCCGCCCATTCCGGTCTGTCCCGTGGGGCGATCCAGAAGGCCCGCAAAGCCGGTCGGCTGGTGGTTTATAGCGATGGCTCGATCAACGCCGCCGCGTCGGACGTGCGCCGGGCCGACATGACCGACCCAGACCAGCAGCGGCGCAGCACCGGCGGCGATGCCAGCCTCTCGGGCCCCGCGGACAGCTCGTCCTACCTGAAAGCCCGCACCGCGCTGACGGTCTACCAGGCGCAGGAACGCCAGCTGGCAATCCAGAAGAAGAAGGGCGTTCTGGTTGACCGGGCGCGCGCCGAAACGCTGGTGTTTCGCCTCGCACGTCAGGAACGCGATGTCTGGGTCACCTGGCCCAGCAGAGTGGCGGCGCTGATGGCGGCTGAAGTGGCCATGGAGGTGGAAAAGCAATCCGGCAAACCGGTGATGATCGAGGCCGCGATCCTGCAGAGGGTGCTGGAAACCCATGTCAGAGCGCAACTCGACGCCCTTGCCGATCTCCGGGTCAGCCTCGGACAGTGACGACACGGCCAACGATGATCTGACCGTCGATCTCGATCTTGGGTTTGACGGGGCCGAGGATATGCTGCGCGCCTGGCGTCACGGGATGCGCCCGGACCCGGACCTGACCGTGTCGGAATGGGCGGATCAGCACCGCAAGCTGTCCTCCCGGGCGTCGGCCGAACCCGGGCAATACCGCACGGCGCGGACGCCGTACCTGCGCGAGATCATGGATGCGCTGTCACCAAAGCACCCGGCGCAACGGATCAGCTTCATGAAGGCCGCGCAGGTGGGCGCGACAGAGGCTGGCAACAACTGGATCGGCTTCGTCATCCATCACGCGCCGGGGCCGATGCTGGCGGTGCTGCCGACGGTGGAGATGGCGAA
Organism: Ruegeria sp. YKSD163; assembly: GCF_059612905.1. Taxonomy (NCBI): domain Bacteria; kingdom Pseudomonadati; phylum Pseudomonadota; class Alphaproteobacteria; order Rhodobacterales; family Roseobacteraceae; genus Ruegeria; species Ruegeria sp. YKSD163. The sequence goes on from NZ_JBXWRM010000013.1 coordinate 121,815, forward strand.
ACGCACCTCGCGCGGGCGGATCGACCCGCTGATCGGGGACAGTCCGGCGCTGAAGGAACGGGTGCAGCCTGCCCGGTCGCGCGACGCGGGCAATTCGATGCTGTCCAAGGAATTCCCGGGCGGCATCCTGGTGCTGACCGGGGCCAACTCCGCCACCGGCCTGCGCTCGATGCCGGCGCGCTACATCTTCCTCGACGAGGTCGACGCCTATCCGGCCTCGGCCGACGAGGAAGGCGATCCGGTCACGCTGGCCGAAGCGCGGACCACCACCTTCTCGCACCGGCGCAAGGTGTTCATGGTGTCGACGCCCACGATCCGGGGCTTCAGCCGGATCGAGCGGGAATATCAGGCCAGCGACCAGCGGCGGTACTTCGTGCCCTGTCCACATTGCGGCGCGATGCAGTGGCTGCAGTTCGAACGCCTGCGCTGGGACAAGGGGCGACCCGACACCGCGGCCTATCACTGCGAGGGTTGCGACAAACCCATCGCCGAGCATCACAAGACGCAGATGCTGGAGCGCGGGGAATGGCGCGCCACGGCCGTGTCCGCCGACCCGCATTCCATCGGCTTCCACCTCTCGGCGCTCTATTCGCCCTTGGGCTGGAAAAGCTGGCAGCAGATCGCGCGGGACTGGCTGGCCGCCCAAGGCTCGGAGGACATGCTGCGCGCCGCGCGCAACACCCTGCTGGGCGAGACATGGGTCGAGTCAGGCGATGCGCCGGAATGGCAGCGGCTGGCCGAACGGCGCGAGGCTTATGCAGGCGCGCACATCCCCGTCGGTGGTCTGTTCCTGACAGCTGGCGCCGATGTGCAGAAGGACCGCATCGAGGTCGATGTCTGGGCCTGGGGGCGGGGTCTTGAGAGCTGGCTCGTCGATCATATCGTCATTGCCGGTGGGCCGGACGATCCGGCCTGCTGGGACCAGCTGACCGCCCTCTTGGGGCGCACATGGGTCTGCGCCAACGGGGCGGTGATGGTGATCGGCAAGCTGGCCATCGACACCGGCTATGAGGCCGCAGCCGTTTATGCCTGGGCGCGCGCGCAGGGGTTCGATCAGGTTGCTCCCGTCAAAGGCCTCGAGGGCTTCAACCGGGCGACGCCCGTGTCGGGCCCGACCTTCGTCGACGCCACCATTGGCGGCAAGCGCCTGCGCCGGGGCGCACGGCTCTGGTCGGTGGCCACGGCGACGTTCAAGACCGAGACGTATCGCTTCCTGCGGCTGGAACGGCCTTCGGATGAGGATCGCGAGCTGCGCGTCCTGGACGCCCCCGGTACCGTGCATCTGCCCGACTGGATCGACACCGAGTGGCTGAAGCAGCTGGTGGCCGAACAGCTGGTCACGGTGCGCAACAAGCGCGGCTACGCCCACCCCGAATGGCAGAAGATGCGGGAGAGGAACGAGGCGCTGGACTGCCGGGTTTATGCGCGGGCTGCCGCATGGATCATGGGCGCGGATCGCTGGGACGAGGCCACATGGCGGCGGCTTGAAGAACAGGCCGGGGTCGAGACCAAGCCCCCAATGCCGGTAACAAATCCTGCGGCACCAGAATCTCTGACCCCGCCCAAGGCCGGAACACTGACCACGCCGCGGCGGAAACGCCGGGCTTACACGCCGAACTTCATGAGGGACTGAGATGGATCTGGAACGGATGCGCGCGCTTCTGGCCGCGCTGCAGGAGGCGCGTTACGCGGGCGTCCGCTCGGTCAGCTATGACGGCAAGACCATCACCTATGGCTCAGACGCTGAACTGGCGACCGCAATCGGTGATCTGGAGGCCAGAATTGCCATCGCGGCTGGCACCCCACACCGCCGCCGTCGCTGGGGCACCGTTGCCTCAAAAGGTCTGTGACCCATGGCGTTTGAAGCTTTTCGTCAGCGCATCGGCAGCATCATCGGGGGTTTCGATGCGGCCCAAGCCCATCGGCGGCTGCGCGGATTCCGGGCATCCCGCGCCCATGTGAACACGTTGATCGCAGCCTCTGGCGACACTATCACCGCCCGCGCACGCTGGCTGGTTCGTAATAATGGCTATGCGGCCAATGCCGTGGAATCCTTCGCGAGTAACGTCGTCGGCGATGGCATCAAACCCTCTTCGACCATCGGCGATGCGGCGAAGAAGGAAGAGTTGCAGGCGCTGTGGCTTGCCTGGACCGATGACGCCGATGCCGAAGGGCTGACCGATTTCTACGGGCTGCAGCGCCGCGCCGCGCGCGAGGTCTATCTCTCGGGCGAGGTCTTTATCCGCATCCGGCCCCGCCGGGCGGAGGACGGACTGACGGTTCCGCTGCAATTGCAGATGCTCCCTGCAGAAATGCTGCCGCTGGACATGAACCGCGAATTGCCCGGCGCAGGGCTGATCCGTCAGGGGATCGAATTCGACGGGATCGGACGCCGTGTCGCCTATCACTTCCTGCGCCGTCACCCGGGTGATCTGACCGATCCCGGCCTTGCAGGGGAAACCGTCCGTATCCCGGCTGCAGATGTGATCCATGTGCTGGACCCAGTCGAGGCCGGGCAGCTGCGCGGTGTGTCGCGGTTCGCCGCCGCCATCGTCAAGCTGTTCACGCTGGACCTCTATGACGATGCCGAGTTGGAGCGCAAAAAGATCGCGGCAATGTTTGCGATGTTCATCACCTCGCCAGCCCCGGAAACCCCGCTGGAACCGACCGAGGAGGATCTGGAGGTTGAACCCGGCCAGGTGGTGCGGCTTGACCCCGGCGAAGATGTCTCGACCCCGGCAACCCCTGACTCCGGCGGCACCTATGAGCCGTTCCAGTATCGGACCCTGCTGCAGATCGCGGCGGCGCTGGGCATCCCCTATGGATACCTGACCGGCGACACGGCGAAGGGTAACTTCTCCAACACCCGCATCTCGCTGATCGAATTCCGCCGCCGCATCTCCGCCTGGCAGCATGGTGTGCTGGTGTTCCAGCTGTGCCGCGCGGTCTGGGTGCGCTGGATGGACACTGCCGTGCTGTCAGGCGCGCTGGACCTGCCCGGTTACGACAGCCAGCGGCGGCAATATCAGGCTTGCGCTTGGCTGCCGACCAAATGGGATTGGATCGATCCGATGAAGGACGCCTCGGCCGAGATCCTGCAGATCGAAGCGGGCCTGAAATCCCGCACGCAAGCCCTCTCGGAGCGTGGCTATGACGCCGAACAGGTTGATCGCGAGATCGCCGCTGAGCGCAAACGCGAGCTGGCGCTGGGCCTCGACTTCCGCCGCCCGGGATCGCCCGCACAGGGGCCGGGCGAAGGTGGGGTGAACGACACGGATCAAGACAGCGCCAGGGACGACGAGGCGGACGAGAGCGCTGATGAAAAACCCGACTTCAGGGAGGGCGCATGATGCACCACGCCCAGATCGCCCAGCGCGCCTTCAACACCCCGTTGATGGTCGATCCGGCCAAGGCGCTGGCGTTCCTGTCGGGGTTGGGGCCGCGCATCACCGGGCAGGAAATTACATTTCAAGGCGTCGATCTGCCCTCTGGCGAGGTCGAACACGCTGCCCTCGCTGCCCGGCCATCGCTGTTTGGCAATGACCTCGCCCAGCGCCATCAGCGTAATGGGAGCCAGCCCTTCGCCACGATCGACGGAATTGCCGTCATCGAGATCGCCGGAACGCTTGTCCATCGCGGTGCGTGGATCGGGCAATCCTCGGGCCTGACCTCATATGAAGGCATCGTAGCTCAGCTGCAGGCGGCGCTGGCCGACCCGGCCGTTCACGGCATTGCGCTCGACATCGACAGCTTTGGCGGTGAGGTCGCCGGGGTTTTCGATCTGGCCGACCGCATCCGCGCCGCGCGGGCGCAAAAGCCGGTGCAGGCTTTTGTCACCGAACATGCCCTGTCCGCAGGTTACGTTCTGGCATCGCAGGCCGACCGGATCATCCTGCCCCGCACCGGTGCGGTCGGCAGCATCGGTGTCGTGGCCATGCACACCGACATGAGCGGGGCGCTGGATCAGAAGGGCATCGCCGTCACGCTGATCCATGCCGGATCGCACAAGATCGATGCCAATCCGTATCAACCTCTGCCGGAAGCTGTGCACAACCAGATGCAGCGCGAACTAGAAGTCGTGCGCTTCCTCTTCGCCGAAACCGTCGCGGCCGGTCGAGGGGATCGGCTGACACAGGCGGCGGCGCTGGCCACGGAAGCAGCCGTCTTCCGCGGTGCCGATGCCATCGCGGCAGGTCTGGCTGACGAAATCACCGATCCCGTCACCGCCTTCCACGCCTTCGCTGCCACGCCACGCGGCTCCAATCCCACCAGTAGAAAGGGTCCAGAGATGACGACCACGCCCACCGACACTCCCAACCCGGCCGCAACTGCCATTCCCCCCGATGAAGCCGCCGCCCCGACCACGACCGAACCGTCGGTCGCTGCCGCCACGCCTGCAACGGACGCTCCGGCACCTGCCGCGCCGACACCAGAAGCAGCAGCCATGACCGCCGAGGCCATTCGCGCCGAGGCCGCCGAGGTGGCGCAGGTCTGTGCCCAAGCGGCCCGGCTCGGTGTGACCATCGATGCGGCCGATGCCGTCGCGCGTGGCATCAAACCCGAGGCTCTGCGCGCCCGCGTGCTGGCCGACCTTGCTGCCCGCGGCGATGCCGCTGGCATCGTCGCCACCGCACCGGCAGCGGCCGCCGCAAAAGACAGCCCGATCATCGCGGCCGCCAGAAAAACCGCGACCAACGCCAGGCGCTGACCCAGCGCCCAAATCCCCAAAATCATGGAGACTGACCAATGCCCGTCCTGACGGAACCGCCCAGCATGGGCGATGTCCTCAAATATGAGGTCAATCCGAACTACACCCGTGAAGTGATCACTCTGCTGCAAGGCATGCCTTATCCGGTCGGCTCGGTGCTCGGCCAGATCACCGCCAGCGGCAAATACAAGCTGGCGACCGCGACCGGCTCGGATGGTGCGCAGACCGCAACCGCCGTGCTGCTCTATGCCGTCGATGCCACACTGGCGGATGCCACCGGCATCGTGGTCGTCCGTGGCCCCTCGATCGTCTCGCGCGCAGGCCTCGCCTATGACGCCACCGTCGATGACGGCACCAAGATCTCCGCCAAGATCGCCCAACTTGCTGCCGTCGGCATCATCGCCCGCGACGGCGTCTGACGCCCTTTCCCCCAACATCTCCGGAGCGCCCCATGACCCTCGTTCGCAATCCCTTTGACGCTGGCGGCTATTCGCTGGCCGAGATGACGCAGGCCATCAATATCCTGCCCAACCTCTACACCCGTCTCGGCCAGATCTGCCTGTTCCGCTTCGAGGGCGTCAGCCAGCGCTCGGTGATCATCGAACAGCACGAAGGTGTGCTGAGCCTTTTGCCCTCGGTGCCGCTCGGCGGTCCCGCCACTGTCGGCACGCGTGAGGGGCGCTCGATGCGCAGCTTCGCTCTGCCCTGGATCCCGCATGATGACGTGATCCTGCCGGCCGACATCCAGGGGCAACCTGCCCTCGGGACCTTCGATGTCGCCGATACTCTGGTCGAGGTGATGAACCGCAAGCTTCTGCTCATGCGGCGCAAACATGCCCAGACCCGCGAATACATGGAGATGAACGCCCTGCGCGGGATCGTGAAGGATGGGGCCGGGTTCACCCTCTACAATTACTTCACCGAATTTGGCCTCGCACAGATCTCGGTCGACTTCCTGCTCGGCACCGCCGGCACCAATGTGCAGGGCAAGGTGCGTGAGGTGCTGCGCGCGATCGAAGACAATCTTCTGGGCGAGGCGATGACCAGCGTGCACGCCCTTGTCAGTCGCGAGTTCTTCGACAAGTTGATCAGCCACCCGAAGGTCGAGGAGGCCTACAAGTTCTACGCTGCGACCGGCGCCCAGCCGCTGCGCGAAGATGTCCGCCGCAACTTTCCCTTCGGCGGCATCCTCTTCGAAGAATATGCCGGCACCGTCACGCTTTCGACGAAAGCCATCGAACGGCTGGTGCCGGCGAGTGAGGGCATCGCCTTCCCGCTCGGGACCATGGACACGTTCACAACGTATGGCGGCCCGGCCAACCTGCTGGAAACCGCCAACACGATCGGCCTGCCGCTCTACGCCAGCCAGCATCTCGACGAGAAGGGCCGCTGGATCGACGTGATGACCGAGGCCTCGATCCTGCCGGTCAACAAGCGGCCGCGGCTGGCCGTCCGACTGCACACGTCGAACTGACACCGGCGGATATCTTCATGTCCGTCTTTGCCGCCGCCATGGACCGCATCTTCACCCATGCGTCCATGGCGGCACCGGCGCTCTGGATCTCTGCCACCACCTCCGAGGAACGCCCGATCCGCATCATCGCCCGCGCGCCCGATCGCGTCACAGACTTCGGCGCCGGGCGCTTCGTCAGCGACACGACCATGGTGGACGTGCGCGTGGCCGATCTCCCCGACCCGCGCCCCGGGGATCTGATCGTCATCGGCGCCGACAGTCACGTGATCCAGGGCGAACCTCTGCGCGACCGCGAGCGGCTGATCTGGACGCTGAACCTGCGGCCCGAATGAAGCTGAAGCTCGACATTGATCCTGACATCGTTGCGATGATGGCGGCCGAAGTGAAGGCCGGCGAAAAGGCCGTCACCGCCGCTATGCGCGAGGCTGGCACCGGGCTCAAGACCGCCTGGCGCGGGCAGATCGCGCAAGCGGGACTTGGTCGGCGGCTGGCGAACTCGATCCGCCTCGCCACCTACCCGAAGGCGGGTGAGAGCCTCAACGCCGCGGCGCTGGTCTGGTCCAAGGCCCCGGTCATCATCGGTGCGCATGACACAGGCCCGCTGATCCGCTCACGCGATGGGTTCTGGCTGGCGATCCCCACAGCGGCGGCGGGAAAATCCATGCGCGGTGGTCGCATCACCCCCGGCGAATGGGAGCGCCGCACGGGGCTGCGCCTGCGGTTCATCTATCGTCGACGGGGCCCGAGCCTGCTGGTGGCAGAGGGGCGGCTGAATTCGAAGGGGCGTGCGGTGGCGTCACGGTTAAAGACCGGACGGGGGCTGACCACGGTGCCGATCTTCCTGCTTGTGCCGCAGGTCAGGCTGCGCAAGCGGTTGGATCTGCAAAGAGACGTTATTCATGCGCAAGATCAGATTTTACGATTGACAATTAGATATTGGGCCCGCGGCGAGACTATCCCCAATCTTCAATTAATTCGGAAATTCTATCCACAGCAAAAGCCGGCAATTCATTTTTCGAAAGCACATTGGACTCTCGGCCAAAATCGATAATTTTTTCAAGCACTCGATCGGCGTACTTGCGAGAAAAAGCCCAATCATTGAGACAAACCCAAGCCAGCTTTGAACCTGAGAACGCGGCCTCAACAGCCATATCAAGTGCCAACACCTCGTCACCGTCTTGCCCATAGATAAATAGCAGGTGAGCACGCCAAGCCATCACATCCGGAAACCTGCCTTGAATACAGGAAAAAGGAACTCCAAATTTGTAGAGATCTTCACCATCCCCGTCATAGGTAGCTGCATTGACCATCACGGACCAAAAATAAAGGCGATCCTCATCACACACGTCAGTATCGCCGATCTCCAGTTTATTAAGAATTCCAGAAATATTATCCACTGGAATTACACCACACTCGATTGCAAGATAAATTAAACGCCACGAATCAGCAACCGACCCGCAACGCAACAACCTTTTATCTTCTGAAAGATCAGGATACAGGGAACCCAAATAGTGACAAAAAATAAACTGCAAGAAAGAAAAAATGCTACTCTTGCCAACCCCATAATCATCAAGCACTTGGATAGTTCTACTTAAGACATCAAGATGAAGGCGGCCTCCACGGCAGGAAAAATTCTGCCATGAACCATCGACACCCTCAAAATTCAGCAAAACCCTAATAACCGAAAAACTCTTTTCTCCAGGAAAATCTTTAGACAAAGGGCCTTCAAAAATGTCGTGGTGAAGCCAAGCGGAGTCTTTTTCCATATGCCCAGTTCCAGCTACATACTAAAATCATTATGATCTGCGCTTATTAAGATGTCCACAATTCGTTCAACTGCTCTCGTAGCGCTGCACGCGCGGCTCCAACCTCTTGCCGCCCTCACAGTGCGTGACGAAGTACTGCCTGAACGGATCCCGGCGGCCGGGCTGATCATCCTGCGCGATGGCCAGCCGGGCGAGCCAGAGGTGACGCTCTCACCCCTGCGCTACCATTACCAGCACCGGGCCGAACTGGAGGTCGTCGTCCAGGCGAGCAGCGACCGTGCCGGCGCGTTCGATGACCTGATCGTCGAGATCGGCACGGCACTGGAGGCTGACCGCACGCTGGGCGGCCTCTGCGACTGGGTCGAGCCCGAGGCCCCGGCCCCGGTCGATCTGCCCGTCGAGGGCGCTGCCTCGCTGAAGGCGGCATTGATCACCGTCGTCCTGCATTACACCACGACCGGGCCGCTGGCCTGACATTCCTCACCATCCAAGGAGACCCCCATGGCACGCGCACAGGGCGCGCGGGCGCAGATGGCGCTTGCGTTCGAGACCGTCTATGGCACGCCGCCCACCAGCGGCTACACGAAGATGCCTTTCGCCAGCACCACGCTCGGCGCTGAGCAGCCGCTGCTGAACTCTGAGCTTCTTGGTTACGGCCGCGACCCGCTGGCTCCGGTCAAGGACGCGGTCACCGCCGATGGCGACGTCGTCGTGCCGCTCGATGCCGAGGCTCTGGGCTTCTGGCTGAAGGCCGCTTTCGGCGACCCGGACACGTCGGGCTCCGGGCCCTACACGCACGAGTTCCGGTCGGGCAGCTGGACCCTGCCCTCGATGGCGATCGAGGTCGCCCTGCCGGAGGTGCCGCGATACGCCATGTATTCTGGCTCCGTTCTCGATCAGCTGAGCTGGCAGATGGGTCGGTCGGGCCTGCTGACCGCGACGGCCCGGCTGGTGGCACAGGGCGAGACGATCGCTACCACCTCCAGCGCGGGCGCGCTTGCGGACCTTGCCCTGAAGCGCTTCGGCCATTTCAACGGACAGGTCACCCGCAACGGCACCGCCCTCGGCAACGTGGTCTCGGCCGACATCACCTATGCCAACAACCTCGACCGGATCGAGACCATCCGTTCGGATGGCCGCATCGACGGCGCGGACCCGTCCATCGCGGCGCTGACGGGCTCCATCGAGGTGCGTTTCGCCGACAGCACACTGGTGACGCAGGCGATCAACGGCGATCCCTGTGAGCTCGAATTCGGCTACGTCCTGCCCTCGGGCGAGAGTTTCACCTTCACCGTGCACGCCGTCTACCTGCCGCGCCCGCGCATCGAGATTTCCGGGCCGCAAGGGGTGCAAGCCACCTTCGACTGGCAGGCCGCGCGCGACAGCGTCGTTGGCCGGATGTGCACCGCCACCCTGATCAACGACATTGAGGTATATTGAATGCTGACACTCGACCTGACGAACTCACCCCGCTGGCATGACCTCGCCCCTGGCGTCCGGGTGCAGCTGCGCCCGCTGACCACCGCACTGATGGTGGCGACCCGCAGCGACCCGGCCGTGGAAGCCTGCCCTGAGGAGACCTCCGACGAAGAGCGCGCCGTCGCCTTCGCAAAGGCGCTCGCTCGCCGGGCGGTGCTCGCCTGGGAGGGCATCGGCGACGCCGACGGCAATCCCATCGATCCCAGCCCCGAGGCCATCGACGCCCTGCTCGACATCTGGCCCATCTTCGAGGCCTTCCAGCTGACCTATGTCTCGAAGGGCCTGTTGCTGGAGCAGGAAAAAAACGCCTCCGCGCTCTCGCCGAGTGGTCCTTCGGCGGGGGTGATCGGTACTGCGACGCCTGCGAAGGGACGTGCAAAGACTGCCCAGGCCGCGCGAACCAACCCCTGACGCATGAGGGCTGGCAGGTCTGGGACCTGGTCGGCCGCCTCGGCGGCCAGCTGCGAGTCTTGCCGGGCGCGGTGATCGGCTGGGATCTTGCTGCGGGGCTCGCGCTCGGCGATGCGCTCGGCGTGCCGCCGGTCGCCGCGGCAGAACTGCTACCCGTCATCGAAGCGGTGATGGTGGCCAAACTCAACGAACAGATGGAACGCCCCGATGGCTGAAAAACGTGTGTCTGTCCGCCTTGCGGCAGTCGGCGGACGGCAGGTGCGTGCCGAGCTGGAAGGTGTCGGCGAGGCCGGGTCGCGCGGCTTCGGTCGTCTTTCCCGTGAGATGGAAGCGGCGAACGCCCGGCTCGCGGGCTTTGCGCGCCGGGTGAAGGTGGCCACAGCTGCCGCCGTTGCCGCCGCGACCGCAGCTGGTGTCGCCATGATCCGCTCCGGCCTGCAGACCGTCGACGCGCAGGCGAAACTGGCACAATCGCTCGGGACCACGGTCGCCTCGATTCAGACGCTCGAGCGTGCCGGTGAGCTGGCGGGTGTTTCCATGTCCGGCATCGAGCAGGCGACCAAGGACCTCACCCGTCGTCTGAGCCAGGCCGCTGCCGGGACCGGTCCCGCCGCCGACGCGCTAGAGCGGCTGGGATTATCGGCCACCGACCTGATTGCTCTGCCGCTGGACCAGCGTGTCGGCGCGATCAATGCTGCGATCGAGGAATTTGTGCCGGCAGCCCAACGCGCGGCTGTCGCGGGGCAGCTCTTCGGCGAGGAAGGCTCCATCGCCATGTCGCGCATCGATACCGCGACACTGCGCCAGGCGACGGAAGACGTGCGCGCCTTCGGCGTCGTCGTCTCCGAACAGGATGCCGACCAGATCGAGCGGACCAACGATGCGATCTCTCGGCTCGGCCTGATCTGGCGCGGGCTCTCGAACCAGCTCGCCGTCGCCACGGCCCCGGCGCTCGAGACGGTGGCCAATGCCATGGCAACAGTCGCCAGCCGCACCGGACCACTTGGGCGGGCCCTCACCGGCCTCTTCGACAACATCGGCCGCCTGACCACCTATGCCGCCACCTTCGCGACCTTACTCGCGGGCCGCTGGGTCGCCGGGCTGGCCGCTGCCGCGCTCTCGGTCCGTGGGTTCGCCACCGCGCTCGTCGTCCTGCGCGGGGCGCTCATTCGCACCGGTATCGGCGCGCTCGTCGTCGGGGCAGGAGAACTCGTGTTCCAATTCACGCGTCTCGTCTCCGGCGCAGGCGGGTTCGGCAACGCGATGGCGCTGCTCGGCGATCTGGCCTCCGAGGTATGGGAGCGGATCGGCATGGGCGCAGCAAGCGTCGGGGCCTCGGCCATGGCAGCCTTTGCGGACATTCAGGCCTCCGCAGCCTCCGCGCTGCAAGGCGCGCTCGAGGCGGTTGTCGGCTTTGCCAATGCCGCTGTGAACAGCTTTGAAGGAACATTCGAAGCCATCAAGGCGGTCTGGGGCCTGCTGCCGGCCGCGATCGGCGATATCGCCTTCCAGGCCGCCAACAGCCTGATCGAGGGCGTGGAGGCCATGCTCAATGGCGTGGTCACCCGGATCAACAGCTTCATCTCCGGTGTGAATGCCGGGTTGGAAGCCCTCGGGGTCGAGCGGCGCATTCCGATCGTGCCCGATCTCGACCTTGGCCAGATCGAAAACCGCTTCGAAGGCGCCGCATCCAATGCGGCAAGCGTTGCCCAAGCCGCCTTTGACCGTGCCTTTGCCGACAATCCGCTCACCGTGCCGGATATCGGGCTGGTTGCTGCTGCCGAGGCCGCGCGCGGACGTGCAGATTCGGCGCGGGCAAGGTCCACCGATCTTGCCGGGCAGGCCAAGGCACCGCTCACATCTTTCGATGCCCTTCGGGCTGCTGTCGCAGGGTCAGGCGAAAGTGGCAATTCCGCCACCGATGCTGCGGCCGCAACGGAGCGGCTCAACGCGGCCCTCAGCGAGACCGATGCGGCGCTCGACCGCGCGGGATCGGCCGCAAGCGGAGCCGGCGGCGCGCTGAAGCAGGCGGCAGAGGCCGGAGCAAAAGCCTGGGATGGAGCGAAGACCGCCATCGAACGCACGAAGGATCTGGCCAAGGGTCTGGCCGAGGATATCACCGGCCCGCTGAAAGAAGCCCTCAAATCCGGCGAACTGAGCTGGCAGAGCTTTGCAAGCGCGGTGTCCGGCATTGCCCAGAACCTCGCCAACCGCCTGATCGACTCGGCCTTCAAGCCGATCGAGGACGCGCTCTTCCGCGCCTTCGCCGGTGGCGGGGTATCCGGCGGCGGCGGCGGTCTCTTCGGCTGGATCACCAAGGCCATCGGCGGTCTCTTCGGCGGCGGCTTTGCCAAGGGCGGTGTCTTTGCCCAGAGCGGCCAGGTCGCCGCTTTTGCCAGAGGTGGCATCGTGGATCACCCGACGGTGTTTCCCTTTGCCCGCGGCATCGGTCTCATGGGCGAGGCCGGGCCAGAGGCGATCTTGCCCCTGCGCCGGGGACCCGGCGGTCGGCTCGGGGTGGAGGCCGGGACAACGCAGCCCGCCCCGCAGATCACGCCGCGGATCATCAACGTGCTCGATCCGGGGCTGGTGGGGGACTATCTCGCAACGCCCGCCGGTGAACGCGCCATCCTCAACGTGATCCGCCGCAACCGGGGCGCCTTCGATGGCTGATCTTCCCTGGCCCTTTGCAGCGCATGGTCCGGCAACCGAAGTGCTCGAGTGGCGCAGCGAGGTGCTGCAAAGCGAGGCGGGCGAACAGCGCCTGTCGCTACGGACAGCACCACGCGAGATCCTGACCCTGCGCCACCGGCTTGACGGGCCGGGACTCACGGAGGCTGGCGCGCTGGCGCGGCGCGGCCTGTCCGGGACCTGGATCGTGCCGCTCTGGCACATGGCGGAGCGCAGCAGGACGGGTATCCTGGCAGGCGACATGAGCCTGGCCGCCTCGGCGGTTCATGCCGACTACCGCGCGCCGGGCTTTGCCGTGGCCGCGAACAATGGCGGTCCCGCGCATCTGTTCGAGGTCGCAGATGTTCACCCCGACAGGATCGATCTCCTGGCCCCGGCCGGTGTCGACCTCTCCCACCCGGTGATCGCGCCGGCACGCCGCGCCCGTCTGCTGGCCCCGCTGGAGATCGAGCGGCACCATGCGGATCTCGGCTTTGTCACCGCGCGGTTCCTTCTTCAGGAGAGCGGTGATCTCTCCGGGCTGCGCGGCACCGCGCTCTATATCGCCGTCGATACCAGTACCTCGATGGCGGGGGACAAGATCACCGCGGCCATGGCAGCAGTGCGGGCGCTGGTCGATGAACTGGCCGGCAGTGTGCCCCCGGCGCTGCGCAATGACATCTGCATCGTTCTCTGGAACGAGGTCGTCTCGGAGATGCGGCTCCATCGCGAGGCCGATCTGCAAGATCTCACAGCGCTTTCCACCTGGCTGACCATGCCCCCGGCCCTCAGGGGCGGCACGGATTTTGCCATGGCGCTCAGTGAAGCCCAGGGCTTCTTTGCCGGAGCGGGCAACAAGCGCCGGATCATCCTGTTTCTCACAGATGGCGCGCCCTATCCGCTGGGGTCCGCCGCCACCGCCGTGGAATTGCGGGACGCGATCTCGGATGTGGAGGTCTACGGGGTCAACATAGAGCTCCCCAATACAAGCTGGACGGCCATGCTCGACAATACCGGCGCTGACGGTGTGCCGGTGATTGCACCGGGCGATGCGGAAAGCCTGCGGGACAGGTTGCTGAGTACGCTCCTCGGCATCCCGCGGTATCGCGGCCGCGATGTGCTGATGGACCCGAGTGTCCTGCGTCAGCCCCTGGCCGAGACCCTGGCGCAGAGCTTCGAGGGGATCGACAACGACATGGGCCCCGTGATCTTCGAGCCGCTGCGCGATCTCTTGGAACGCGGATCCGTGCTGACACTCAAGGATATCGGCCGCGCGGCCCTCTGGTCGCGGCGGCGCTGGCTCCATCACCTGCGCGGCCGGGCCCGGGCCTTCTGGCTCCCGACCTGGGGACGGGAGGCTGTTCTCTCGCAGGAGGCGCTTGCCGGCGACGATGTGCTGATCGTGGCGCCGGGTCTCGATCCTGCAGACTGGGTCGGTCGTCATCTGCTGCTCGATCTGCCCGGAGTGCCGCTGTTCCGGGAGGTGCTGAGCGCCGCCTATGATCCGCTTGGCCTGCGCCTCGGCATCGCACCGCTCGATCGGGACGTGCCGGTCACGACCCGGGGCCACCTGGTGACCCTCGTCCGCCTCGACAGTGACCGGATCGAGTTCGAACACCGTCCCACCGGCACCGAGGTCAGCCTCCCCACGATCGAAGCCCCGGACCCGCTCTGAGCCCATGACCTATGACTTGCGGAAGACCCAGATCGTTGAGGACAAGCCTTCCCACAGCGCCGCAAGGCACTGGCCAACTCGATCCTGCCCGTCGCCGTCAGACCGTGCGCCAGATTTCGTCGTTTACCGAACCCGGGATGAAGAGATCTCCCGCCGAGGCAACTTGCGACATGTAATTCGCATCCGACATCATCTTCGTCATGACCTCATCCATTTGGGCGAGATCCTTGTAGCTGGTGCGCCAGGCAATGCGGTTCGGGTTCCCACCCACCGGCATCATGACGGTGAGATCAAGCGACGTCATCGCCTTGAACGTCTTGGCGATTTCCTGGGCAAATGCCATTGCCGGACCGGCTTTGCCGGGTGCGATACTTGCGGTTCTCTGGAAATTGATCATCGGACTCCTCCCTGAAGGTGCCCGACATGTTTCTCGCCCGGGCACACCATACCACACTTCGACTGTCTTTTCGGAAACTAATGCGGGACCTTTCTCGCGCAGACCGCGGCTTTCGCAATGACCTATGACCAATTGGAAACCTCGACCGCAGACGCGCGACCGCTCTTTCTCTATCGCTTTTCCGAGGGGCCGGAGACCTGGCGCTTCACCAGCCGGGCTGCGGACTGGGTGGTGCCCGGCGGCACCCTTGCCGATGAGCCGGGTGACACGCTCTGGATCGCCTCTGCGCTCTCCCATGGCAACGTGGTCCAGAGCGGCGATCCGCGCCGGGTCGATCTTTCCCTCGCCTTCCCGCTATCCGATCCCTTCGCCCGCCGCTGGCTCGGGCCGCGGGGGTCTGCTGTCACCACGCTCACGATATTCCGCGGCCATGAACAGGTGCCCGGTGAGCTGGTGGCCCATTGGAAAGGCCGCATCGTCTCGGCCCAGGTCGAAGGGGTGCGGATCGTTCTGCGGGCGGAGTCACTCTTCACCGCAATGCGTCGACAAGGCGTGCGCGCCCGCTACCAGAGGCTCTGCCGCCATGTGCTCTATGCCGGCGG
Source organism: Ruegeria sp. YKSD163 (assembly GCF_059612905.1). Lineage (NCBI taxonomy): Bacteria > Pseudomonadati > Pseudomonadota > Alphaproteobacteria > Rhodobacterales > Roseobacteraceae > Ruegeria > Ruegeria sp. YKSD163. The sequence continues at coordinate 136,997 of NZ_JBXWRM010000013.1, forward strand.
CTGCCGGCTCGATATCGCGGATTTCCCGGTTGCGGGCACCGCCACCGCCCGATCCGGTTTGCAGATCACCGTGCCCGAGGCCGCCGCACAGCCCGACGGCTGGTATCGCGGCGGCGTTCTGCGCCATGCCGGCCTGCCGGGCTTCATCGTTGGACATGCCGGCGCCACCCTGACGCTCTCCAGTCGCATGCCCACGCTCGAGGCGGAGATCGACGTCGGCGCCACCGCCAGCGTGGCAATCGCCCTTGGCTGTGAACTGCGCCGCGACACCTGCGCGGGCCGGTTCGGCAACCTGCTGAACTTCGGTGGGTTTCCGGACATTCCGGGAAGAAATCCGTTCGGCGGTTCGAGCATCATTTAATGGGACTCTGGTCGCCCTTCATCTTGCGGAACCGAGTAGAACTACGGCGAACTTCCATCTTCAGAAACACCAACCTTTGGCGCGAACATTATCAATCAGAGTGGACCGGCAAATCGTGGCAGTTCCGGCGATCAAGGCCGGGAGAGCCCCTGAAGCCCATTGCGGCTATCGGTAAACAGCCAGTGATCCGGTGGGTGGAATGTAAAGGAACCATAGGCGAAGATCTGCACGGCCAGCAAAGCCAGCCCGATGGTCAGAAATGCTGCATTGCGGGGGTTTCGAATTTCCAACAGGGCAGAAACTACCTGCCCACCGAGAACAGCAAGAACAAATGTCCCTATGTCGAGGAACAAGAGGTTGCGCCCGAGGATGGCGGTATAGGACTTGAACACGACAACAATGACAATTGCCGTGACCAGAAGTGAATATCCCCGTGATGCAAGGCGCATTGGTAAGTCGGGAGAATGGGCACTCCATGGCAGCACCGCCCAGAACAGGCCAGGCCAGAACGCAAGCTTCAGGTGTTCCCAAATGGATTCATTTACGGCTGCGATCAACGCTACCGGCCGCCACCCTCCGGTCCAGTCAAAAACAAAATGAAGCCCAGAGCCGACAATCACGACAAACAGCCAACCGAAGAATTCCCGAAGGACAATCGATCGGGAGCGTGATGTCATGGGCGGGCAATCCAATTTTGGTGAAGGTCTGAAAGCTGTTCTGCGTCTGGTATCAGTAGAAACTCAGTTCACGGACTTCGATTTCTGCCTCATGGTTCCGGCCAAAGGCAACTATCCCGACAGATTTCAGGTTCCGTGCTTTTGGCACCGACTGCAGGAGTTGCCCTGACGCCTTGAAGTCGCCGAGCGGCAAGCTCACCTCGGTCCATTCCTGTGTGACTTCAAAGCTTGCTTGATAATATTGCCAGGGAAGTACGGTTCCATTGGTTCGCAAGTGCACGAAGTAAGGCTGATCGTTTCCTCGGACGACAAGGCGTATACCCGTCGTGTCATTAGGTGGAGGAGTCGGCAACTCAGTTCGAATCTGGATGAAACCACCGTTGTTTTCGATGCTGACGGTTCCGGTCATTCTCGCAAAGACGATGCCGTCTTCTCGCAAAAAGGTGACACCTCCGGTGGAAACCTCGCCCATCACGGTATCAGCAAAAAATCTCCATCTGGCTTCTGGTTGACCTTCAAAGTTGTCGATCATCATGTCCTGAGCAGTTGAGGCCAAAGGGGCCCAGAGCAATACTATGGTCAGAAAAACTTGTTGGATGCATGCCCGCACTGGCGTCTCCATGTGTTGCTGAGTCTTCGGTACACCCGTCCGGGATCACTGCAATAGCGAAGTAATCCACAGATTTGGTCGGTCTCCAAGGAAAGACAAGAACCTGGATCATATCTCCAGGTAGGCAGTTGTTTGCGAACCACCAAGACGTTGGGCAGTCGCAACCCACTGTTGCGAAAAGGAACCTGAGCAACGGCTGTTTCGATTGAACGTGGGTCACCTGTGATCCCAGCGCGTTCCCTTCGTCCGACTATGTGAACGCAAGTCTCCTCGAACCCCTGAAAGCCTTTCTCCATGGTCTGGAACTTTGTCGTCCAGATCGTCGCCAGCCTTGTGCTGACGGCGATCTCCTATGTGCTGGCCCCGAAGCCGAAGACGGCGCCGCCGAAGGCTGCCGGGCTTGATGAGTTCGACCTGCCCACGGCCGAGGAAGGCCGGCCGATCCCGGTGGTGTTTGGAACCGTGTTGCTCCGGGGGCCCAACGTGGTCTGGGCGGGCGATCTGAAGGTCGACCCGATCCGCAAATCGGGAGGCAAGAAGTGACACGGGTAACGATCCGGGATCTGCGCGCCGCGCGGATCTGCTTTCAGGGCGCGCGGGGCTGGTTTGCGCGTCACGGGCTCGACTGGCAGAGCTTCCTGCGGGATGGGCTCGAGGTGGACGTTCTGGCCGCAACCGGCGATGCGCTTGCCCTGCGGGTGATCGCCGTCGCCGAGGCCCGGGCGCGGCAGGAGGGTCAGAGCAATGGGTAGCTCGGTCATTGTCGGCTATCGCTATGCGCTCGGGGCACACCTGGCCCTCTGCCATGGGCCGGTGGATACCATCCGCGAGATTCGGGTCGATGACCGCACCGCCTGGTCGCTTGCCGATGGCACGGGTTCCGGCGGTGGTGAAGGTGTCGGCGCGGTGACAACCCTGCTGACCAATGCCAATGCCGCGGTGTTTCCGGCAGGCGAGCAGGGCAGCTTTGCCGCGCTGAACATCTACAGCTCGAACGGGATCCCCGGCCTCTCCCTCGGACAGGCGCTGGACCTGACGCTGCTGGCCAGCGGCACCACCCACCGGATCACCATACAGGGCATTGCCCATGACGAGCGCGAACACCTGACCTGGATGCAGGTGACGCCGAAGACCCTGTCGTTCGCCTTCCAGTCCATCTCCCTCGCCACGGCATCAGGCGGCGGGTCTGTGCTCGACGAGGAGGATTCCCCGGCGCCCGGCACCCGCATTCGCATCGACAAGCCCGATCTCTTCGGAGGCGAGAGCCGCGAGGGCGGCATCGTCGGCGACATCGATGTCCTGATGGGCGCACCCGACCAGCGGCAGAACGATTATCTCGCCGCCCGGGCCGGAACCAGCCTGCCGGGCTTTCGCGGGATCTGCTCTCTGGTCCTGCGGCAGGTCTATCTCGGGCTCAACCCCTATCTCAAACCCTGGGCCGTGCGTCTCACCCGCATTCTCACCGCCGAGGACGGGGCGACACAATGGTATCCGGAAACGGCAGAGATCGTTGCGGTGGATCCGGAGACCGACCGGGGCCCGGACATGAACCCGGCCCATATCATCCGCGAATGCCTCACCAACCGCACCTGGGGGCTCGGCTATGGAGAGGCCGATATAGGCCCGAGCTTCACGCAAGCCGCGGATCAGCTCTTCGCCGAGGGGTTCGGTCTGTCGCTCCTCTGGCAAAGCGATGCCAGTCTCGAGGAGTTTCTCTCCGACATCCTGCATCACATCGACGCCCAGCTCTTTGTCGATCGCCGCACCGGGCGCTGGGAGCTCAAGCTCATCCGCAACGATTACGACCCCGACAGCCTGCCGCTCTTCCATGCGGGCAACGTGATCCAATGGGGCGAACTGGGCCGGCGCGAGGCCGCCGATCTCGTCAACAGCATCACCGTCAGCTTCTCGGATGCGCGCACCGATCAGACCGGCTCGGTCAGTGTCACCGATACCGCCCGTGTCCAGCTCATGGGACAGGTGATTTCCACGGCGGTGGATTATCCCGGTGTCCGCCACGAGGCGCTGGCCGTGCGTCTCGCCGAACGGGACCTGCGCGGGCTGTCCGCACCGCTCCTCTCCGGCGAGATCACCGTCAACCGGCGCGGGGCCGAGCTCGACCCGGGCGATGCGATCCGGCTCTCGAACCCCCGGCGCGGGCTCGAAGGGGTCATCATGCGGGTGGTCGAGATCGACCATGGCGACGGGCGCCAGAATGGCATCCGTCTCCGGATCGTCGAGGATGTCTTTGCCCTCGGCGATACCGCGCTGGTCGGCGGCGAGACGAGCAACCCGCCGGCCTCCTTCATCTCAACCCCACAACCGCTCCAGCGCCGGCTGGTACGGGAAACCCCGTATTGGCTGCTGGTGCAGGAGTTGGGCCATGCCCAGGCGGATGCCGCGCTGTCGACCGACCCCGATGCCGGCACCATCATGGCCGTGGGCCAGCGCCCCGCGCCGGATGCGCTGACAACCCAGGTCTGGATCGACACCGGCACGGGATACGCCGCCGATGACCCGGTGGGCTTCGTTCCAACCGCGATCCTCGATGCAGATCTCTCCGACGATCCCGAGGACACCGTGCTCGCCGTCCGCGACTGGACCGGGCTCTCCGAGCTGGTCACCGGCACACTCGCGGCCCTCGGCGATGAGTTCCTGCGCATCGACGGGATCTCCGCCAGCACTCTCACCGTCGGTCGCGGCTGTCTCGACACCGTGCCGCTGGCGCATGCGGCCGGCACGCCGCTCATCTGCTGGCAAGCCGCAGCCCAGCCCAGCCGGGGCAGCTTCCTGGCCGGCGAGACCGTCTCGGTCAAGCTCTTGCCCCAGACCGGGCTGGGCACCCTGCCGCTGACGCAGGCCCCCGGTGATACCGTCACGCTCTCCTCCCGCGCCATCCGGCCATTGCCGCCGGGCAATCTCCAGGGCGACGGGCTCTACCTTCCGACATTGGCCAGCCCGGAGACCACGCTCACCTGGTCGCATCGTGACCGGCTCTCCCAGACCAGCACTGTGTTCGACAGCTACATCGCCGGCGATATCGGCCCGGAACCCGGTGTCTCCTACGAGATCCGCATCCACTGGGTCGCGCCTGACACCGGCGAGACGCTGGAGCCTGCCGCCGTGGTGATTGCCGCCGGGCAGGCAACCAGCTGGACCCTCTCCGAGACCGATTATCCCGTACCGCCCGCCGGTGTCGAACTGGCAGCCCTCCGGGTCCGCGCGCTGCGCGACGGATACGAGGACCGGGCGTTTCGCGAATTCCGGGTCAGCATCCGCGGCAAGGTCCAGGTCACCGACCAGGAGCTGACCCTGCTCTTTGCCGGCCCTGGTGTCGATGTCGCGGGCCAGGTCCTGATCCTCACCTGTCGGGGACCCGGCATCGATCTGCCCGCGCAGGACCTGGTGCTCGACCTGCGCCCGCCCGCGCTTGGTGTGCTGGAGCAGGAACTCATCGTCGAACTTACCGTCTGATCTTCATCCCAAGGGGATATCCCATGACCGATTACCTGATCACCAACAGCGCCGCCATTCTGGGCGGCATCGAGGACGCCTCTGTGCCGGGCAGTTTCAACCCGGGCTTCGCCGACCATGCCCTGCGCTTCGACGAGGCCCAGCCGGCCAGTGTCTCGCTGCCGGGTGTCAACGACATCTGGATCCGCGCGGATTGCTATTATGACGATTTCAACCGCACCACCTCCGGGGACGGGTTCTTCGCATCGGTGGGCCTGCCCACGGTCGATATTGCCCGCATAGACCTCAACAACGGCGCGATGACGCTCGACTATACCAGTCTCAGCCTGTCGGCGCCCAACCTGACCGGTGCCCCGGTCACGGGTCTGCCCGATGCCACGCTCTTCACCTTCGACATCCATGTCGAGACCGGCACGAGCGTCAACGGGCACGAGGATGACTACCGGGTCACGCTCTACATCGATCTGAGCCAGGTGGGGCAGGTGCTGGGCAAGGCCGACAAGGTCGACGGACAGGGCGCGGTGCGGTTCGACTTCGGGGGAACAAATTACCTCGATGGCAATGCCCGCTTCTTTCTCTCCAACGTCCTTGTCTCCGACCAGGATACCCGCGGCCGCAGGTTCCGCATCCTGCGCCCGACCGGTCCGGGGGCGCTGGCCACGGCCGTCGGCGGGCATGCCGAACTGGGCGATGGCGACCCCACCACCTTCGCCTATGCCGGCGCGGCCGGCGATGCGGTCACCTCGACGCTCACCCCCGGCGCCACGCCGCCCGGCACCATCGGCAAGGTGATCCTCGCCAGCCATGCCCGCAATGCGGTCGAAACGCCGAACCCGGCCTTCGTGGTCAACCGTCTGCGGATCGGTGGCACCAATTACGATGCCCCTGGACAGGCGCCCACGGGCTTCTCGCTCGAGGCGCTCAGATCCGAATGGGCGCTCAACCCCGCCACGGGTCAGCCCTGGACCTGGGCCGATCTTGCCAGCCTCGAGATCGGCTTTGCCGGCAGCAACTGACCCCGCCCAAAGGAGATATTCCCATGCCGCCCCCCACGCGTGAGAGCAGCAACCTGCGCATCCCCGAGGCCGAATTCGAAGCCATGCTGGCGCGCGCGGCCCAGAAGGGCGCCCGGCAGGCGCTGGCCGATGTCGGGCTCGAAGGTGAGACCGCGGCCCTCGATATCCGGGACCTGCGGTCTCTGCTGGACTGCATCCGCTTCGTGCGCCGCACCGCCGTGCAGACCACCGTGCATCTCGTCACCACCGGTCTGATCCTCGTGCTGCTGGCCGGCACCGCGGTCAAGCTGAGGCTCTTCGGCGGTGGGCCGTAGGACAAGAAACGAGGCTGCGGTCCGACAGATCCGTTCCCACCCCCCGCACCAATCCACATACGCCCACGCCGCCCTCCGAGGCGGCGTTCCTGTTTCTGGAGACACCCCAATGACGACGACATTCTATGACCACTGGCGCGACGTGCCCGAGGGTGCCTGGCGCTGGCCGAACTTCAGCCCGGCTGAGATCGCCTGCCGGGGCACCAGCAAGCTGCTGATCAACGAAGCGGCCCTCGACAAGCTGCAGGCGCTTCGTGACCGGCTGGGCAAGCCGCTGATCGTCCACTCCGCCTATCGCAGCCCCGAGCACAACCGCACCGTCGGCGGCGCGACCCGCTCGAAGCACCTCGACGGCGCCGCCTTCGACATCGCCATGGCGAACCACGACCCGGCGGCCTTCGAGGCCGCGGCGCGGGAGGTCGGGTTCCTCGGCTTCGGATTCTACCCCCGATCGGGCTTCATGCACATCGACCTCGGCCCGGCGCGCCAGTGGGGCGAGCGGTTCCCCGCAAGATCGGTGCCGTTCGCGGCCGAGACCCCACCGGCGCGGGAGAACCTGGCGGAAAGCCGCACGATGAAGGGCGGCGGTGCGGCGGGCGTCGCGACGCTGGGCGCAGCCGGGGTGGAGGTGGCACAGCAGGTTCTGGCCGAGACGCAAAGCGCCGTCCTGCCGCTGGTGCCGTATCTCGACACGCTGCGCTGGGTGTTCATCGCGGTCGCGCTCGGCGGCATCGCGGTCACGATCTACGCCCGGCTCGATGATTGGAAACGGGGGCGGCGGTGATCAGCGGGATCCTCGCCGCTGTCGCTGGATCGGGATGGGCGCGCAGGGCGCTCCGCTACGGCGTCATCGCACTGTCGATCCTTCTGTTCCTGCTGGCCCTGCGCCGCTCCGGCGAGCGTGCCGGGCGTCTGGCAGAACGCCTCGAGTCCATGGAGAGAACTTATGACATCCAGAGACGGATGCTCGAGGCGGCGGCTCGCCGTCCTCGTGATCGGGGCGAGCTGGTTGAGCGGTTGCGAGACGGCCGGTTCTGACGTCGGCAGCCAAGGGGCCTGTCCGCCGGTCGTCGAATGCAGCCGAGAACTCCAGGTGCAGGCGGCTGAGGAACTGGCCGTGCTGTCGGAGGGATCAGCGGTGGCGGATATGTTTGCCGACTACGCAGTGATGCGGGAGCAGGCGCGGGGGTGTATTCCGGTCAGGACAGTCGAAAGATGGGTTGAGTGGGGCAATATTGAAGCGCACCTGCCTCGTTGAAGGCCGACAGTCTTGAATTGATCGGCATTGGGTACGGTGATTGAGATGGACCTGAGTCACTCTGGATTTCTTGCCGTGGCATTCTTTGCCGCGATTGCCAAATCAAAATCCTGGTTGGAAGGGTAGCCCCGGAGAGAGGGCAGTGAGGAACCTCTGGGAAGACCTCCGGGGCCAGTTGGTGGACAAAGTCCACGGGGAGGTAAAGGAGTCAGTGAAACTGGTCGACACGACGCTGCATCTTGGCGCACTGCTGAAATGCACGAACCAATGTGTCGAGAATACTCGCGGGTTTAGACGATGAGATGGTCATGGGAACCTCCACTGTATGCCTCCAAGCTAAAGTGAGTCGTGGCAGAGATCTGTAAACTGCGTCACGAAACCAATGCGGGCTTCGGACTGAAATGCCGGACAGGGCGTGGTTTTGTTCAGCCGAAACATCTTCAGCGCCAAAACGTGAACGACAGATCTGCCTCAAAAGTACGGTCCAACGCGATGCATATCAGCAACTTTATGAAACAGCGGACATTTGATACGGACATGGGCAATGACGGCAGTGCGGACAAAGCGCCAATTCGCAGCACGAGCCGAAGCGACGGCTCAGCCCGCCTTTGCGGTCCTTCGCTTCATGGCTTCTCCGCGATACTCCAATGCGTCAAACGTCCTGTGATGTCCTCAGTTGTGGTCTCCGGGTCCAGGAACCCGACCAGCTTCAACGTCTCCTCCACTTCCTGAACGCTCGGGAAACGATAGACGGTGTCGGGGAACCCATCCACAGCCCGACTGTCGGCGGTCGATCGGTAACAGAGCACGAATCGCCCTCCTTGGCGCAAAACGCGAAACGCCTCGGCAAGATGGGCCGCCGGGTCCGGCCAGAAATAGATCGTATGCACCGAAAGCGCCTTGCCGAACCGCGTGTCCGGAAAGGGCAACGCAGCAGTGTCGGCACAATGAAACGTCAGGCGCGTATCCCAGACCGCATCACGGTTTCTGGCACGAGCACGCTTCAGCATAACCTCGGAGGAATCCACGCCGACGCCCTCTGAAAAACGCACCATGCGGTTGGCCTCGAAAAGCGTTTCGCCATGCCCGCAGCCGATGTCGATGAGGTTTTCGCCATCTGCCAGATCGAGGAGGCGCAGGGCGCGTTTGTTCTCCGGGCGCGTCTCTCGCGCCATGACGCGAGCGACGATTGCACCGAGCAGACCTGTGGGTCGGCGGCTCTGGCGGGCGATGAATTCCGGTTTCCTCATCTCTGTTACTCCAGCATGTGGATTTCATTCGGTGTTTTCCAGGGCACGCCGGAGTGCCCTACGGACGCCCTGTGCCGGAACCGGTTGGGCCGCCCGGCGGAAAGCTTCGCGATAGCCGGGATGCTCCGTCCCCATCAGCCGGTCCCACCATGTGAAGTAGAGGCCGAGGTTATAGCCGGCATGGGCGTGGTGCATGTCATGATGGGTGACGGTCGTCATCCAGTCGAACAGCGGCCCGCCGGACCGGTTGGCCGGGAAAAGTTCGTAGCCCGAATGCCCGATCGCATTCCGCAGCATCATGTGCGTGGCGAATACCAGGTTCGCCACCGGATGCGCGGGCAGGACGAGCAGGATCAGCGGCAGGTAGACCGCATTCACCACCGCCTCGCCCAGATCGAAGCTGTAGGATGTAAAGGGCGTCGGGTTTTGCGACTTGTGATGCAGCCTGTGAAAGCGCCGGAAGATCGGCGGGTAGTGCAGCAGCCTGTGCGACCAATAGAACCACGTATCATGGGCGACGATCAGAATCACCGTGCTGAAAATGAGATAGGTCCAGCCGTAGGTGACGACTTCGGTATAGATCGGGACGAGTCCCGCCTCAGCTCCGACAACGATCAGCGTCCCGTTCAGCGCAAAGATCAGAACCGTGCGCAGGCTTGCGAGGATTTCGCGGCCGATCTGGCCTTGCGGCGGTTCATCGGCCCGGATCTTCCGCGCCCGGAGCCGGGCCGCCAGCGCCAGGTTCACTGTCAGATAAACGCCACCTGCACCGATGGCGTAGCGCAGAAAGTCCGTGGCGAGAACGCCGGAGAAGATTCCGGCGAGATGGCTGATAATGCATTGATCTTCCATGATGGTCTCCGGTCTGAAATGCCGACCGATACATTGGAGCGCATCGGTTTACCGCTCTCGCTGTCTTTGAAAATCGTTCAATGATTTCAGGAATCGACGCGGCTTTTCCGGAATCGGTGCGCCCATACCAGTTGACTGGTTCACTGGTCTCGGCTTCGCTCGATCCATGGAAGATTTGATCGTTAGAATTGATCTCCTTTTGAGGGGCGGCGCGGTGACGGCGCTGGCGACTTGTGCGCTGATCTTCCTGGCCAATCGTGCCGTTTGGCCCAGGGGCCTGTCGGTGCCTGCCCTCTGCCTCGGACTTGGTGCTTACTTGCTTGTGTCGTCGCCGAACCTGGGGCTCTCCGGAACCTGGGCCGAGACCGGTCTCGTCATGATGGCCGGTGTGGTGCCGGTCCTGGCGGTCTGGGCCGGGGCCGAGATATTCCTCGACCGGCCGGTTTACCGGCCGTGGCACGGCGTGCTGGCAGTCTTGGTCACCATAGGTGCCTGGCTTGCACCCATCCTGCCCTTCGCGGCGACGCTCCGGGGCATCCTTGTCGTGTTGCTCTATGCGGGCTTGCTCTATATCGCGCTGTCCACCGCCGCCGACGATCTGGTCGAAACCCGCCGCCGGTTCCGCAGGTGGTTCGTGGTGCTCATGGCCCTGACCGGCCTCGGAATCTCGGTGGTCGAGTTCCTTAAGCTCGATGCCGATCTGCCACCCGTGATGTACCCGCTCCATGCCTCGGGATTTCTGGTGCTGACGCTGCTGTTCCTGTCCTGGGCCGTGCAGATCGCACCTGATCTCTGGCCCCTTCGGCGGGAGCCTGAACCGCGACCTGCCATGCCACTGTCAGGCGCCGACGCCGCAGTTCTGCAAAGGGTCGAGGCGGCGATGGCGGATGGTATCTGGCGACAGGAAGGACTTACAATCGCGCGGCTCGCAGCAGCCGTGGATGCGCCTGAGCACAGGGTCCGACGCGCGATCAACAAGGGGCTCGGGTATCGCAACTTCGCCCAATTCGTGAACGAACGCAGGATAGAGGCGGCGTGTGAGGTTCTGTCCGATCCTGCGCGGGCCGATACACCTGTGCTGTCAATCGCCTACGATGTCGGGTTCGCCTCCATTGGGCCGTTCAACCGTGCGTTTCGAGAGAAATATCAGCAATCCCCGACTGAATACCGTAATCTGCATGGCGTATCGAACGGATGACGCAGTTTGCGATTTGTCGCGCTCGCAAGGCTCCGTCCTACCCTTGCTTCACAGGCACCTTCCTGAACTTGGAAATTGAATGGCTGCTCTGGCGCATTTGCGTGCCTCCATTTGGATAACGTAAAATTTCTTTCGCACATTTCACCGTGATGACGGCTCCTTTCACACTGGCTGAGAGGAGCAAAGAATGGATGAAAATGAGAAGCCCAAACCGATGGGGCAAGTGATACAGATCGATGAGGCACGTATTCGTGATCACCTCGGCGAGATGGTGCGCGGCACCGTCGAAGAAGCGCTCAATGCGATGCTGGATGCCGAAGCCGACCGTTTGTGTGGCGCCAGCAAGTACGAGCGCACCGAAGGTCGCAAGGACACGCGGGCTGGCAGCTATGAGCGTTCGCTGGACACGAAGGCCGGGCCGGTGAAGCTGAAGATGCCGAAGCTGCGCAAGCAGACTTTCGAGACGGCCATCATTGAACGCTACCAGCGGCGCGAGAGCTCGGTCGAGGAGGCATTGATCGAGATGTATCTGGCGGGCGTGTCGGTGCGCCGGGTCGAGGACATCACCGAAGCCCTGTGGGGCACCCGCGTCAGCCCCGGTACCGTGTCGAACCTGAACAAGAAGATCTACGCCAAGATCGACGACTGGCGGCATCGACCGATCGAGGGCGAACACCCCTACGTTTTCCTGGATGGGATTGTCATGAAACGCTCTTGGGCGGGCGAAGTGCGGAATGTGTCCCTGCTGGTGGCGATCGGCGTCACCACGGACGGCTACCGCGAGATTCTCGGCATCATGGAGGGACCCAAGGAAGACAAGTCGGGCTGGTCGGCATTCCTGCGGCACCTCGTGGATCGCGGCCTGTCAGGCGTGCAGCTCGTCGTCTCTGACGCCTGCCGTGGCCTCGTGGAGAGTGCTGCCGAGTTTCTGCCTGACGCCCAGTGGCAGCGCTGCGTAGTTCACTTCTATCGTAACGCCTTCAGCCTGGTGCCGTCTGGCAAGGTGCGGGACGTCTCCAAGATGCTGAAGGCCATCCACGCTCAGGGGGACCGAAATGCCGCTGCTGAGAAGATGAAGTCTGTAATTGCCGATCTGCGCGCCATGAAGCTGGCCAAGGCGGCCGAGTTGCTCGAAGAGCACGGTCATGAGACGCTGACCTACTACGGCTTCCCCGACTGTCATTGGATCAAGCTGAGGACCAACAATCCATTGGAACGGATTATGCGAGAAATCCGGCGCCGAACCCGCGTAGTCGGCGCGTTCCCAGATGGAAAGTCCTGCCTGAACCTGGCCGCGGCGCGCCTGCGCCACTTCGCAGGTACCCAATGGTCGACCCGCAAATACATGAACATGACCCCGCTATTCGCGGATCAAACCCAAGGAGCCGTCGTCGCGTGAAAATCAAAAGTGCGAAAGATCTTTGACACTACCTATCCGACTGGTCTCCTTGGTCCCACGGCCAGACACAATTTGGCCCGCGCAGGGGGACTCGACGAATGTTGACCAGGCGTTGACAAGGATTTGGAACGACAAAAGCCGAGCGTTATGCTCGGCTTTGAAGTATTTGATGTATTTTGGGAATTTGGTTGCGGGAGTAGGATTTGAACCTACGACCTTCAGGTTATGAGCCTGACGAGCTACCTGGCTGCTCCATCCCGCGCCGGTTGTTTTGTTATCGCATTAGAGAGATGAGTATTTATTAGGTTTGGCGGTGACCTACTCTCCCGGGGCTTTAGCCCGAGTACCATTGGCGCGGAGGCACTTAACTTCCGGGTTCGGGAAGGG
>NZ_JBXWRM010000014.1:0-115710 GCF_059612905.1 Ruegeria sp. YKSD163
GTCAACATGCACCACGCACGCTCCGCACTGACCCGTGTCACACCCAACATGCGTCCCCGTCAGCGACAAACCCTCACGCAAAAAATCAACCAGCAAATCTCGGGACTCTACCGGCCCTGCAACCTCTCGGCCATTAACCTTCATCTTGAGCTCAGGCATGACATTCCTCCCCGTTAAAGCTTTCATTGTCGATGACTAAACCACGGGAGTCTCTGTTTGAGAACAGAAAATAGCCGCTCACCCCCGGCGCCCGGCGCGGGGTTGCGGGCGGGTCGGGATCTCCTTGAGAAGCCCTCCCACCCCCATCGCGGCAATGTCGCGGCCGGTAACCGTAAGCCCGCAGGCCACGCGCGACAGCACCCAGTCGGCCCCGTTCAGCGCGGGCGAGCGGGCGCAGCCCGGCAGGCCGATCACCGGACGCGCGCCGAGCGACCCCAGAAACAGCAGGTTGCCCGGATCGACCGGCATGCCGAACCGCTCGACCACGCCGCCCGCACGGCGCAGGGCGGTGGGGGCCACGTCCTCGGGGTCCGAAGTGGCCGAGCCGGTGAGGATCAAGACCATGTCGCCCCGAACCTCGGAGATCGCCGCCGCAAGCTCGGCACCGCGATGGGGCACCAGCCGCAGGTCGTCGAGCGTCAGGCCCAGCGCCTCGACCCGGCCCCGGATCGCAGCAATGCCCTTGTCATTGGGGGGACCGCCGGGAATGTCGGTGACCACCAGCCCAGCGCTGCGCAACACCGGCGCCGCCAGGCGGATCGCGCCACGCGCCGCATCTGCCGCGCGGTCTACATCGGCCTGCGGCACCGCATAGGAGATCACCTTGATCGTGGAGACCATGCCGCCCGGCCCCATCTGCTGATGTTGCGGCACCGTGGCCACGGTGATCATCGGGTGCACCATATTGAAACGCTCGATCGCGTCGACGTCGAGACAGACCACCCCTGGCCCGTCCGCCAGCAGGTTGACGCGGCCGGTAAAGGGCGCGGTCACCCGCAGCCCGGCGGCGCCCGGATCGGGCGCCAGCGCGGCGGCCAGTTGCCGGGCGGCGGCATCCTCGTGACAATCGCCGGGGTCGAGCCGCGCCACGATCACCTCGGCAATGCCCGCCTGAGACAACTGCTCCAGATGCTCAGGCTCCAGCCGCAGCCCCTTGCGCAGTTTCTTCGCCCCCACCTGCACCGAATGGGCCAGGATCGCGCCGTCGGCCCCGGCCACCGGGACGGGGCCGAACCTCATGCCCGCCCCCGCAGCACCGCCGTCATCTGCGCCAGGATCGCCACTGCGATCTCGGCCGGGCCCGCCGCCCCGATATCAAGGCCGACGGGCCCGTGAATGCGCCCGATCTGTGCCTCGGTGAACCCGGCCTCGTGCATGCGCGCAACCCGTTTCGCATGGGTCCGGGTCGAACCCAGCGCGCCGATATAGAACACATCCGCCGCCAAGGCGGCCTCAAGCGCGGGATCGTCCAGCTTGGGGTCATGGGTCAGCAGCACCAGCGCGGTGCGCGCATCAAGACCCAGTTTCGCCACAGCCTCGTCGGGCCAGTCATGCAGGATGGTCTCGCCGGGAAAGCGCGCGTCGCTGGCAAAGGCCTCGCGCGGGTCGATCAGCACCGGGTCATAGCCCGCAATGCGCGCCATCGGCACCAGCGCCTGGGCAATATGAACGGCGCCCACAACGATCAGCCGCAGGGGTGGGTTGTGCACGGCGACAAAAGTCCGCCCATCCTCTTCGAAGCCGGAGCGGTCCATCCGCATCCGCTCGGGATAGCCATCCCGTGCCAGCGCCCTTGTGCCGCGCGCAGTGTCGACCACATAGGCAAGCGCCCGACGGGAGGCACGGGCATCGACCAGCTCGGCCAGCATCGGCTCGGGCAGGACCTTGCCCACCGGCTCGACCAACACACGGATGGTACCGCCACAGGCCAGACCCACGGCAAAGGCGTCCTCGTCGCTGACCCCGAATTCCAGCAGCCGCGCCTGCCCCTCCTCCAGCGCCTCGAGCGCCTCGACGATCACCGCGCCCTCGACACAGCCGCCCGAAACCGAGCCCTCGATCCGGCCATCGCCGCCGATCGCCAGTTGCGCGCCCACCCGGCGCGGGGCGCTGCCCCAGGTTTCCACCACCGTGGCCAGCGCCGCGCCCAGCCCTTGGCGGTGCCAGGCCAGCGCAATCTCGGGCGCATTGTCAAAACGTTCCATGCATGCCTCCACCTGCGCAGTATGGCGTGCGACGCGGCCAATTCAATGGTGCGAAAGTAGGGGCGAAGCAATTGTGAGGACAAACGAAATGCGGCCCGGCGGGAACACGAACGCCGGGCCGCGGATGCATGGCCAGGGAATTTGCGCGAGAGCCATGCACCGGGATATGAAATCGCGCCTATTCTGCCGGAGCCGTGCGCAGCACGCCCGCCCCCATCAGCCGATCCGGCAGGGCAAACGCCAGCGCCACAAAGCCCAGCCCCAGCACCAGACCCAGAATGTCGCCCGGCAGCGCCGTCATGCCCTCGTATTTCGCCCCCGGTACGGTTCCCAGCGTCACCGCGCCCCCGGCGATCTTGTCAAGCAGGCCGCTGGCCTTCCAAGCCGGATAGGTCACCATATAGGCGGCGGCGCCCAGCAGACCGCCGGCAATGAAGAACAGCGCGTCCTTGCGCCCCGAAGCCGCCGCGACAACGCCGGTGCCGGGACAATAGCCCGCCGCAGCCCAGCCCGCGCCCAGCATCAGGCCCCCCAGAAAAACACCGACATAGGCCGTCTTGACCGACATATGGCCCACATCGACCAGGCCCAGCATCTGGCCGCCGAACATCAGCGCCGAACCGGTGCCGATCGCCAGCAGGATCGCCTTGGCCAGACGCAGGTCGGTCAGGTTCAGCATGCGGTTGATCACGTTCGGGTTGGCGGCGCCGACCCGGTCCAGCGCGGCGCCAAAGGCCGCCCCGATCACGATTGCGAGAATGATCGACGTCATAGCTCAGACCTCCTTGCGAAACATCAGGATGGAAACGGGAATGGCGGCGGCAAAGGCCCCGGCGGCAAAGATGTAACCGCTGAGCGCCGTCTGCATCATGCCAGACATCATGTGGCCCGAGGTGCACCCCCCGGCCAGACGCGCGCCATAGAGCACGATGAAACCGCCCAGAAAGGCCACCGCATAGCGCTTGACCGTGCTGTCGCCGAAATTGGCGCGCCAGAGCGCGGGGATTGCCCGCTCGGCCCGATCCAGTCCGCCGCGCGCCATCACCGACAGGAACCCGCCCAGCATCATCGCCAGCACGAAGACAAAGGAATAGTTAAGCGGATTTGCCACCGACTTGGCATATTTGCCGCCCGATTTGGCCAGATAGGCATTGGTTGAGGTATAGCCCTCTTCGGTCTTGGTCACGAGGTCCGGCATCACCGCGTCGGCAACGATCCCGTCGAGAATGACAAACTGGGTCGAGACCCCGATGGGCTTGACCAGCAGTACGGCGGCAAAGAAGACCAGCCCCAGAAGCAGCCCGCCGATTTTCCAGTTGAGTGTCATGGGTTTCCCCCCTTGCAGAATTCACATTCTACATCACGAATACATCACACATTCGAGTTCCGGCATGACATAGATCAAATTCATGACTTCGATCGGCCCCGATCAAAGGGGGCGCGGCCTGAACCGAGGGCTGAGCGCAGGTGAGAAACGATCCGGCGCTTGCGGGGCAGGCTCCGACGCCCTACTCTGAATCGCACACCGGGGCGCGTTGCGTCGGAGTGATCTAAATTTCTGTTCTCAAAGGAGAATATGATGCGAACGACATCCGCAACTGCCCTCGCCCTCGGCGGCATCACTCTTGCCGCCACGGCCGTTCTTGCCGACGAATTTCAACCCTATGGAAGTGTCGAGGGGTGGAACGTCTTTGTCGACACGACCAAGAAATCCTGCCTGATCGAAACCGTGGACGCCGCCGAGAACGTGGTGCAGATGGGCCTGACCAAGGACCGGGGCGTCGCCTATATCGGTGTGTTCACGAAGGCCGATACCGGCATCAAGAAGGGAGAAAAGGAAGCCGTCGCGATCCTGCTCGGCGAAAAGATCTTTATTGGTGAGGCGACCGGCATGCGGGGTAACATCACCAAGGGATATTCGGGCGGCTATGTGCTGACGGACGACCCGTCGGTGGTCGACGCCGTGGCCAAGGAATACGAGATGATCGTGTTTCCGGAAAAGGCCTATACCTTTGCCGTGAACCTCAAGGGTACCTACAAGGCCATCGAAATGGCGCGCGAGTGCAACGCCAAGCAACTGGAGTAAACGGGCGTGTTTTGACCGTTTTGTACTGGGTCCAGACGGGCGACTGACTGTTTTTACCGCTGCTGACACGCCCGTCTTTACCCGCCTCGGATACTCGGTTCCGGAACCCGAATCCGAGAACAGGGCCTCTTCGAGTGGAGAGGCCCAACTGGACCCTCCACCTACACCGGCCGAAATGACGGCCGGTTTGCGTGCATGCGAACTCGTCTCGAGCCTATTCGGATTTGCGGCAAATGATCTGAACCGGTTGGGTTCTTCGCTCCTCAATATTCCGCGCGGCGTTCTTCACGATCTGCGGCGCAAGTTCTCCCAAAAGAATATGCGTACCGAAAACCGGCGCTTCACCCTTGGCCGCGAGCGCCATGGCGGCCTTGTACCCTTGCAGGTATTTATCGCCGGTATCCGTGACGTCGATATTCACGAAACCGGTTTTGCGTAGGGCATCCACCGTGTCCGACGGGCGCATTAAATGGGCCCCGCGACCGTCTTCGGACCAAGGCACCGGATGGTGCGGTTCGCCCACTTCGCCCAGCCCGTGTTCGGTAAGTGCAAAGAAGGCTCCTGGCTTCAGGACCCGAAAGGCCTCGGCGAAAAAGACGGTCCGGTCCGGCACGTTCATCAGGACGTGCTGGCTGTATCCGCCATCGAAGGTCTCGTCCTTGTAAGGGAGGTTCTGACCATCGCCATGTTGGCATCTCACGGCGTCCTGCATCCCGACCAGTGCGCTCAGCTTGTTGGCAGCTTCGATGAAGGGGGCGGTGATGTCGATGCCCTCGACCCGACAGTCGAAACGCTTGGCCAGGTACCGGGCGGGGCCGCCAATACCGCAGCCGATGTCGACGAGCGTATCGCCCTGTTGGATCGGCAGCGCATCGGCAAGCTCGACAGTGGCCGGGAACCCCCGCGCATGGAAATGGTCCACTGGCGCGAGTTGTTCGATGGTCACAGTATTGGGATCAATCCCCGCCAGTTCCATCGTTGCGAGGATACGAGAATAGACGTCCCCCTTGCCCCAATGATCGGAAATCTCTTGTGTGTTGGTCATTTGCCCCCCTCTTTCCGACGTCACAATAGCACAGTTTATCGGGTCCTTGGAGTTCCGGGTCCGATCGGCTACCCGGTGGGAAAACGGCATCAACCCGGCGGTTTGTTGACTTCGGTGTCAACCCTCGCGGATTGCCGCCAGCAACCGCGCCTTTTCACCCATATCGTCGGGGCGCGAAATGACCTCGGCCAGTTCCTCGAGCGAAGCGATGGAGTGGCCCGCGCGGAAGCTGTCCACGTGGGGCAGCATCGCGCGGATGCCGCGCGCCTTGGGCGCGAACTCGGACCAGCGCAGGAGCGGGTTGAGCCAGATCAGCCGACGCGAGGACAAATGCAGGCGCTCCATCTCGGCGGCAAGCGCGTCCGGGTCGTCACGGTCGAGCCCGTCGGTGATCAACAGCACCACCGCGCCCTGCCCCATCACCCGGCGCGACCAGTCGCGATTGAAGGCGTGCAGGCAGGCGCCGATGCGGGTGCCGCCCTCCCAATCTTGGGCCTCGGCCCCGGCGGATTTCAGCGCGGCGTCGACATCGCGTTGGCGCAGATGCCGGGTGACATTGGTCAGCCGTGTGCCAAAGGTAAAGGCATGCACCTTGGCCCAGCCTTGCCCCTTGGCATTGGACACGGCATGGAGAAAATGCAGAACCATACGACTGTATTGACTCATCGAACCGGAAATATCGCAAAGCACGACGAGATTGGGCCAGCGTGGGCGCGGTTCGGCACGGGCGATATCGCGCAGTTCGCCGCCTTGGCGCATGGCGGCGCGCAGGGTGCGGGCGCGGTCGATACGGGGCCCCAGCACCGCCGCCTGTCTGCGTCGTGACGGGATCGGCTTTACCGGCAAGGTCAGCCGGGCCAGCATGCGTTTGGCGCGGGCGATCTCCTCGGTGCTCATCTGTTCGAAATCGAGCGTCTTGAGCTTTTCCTCGGCGGACATGGTGAGCGAGGCATCGACCTCGATCAGGGTTTCCTCGCCCTCCTTCTCGGGTTCGGGTTCCGGCAGCTCCGGCTGGTTCCCGTCGAGCAGAGCCTCGGCGGCGCGTTTCTCGGCGGCCTGCGCGCTGCGTTCCTCCTGCACGCCACGGATGGCGGGCAGCATCATCGACATCATGTGTTCCAGATAGCGCGGGTCACGCCAGTAGAGGCGGAAAACCTGGGCAAAGACGGCGCGGTGTTCGGGGCGGTTCACGAAACAGGCGTGAAGCGTCCAGTAGAAATCGCGTTTCTCGGTAAATCCGGCCGCCTCGACCGCGCGCACCGCGTCGATGACGCGGCCCGGCCCGATCGGCAATCCCGCCTTGCGCAGGGCGCGGGCGAAATGGGTGATGTTCTGGGCCAGACGCGGATTTTCCGGCAGGGCAAGCGGGGCGTATTCAGGCATGACACCCGCCTGCGCTGTTTCGAATAGCCGCTTTTCGTGCTATGATGGCACAATTCATCAAGACCAAATTTCTTTCTTTCACCCTGCATTCAAAGGACAGACCATGAGCGATCTCCTTACCACCCATGCGCTGCTGGCGCCCGAGGCGCAGCATCCCGGACACTCGGCCCTGTGTATCGAACGGTTCGGCGAAATCGCCGCGACCACCGGGTTCCGGCCCGGCCTTGAAAGCGCGGACAATCTGGCCGAAACCAGCGTCTCGGGCTTTGCCGAGGCCCGCGAGGCCAGTACCGCCGGAATGCCCGACGACGAGCTGGATGCGCTGATGCATGGCAGCGGCTTCCAGACCGAGGTGGTGATCGGCCTTGACGACCGTATCCGCATCAGCCCCGCCGATCTCTGGCCGTGGGCGGTGCATGGCCATATGGAGATGACCTTTCCCGATGGCCGCCGTTTCATCGGGTCTGGGACAATGGTGAACCGCCACCATGTGCTGACGGCGGGCCATTGCGTGTTTTCGCGCGACAGTGGCGGCTGGGCGACCGAGGTGATCTTTCAAGCCGCGCGCGACGATGGCGCGCTGCCCTTTGGCACCAGCCGCGCGGTGCGCCTGCTGTCGGTGGCGGGCTGGACCAATGGCGAGAACCCTGAATTCGACATGGGCATGCTGATCCTGGGCGACGAACTGGGCGACCGGACCGGCTGGCACGGCATCGTCACCGGACCCGAAGCGATGCTCTCGAACCACCGCGTCAACGTCTCGGGCTATCCCGGCGACAAGGGCGGGCGGACGCTGTGGACCCATAAGGACGTGATCAAGTCGGTAACCGACACCAAGGTGTTCTATGATATCGACACCGCCGGCGGCCAATCCGGTTCGGGCGTCTGGTCGGTCTGGGACGGGCACGCGGGCGAGAAGGTCTGCGCCATCCACACCACCGGGTCGCAATCCGGCAATGGCGCGGTGCGGATCAATCGCGACAAGTTCGACCGGATCACCGGCTGGATGGCGCGCCACTGACCGCGGCCCGGTCGCGGGGCCGCGCCTAGCCATGGGCGCCGCGTGGGGGCGCTGCCCCCACACCCCCGGAGTATTTCGAACCAGAAAGAAGCATCAGGCGGGTTCCAGCGAGGCCTTGGCCTGATCCAGGATGCGTTTGGCCTCGGACCCTTGCAGTTTCTGGATGTCGTCCTGGTATTTCAGGATCGCGCCCAGCGTGTCGGCGATCACCTCGGGGCTGAGGTCGATCACGTCGAGCGCCAGCAGGCACTTGGCCCAGTCGATGGTTTCCGCCACGCCCGGTTTCTTGAACAGATCCTCTGTGCGCAGGGTCTGGACAAAGGCCACCACCTGGCGGCTGAGGGTCTCGGCGGCCTCAGGCGCGCGGGCATGCAGGATTTCCATCTCGCGATCGAAATCGGGATAATCGACCCAGTGATACAGGCAGCGGCGTTTCAGCGCGTCATGCACCTCGCGCGTGCGGTTCGAGGTGAGGATGACGATGGGTGGCTCGGGCGCCTTGATGGTGCCAAGCTCGGGGATGGTGACCTGGAAATCCGAGAGCGCTTCGAGCAGGAACGCCTCGAACGGTTCGTCGGTGCGGTCGAGCTCGTCGATGAGCAATACCGGAGCGCCCGCCGGATCCGGCCGCATGGCTTGCAGAAGCGGGCGTTCGATTAGGAAGTCATCCGAAAAAAGTTCGGTCTGGAGCGCACCGCGGTCGGCGCCGCCAGCGGCCTCGGCGGTGCGGATGGCGACCATCTGAGCGGGGAAATTCCAGTCGTACACGGCCGAGGCGGCATCGAGCCCCTCGTAGCATTGCAGGCGGATCAGTCGGCGACCCAGAGCGGCGGCGATGGCCTTGGCGATCTCGGTCTTGCCCACCCCGGCCTCGCCCTCGAGAAAGAGCG
Organism: Ruegeria sp. YKSD163; assembly: GCF_059612905.1. Classification (NCBI taxonomy): domain Bacteria; kingdom Pseudomonadati; phylum Pseudomonadota; class Alphaproteobacteria; order Rhodobacterales; family Roseobacteraceae; genus Ruegeria; species Ruegeria sp. YKSD163. The sequence continues at coordinate 8,630 of NZ_JBXWRM010000014.1, forward strand.
GCCGCCCGAGACGCAGCGACAGGAACACGACCGTGGCCAGCGCCCGACCGCAGACATAGCCCTGTTCAGCCAGCATCTGTTGCACCGCGTCTATGGATGGCGCCTGTGTCATGTCTGTCTCCGCTTTCCGTGTTGCGCCCAATGGGGCATCACCGGCGCGCCCGCGTCAAGCGGCAGAGGGGCGGTTTTGCGACACAAAGACTGCGACGATAGTCTAACACTTAGGGGTCTGTTGACGCTTGTACGCGCAAATGTCATGACATTGGAAACAATCGGAGGGCGGGAAAACCGCCCGCAAACAGGCGATGACAGCAATCTATTCCAGGGCAACCGGGACAAGTACATGCGGATAACGGCGGTGACCTGCGTCAAGAACGAGGGGCCGTTCCTGTTGGAATGGATCGCGTTCAACCGGTTGATCGGGGTCACCGATTTCCTGTTCTATTCCAATGACTGTTCCGATGGCACCGACCGGCTGCTGGATGCGCTGGCCCTGGCTGGCCCCGATCTGGATGGCTTGTGTGGCAACGTCGTGCATCTACCCAACCCGGCAGAGGGCCGCAATTACCAGATGGAGGCGCTGAAGGATGCCGCCCATCGCACCGTGGTGCAGGCCGCCGACTGGGTCTGGATCGCCGATGTGGACGAGTTCCTGAACATCCATGTGGGCGACAACACAATCCCCGCGCTGATCGCTGCTTGCGGCGACCCGGCGGCGATCTCGGTGCATTTCCAGTTCTTCGCCAATGACGGCATCGACGGGTTCGAGGACCGGCCGGTGATCGCGCAGTTCACCCGCTCTCACAATCCCGACATCTGGTGCGGTGAGACCGCGATCGAGGTCAAATCGCTGACCCGGCGCGACTTTCCCTTGCAGTATTTCGGCGCACACCGGCCCTTTTTCAGCAAGAAGCAGGGCAAGAAGAAGGGGCTGGCCTGGGCCGATGGCTCGGGCCGTCAGGTGCCGCACAAGTTCCTGGTCGCGGCCAATCCGCGCCGCATCCGCAAGTTTCCGGCCAAGGGCGCGCGCGATTTTGCGACGCTGAACCATTACGCGCTGCGCTCGCTGGACAGCTACCTGGTCAAGAACGACCGGGGCGATGTGAACCGCGAGAACCGGGCCTTTGACGACAGTTATTGGCGCGAACGGAACGATCCGGCCTGGCAGGATACCAGCATCGCCCGCTACCTGCCGGCGCTGGAAGATGCGCTGGAGCAAATCAAGGCGCATGGCGAGATCGGCACCCTGCATGACGAGGCGGTGCGGCTGCATCGCGAAAAATGCGCCGCCCTGCTGGAACAGCCCGCCTATCGCGATATGCAGGCGCAGCTGCGCGCCGCCTCGACCCTGCCGCCGGGCGAGGAGGCCTTGTTGCAAGAATTGGGAATGATGTGATGGCACGGCTGAGAGTGGTCAATCTGGGCCTGCCCAAGTCGGGCACCACGACTTTAGGGGTGGCGTTGCGGGCATCTGGCCTGACGGTGGCGGACTGGAAGATCCGCCGCCATCAATCCACCAATCCGGCGGTGGCGCGCCATTTCGTGGGCGACCTGATGTATCGCGGCTATTTCGAAACCGGCGACCCGTTGCATCTGCTCGATGAATTCGATGCGATGACCGAGATCAACGTGGTGGGCGGCGATCTGAATCGCTGGCCGCAGACCGATTGGGGGCTGCTGTCGGCGATCATCGACCATCATCCCGACGTGAAATTCATCCTCAGCCATCGCGAACCAGAGGCGCATGCGGACAGCATGATCCGCTGGACCAATCTGGGGCGCAAGCGCCTGCGCATTTTCGACGTGCCGGGCCTGCCGGGCAAGTACGGCAGCGCGCCCGCCGATATCGTGCGCTGGATCGACGGGCACTCCCGGTTTTGCCGTCGGATTTTTGCCGGCGATCCGCGCTTTCTGGAATATGACATTCTCGACCCCGAGGCGCCGACCAAGATTGGCGCGTTTCTGGGCCTGCCGATCCAGTGGTGGGGTACCGTGAACGAGAACCCCGAAACCGGTGCCGAGACCATCACCGACGCGGTGACCGAATCTGAGACGACCCCGACCGAGGATCCGGCCAGCTGATGCGTATCGTTCTTCATATCGGGCCCGAGGCCACGGGTGCGGATCGCATCCAGTCGATCCTGTCGGACAAACGCGAAGGGCTGAAATCGCAGGGCGTACTGTTTGCCCGCAGCCCAGGCAACCGCAACCACATGCGGCTGTATATGGCGGTGACAGACCCCGACCATGTGGACCCGTTCCGCTATAATCGGGGCTATGCCGCCCCCGAGGCACAGGCGGGGCTGCGCGATGCGATGCTCGAAGGGCTACGCGCCGAGATCGCCGCCACCCGCCCTGACACGCTGATCCTGTCGGCGGCACAAATGGCCAGTTCGATCCACCGCTCGACCGAGGTGGCGCGGCTGCGCGACCTGCTTGCGCCTCTGTCCGATGACATCCAGGTGGTCGCCACGGTGAGCGACCCTGCGCATATGCTGCTTGATCACTATGCCGCGCAGGTCTCGGAAGGTCGCGCCGCGCCGCTGGAGCAGGAGCTGGAGCTGATCGGCACGCCCAGCTGGTGGCAGGCGGCCATCGCGGCGATGCCCGCCATCGACCCGATCCGGGGCATCTTCGAAGAGACCCAGGGACCGGCCTTCTGGCTCGATCTGGTCGGGCTGGTGGACCTGTGGGAGGAAGGTTTCGGCACCGGAGCGATGCGGCTGCTTTCGCACGACCCCGTCGACCTAGCCGGCCCCGGCGCAACCGAACTGGTGCGCGAGATGTTCGGTATCCCGCGCGGCATCGGGCGGGCAGAACCGGCCTTCGCCGCCCCCCTGCCCTCGGCTGCCACCCTGTCGCGCCAGCGCCGGTTCAATGAACTGCTGCTGCGCTATATGGCCAATGGCGACAAGGTTGTGACACGGCAACTGTGGCGCAGCCTGCTGGACGAGTTGGCCATAGACGGCCCGCCCCCGGCGCCGGATGGGCTGGCCGCGATCTCGGCCCGGTTCGAGGCCGCCAACAGCGCCCTGATGCTGGATCATCCGGGGCTGAACGAGGATCAGTTCACCCCGCCGCCCGCCGCCGATTGGGCCGAGGCCGATCCCGAGCGCGGCTTTCGCGCCTCGCAATACCTGCTGGCGGCGCGCTGGCGGATCGACAAGCTGAGCGCCGAACAGCTGGCCACCCGCGCCGAGCAGGTCACGGGCGAGACCGCCGGGACCACAGCCGCCATCGCCCCGCAGGTCGAGGCCGAAAGCGACAACAGCCTGAGCGAGACCGCCCGTCGGCTGATGCCGCCGCTGGCGGTGCAGAATTTCGAGAAGCTGCGCAAATCCTCCTACGCGCCGCATAACCGCATCGGCGCGGTCGACGAGGAACAGCTGGCCGCTGCCTTCTCTCCCGCCAAGCCGCGCAAGCTGGCCAAGGGCAAGACCGGCAATCTGATCGTCGGCTGCATGAAGAACGAGGCGCCTTATATCGTCGAATGGGTGGCCTATCATCGGGCCATCGGGGTCGATAATTTCCTGATCTACACCAACGATTGCTCTGACGGCACCAGCGAAATTCTCGACCGGTTGCAGGACCTTGGCGTGCTTCAGCACCGCAACAACGACAAGTGGAAAGGCAACTCTCCCCAGCAGCACGCGCTGAATCAGGCCTTGAAGGAACCGGTGCTGAAAAACAGCGACTGGATCATCCATATCGACGTCGACGAGTTCATCAATATCCGATGCGGCAACGGCACGCTGGACGATTTCTTTGCCGCCGTACCCGAGGCCACCAATGTCGCGATGACCTGGCGGCTGTTCGGACATAACGGCGTGACCGAACTGAAGGACGAGTTCGTCATCGACCAGTTCGACGCCTGCGCGCCTAAATACTGCCCCAAGCCGCATACGGTCTGGGGCTTCAAGACCATGTTCCGCAATATCGGCGCCTATGAGAAGATCAGCTGCCACCGCCCCAACAAACTGGACGAAGCCTTTGAAACCAAGGTGAAATGGGTCAATGGCTCGGGCCAGGACATGACCGGAGAGGCGCTGAAATCGGGGTGGCGCAATTCCAAGAAATCCATCGGCTACGACCTGCTCCAGCTCAATCATTACGCGCTGCGCAGCGCCGAAAGCTTCCTGGTCAAGCGTCAGCGCGGCCGGGCGCTGCATGTGGATCGCTCGATCGGGCTGAACTATTGGATCCGGATGGACTGGAACGACCACCGCGATGTCACGATCAAGCGCAACCTGCCCCGGATGCGCGCCGAATATGAACGGCTGATGCAGGATGACACCCTGCGCGACCTGCATGCGGCGGGGCTGGACTGGCACCGGGCCAAGGCCGCCGAACTGCACGGCATGCCCGAATTCGAAGACCTGTATCAGCAGGCGCTGGAGGTACAGCTGAGTGGGACCGAACGCGTCGCGTATGCGCTGGCGCTGGATATGGAGAGCTGAAGCATGGCGGACGGATCCCAGACCAATGACGGCAAGTTCCTGATCTCGCGCGGGATGCGGTTTCCGCTCGATCCCGACATCCTGCCGAAACGGGTGCGGGTGCTGTTGCGCACCGATGGTTACGAGGCCAAGGAGGCGCGTGCCGCCTATCGTCTGATCAAAGAAGGAGACGTGGTAATGGAGCTGGGCGCCGGCATCGGCTTTATGTCCACCCTGATTGCCACCAAGACCCGCGCCGCCGAGGTGCATTGTTTCGAGGCCAATCCGCGCCTGATCCCCTATATCGAGGCAGTGCATGCCGCCAATGACGTCACCAACGCCCATATCCACCACGCGCTGTTGGGGGACAAGCCCGGGCGGCGCACCTTCTACCAGCGCACCTCGATCCTGGACAGTTCGCTCGACCCGCTGCCCGAGGATGACGACACGGTGGAAAAAGTACAGGTGCCCGTGCGCGGCGGCGCCAAGGCGCTGGCCGATATCCGGCCCAGCGTGCTGGTCTGCGATATCGAGGGGGCCGAAGTGGAGCTGCTGCCGCAGCTTGACCTTTCCGGCCTGCGCGCAGTGCTGATCGAGCTGCATCCGCAGTGGGTCGGCAAGGAGGGTATCGCGCAGGTTTTCGAGGCAATGCGCCGCGCCGGTCTGGTCTTCTTCCCGCGCTGGTCCCAAGGTAAGGTTGCGGTGTTTCGCAGCGATTGGTGAGGGCGCATGCGCAGTCTGGCTGTTTTGACGGTTCGCAACGAAGCAGCGTTTCTGCTCGAATGGTTGGCCCATCACCAGGCGGTGGGGTTCACGGATTTCCTTGTCTTTTCAAATGACTGCCAGGATGGCACCGACCAGATGCTGGATCGGCTGGCCGAGATGGGCGTGCTGGTTCATCTGCGCAATGATGGCCCCTATGACAAGGGGGGCATCCAGTTCACGGCACTCAAGGCGGCCTCGAAACACCGGCTGGTGAAACAGGCCGACTGGATCCTGCCGCTGGACGTGGATGAATTCGTCAACATCCATGTGGGCGACGGCAGCCTGTCGGCCCTGTTCGAGGCCCTGCCGCGCGCCACTGCGATCACGCTGACCTGGCGGCTGTTCGGCAATTCCGACACGCCGCGCTATGTGGATGCGCCGGTAACCGGGCAGTTCACCCGCTGTGCGCCCGAGATCATGTTCTGGCCCTGGCGCGCCTCGATGTTCAAGACGCTCTACCGCAACGACGGCACCTATCGCAAACTGGGGGTGCACCGCCCGCGCAACCCGGTGCCCGAGCGGCTGGAAACCTCACACTGGTATGACGGGCATGGCCGTGCGCTGGACGAAATGTTCCGCGAGAACCGGATATTCTCCAGCTATGGCCGCCCCAATTACGGGCTGGCGCAGCTCAACCACTATCCGCTGGGCGCGATGGAAAGCTACGTGCTCAAGGCCGATCGCGGCCGCGCGGTGCATTCCGAGCACATGCTGGACGTCGATTACTGGGTCGAGCGCAATTTCAACACCGATACCGACGACTCGATCCTGCGATATGACAAGCGCAGCACTGCGTTGCGCCAGGCCCTGCTGGCCGATGCGAAACTGGCGCGGCTGCACAAGCGCGCGGTGGAATGGCGTCAGAAACGCTTTACCGACCTGATGAAGCAGGAACCCTATCGGGCGCTGTTCGCACGGTTGCTGATGACGCCACCCTCGCGCCTGATCAGCGCGGCCTCGGCCCGCACGCTAGTGGGGTTTGCCAATCTGGGCCGCATGGAAACCACTGCAGACGGTCCGGAAAACGACCCGAAACCGGCCTGAGTTTTGCCCAATTTGGCCTCAATTGCCATCTAGATCCTGTTCCCGAAACCTGCCCGCCACGAGGCCGGAGTATCGAGGACCAGTTATGCAGGACGCAAAGACGAGCATCGACGAATCCATCGCCGGGTTCCGTCGGGAGGTTTGGAAGCAGAAGCTTCTCGAACAGGCCGAGGCCGAGGGCATGGCCCAGGAACTGGGTCCGCGCCACTTTGCCACTTTCATCGACCGCGACCCCACTCTGATCGTGACCTTCGAAACCGCCGAGGGCATCCGCTCAATCTCGGAGACCCATCAACCCTTTGGCTTTGAACTGGTCAAATCCAAGGGCTGGTCGCATCTGTGCATCATTTCCGACGGCGACACATGGTTCCGCGATACCAAGGTCTATGGTTTCTTCGACCGGTTGATCGATGACGGCTTCTTTGAGGATTTCGACCGGGTCGTGTTCTATGGCGCCGGTCCTTGCGGCTATGCGGCGGCGGCGTTTTCGGTGGCCTCCCCCGGAGCGACGGTCGTGGCGGTACAGCCGCAGGCAACGCTGGATCCGCGCATGACCGAATGGGACGACCGGTTCACCGAAATGCGCCGGGTTTCGTTCAGCGACCGCTACGGCTATGCCCCCGACATGCTGGATGCGGCCGACCACGCCTTTGTTCTCTACGATCCCGCCGAATCGCTCGATGCGATGCATGCCACGCTATTTGTCCGCGACAATGTCACCCGCCTGCGCATGCGCTACATGGGGGCCGAGTTGCAGGCGCGGCTGCTGGACATGAACCTGCTTTATCGCATTGTGCTGATGGCCGGCACCGGCAAGCTGAATTCCAGGAGCTTCTTTCAGGTATATCGCGCGCGCCGGTCCTATCCGCGCTACCTCAAGGGGTTGGTGGCCGTGCTAGACCGGCAGAACCGGCCCTATCTGAACATGGTGCTTTGCCGCAACGTGATCGCCCGGATGCCCGCACGCCGCTTCCGCCGTCGGCTGGAAGAGCTGGAAGAGGACGCGCGTGCCGGAAAGTTCTCGCCGCCCCCCGGTCAGGCCTGAGCCCGCAACAGCCGCTTGCGCACATGGTGGCGCCAGGCATGGGTGATCCGGAGCCAGAACAGCAAAAAGGGCGCAGCCCAGCCCGCCTCGACCTCGATCCGGTCAACCAGCCGCGCCCCTGCACCGGCGGGCAGCACCTGCAACTCATGCACCAGCCGTCGCAACCCATGGCCCGATTCCTCGGACACCATGCGCCGGGTGGCGGCATCGAACAGCGTGACCTCCATTCTGTAGGGCTGTGAGGGCAACAGGCCCAGCATCGACAGGTCGACATCGATCACCTGGCCCTGATGCACCGGCCCCGACGGCAGATGATCCAGCCGCATCCATGGTTGAATAACCGCGTCCAGCGTATCCAGGTCGGTGACAAGCCCGAACAGCCGATCGGGGTCGGCATCGTAGATGTGATCGAGTAATAGAGTCCGGCGCATCCTGTCCCCCAGAGCCTCAAGACTGCCGCGCAGCCGGTCCCCTGAGAACCGCGCAAATTGCCTCGCCCCCTTTCCCGAATGCTGCACCTGTGCTAGCGGGTCGCCATGACCCAGAGCCTCACGATCCGCCGCCCCGACGACTGGCACCTGCATCTGCGCGACGGCGCCATGCTGGCCGCCGTCCTGCCCGAAACCGCGCGCCATTTCGCGCGCGCCATCATCATGCCGAACCTGGTGCCGCCGGTGGTGACCGGAGCACAGGCCGCCGCTTATCGCGACCGGATCCTGACGGCATTGCCTGAGGGCATGGTGTTCGAACCGCTGATGACGCTCTATCTGACCGAAGACACCGATCCCGACGATCTGGCTGCAGCACATGCAAGCAGGCTGATCACCTCGGTCAAGCTCTACCCCGCCGGCGCCACCACCAATTCCGCGAGCGGCGTGAAGGACTTTGACAAGGTGCGCCCGGTGCTCGAACGCATGGCCGAAATCGGCTGTCCGCTCTGCGTGCATGGCGAGGTTACCGATCGCGAGATCGACATATACGACCGCGAGGCGGTGTTCATCGACCGGGTGCTTGACCCGATCCGCTGCGCGACACCGGGGCTGCGCGTGATCATGGAGCATATCACCACAAAGGATGGGGCCGATTACGTAGCCGCCAATCCAGAAGATCTGGGGGCGACGATCACCGTTCAGCACCTGATGTTCGACCGCAATGACATGCTGGTGGGCGGCATGCGCCCGCATTACTACTGCCTGCCGATCCTCAAGCGCCGCCAACACCGCGAGGCGCTGGTCGCCGCCGCCACGTCGGGCGATGCGCGGTACTTCCTTGGCACCGACAGCGCGCCCCATCCGACCCACGCCAAGGAGGCCGAATGCTGCGCCGCGGGCTGTTTTACCGCGCCAATCGCGCTCTCCTGCCTTGCCCATGTATTCGAAGAAGCGGGCGCATTGGACAAGCTGGAAGGCTTCACCTCGCTGAACGGTCCCGCCTTTTATGGCCTGCCTTTCAATGCCGACATGATCACGCTCAGCAAGGCAGACCCGCTCGACATTCCCAAGACCCTGCCCGCCGGAGAGCATACCGTCACCGTGTTCGATCCCGGTGTCCCACTGCATTGGAGGGTGACGGGGTAACAAATTCTTCAACGAAGAATTTGTCCCAGAATTTTACTTAAAATTCTGGTCCCGCCCTTGAAAAACGGAACCTGACCATGATCCCTTCCGCCTACCCGACCCGCGAAGAAATCGCTCGCCTGACTGCCCGCATGCTGCTGGAAATCGGCGCGGTGAATTTCAACACCAAAGAGCCCTATATCCTGGCCTCGGGCCTGCCCTCGCCCAGCTATATCGACTGCCGCAAGCTGATCTCCTTCCCGCGTATCCGCTCCACCCTGATGGATTTCCTGACCGTCACCGTGATGCGCGACGCAGGTTTCGAGGCCTTCGACAATATCGCCGGTGGCGAGACGGCAGGCATTCCTTTTGCCGCGCTGGTGGCCGAGCGGATGGCGCTGCCGATGACCTATGTACGCAAGAAACCCAAGGGTTATGGTCGCAACGCCCGCATCGAGGGCGCCATGAGCGAGGGCCAACGGGTGCTGCTGGTCGAGGACCTGACCACCGATGGCGGCTCCAAGCTCTCTTTTGTCGACGCGATCCGCGAGACGGGCGCAAGCTGCGGCCATACGGCAGTGATCTTTTACTACGACATCTTCCCCGAGACGGAAAAGACTCTGGGCGATCACGGGGTTGCGCTGCATTACCTCTGCACCTGGTGGGACGTGCTGGCCGAGGCCCGCGCGCAAAAGGCCTTTGACGAGGTCACGCTGAGCGGGGTCGAGGCCTTCCTGAAGGATCCGCGCGCCTGGCAGGCCGCCAACAAGCGCTGACGCCCGACGCGACGGCACCCGGGCGGCTCTTGGCCGAAAGACCCTGCCGCCCCACCAGATATTGACGTACCCCCTGCTGATCCTTCAAGATACGGGGGTGCGGAGATATGCACAGCATATCCCCAGAAAACATACAACTTGGCCGACTCGCGACGCTCGGCTATGACCTCTGACCCAAGAGGCGGTAGAGCAGACATGAACGAGATCACCACAATCGGACAGGCAACTGCCGAAGTCCAAAACCCGGACACCATGCCGCATTCGGTCGAGGCCGAGCAGCAGCTGTTGGGCGCGATCCTGACCAATAACGACCTTTATGACCGGGTCGCCAATATCATCGGGTCCGAGCATTTCTATGATCCGGTGCATGCCCGGATCTGGGAGGTGGCCGCCGCCCGCATCGCCAAGAACGCGCTGGCCTCGCCCGTGACGCTGAAATCCTTCATGGCCGAGGATGCGGGCCTGGCCGAGCTGGGCGGGGCCGCCTATCTGGTCAATCTCGCCGGCGCCTCGATCAGCGCCTTTGCCGTGCGCGACTATGCGCAGATGATCTATGACCTGGCGATCCGGCGCGAGCTGATCCGGCTGGGCCGCGACATCTCGGACAAGGCGGCGCGCGTCGATGTGGCGAGCGAGCCCAAGGAGCAGATCGTCGAGGCCGAACAGAAGCTTTACAAGCTGTCCGAGCAGGGCCAGACCGACAGCGGATTCAAGAGCTTTCTCAAGGCCGTAACCGAGGCGGTCAATGTTACAAACCAGGCCTATCAGCGCGGCGGTGGCATGGCCGGCATCTCGACCGGGCTGGTCGATCTGGACAAGCAGCTGGGCGGGTTGCACCCGTCCGACCTGATCATCCTGGCCGGGCGTCCCTCGATGGGCAAGACATCTCTGGCGACCAATATCGCGTTCAACGTGGCCAAGGCCTATAAGCGCGGCCAGCGTCATGACGGCACCGAGGGCGCGGTGGATGGCGGTGTCGTGGGCTTCTTCAGCCTGGAAATGAGCGCCGAGCAGCTGGCGGGCCGGGTTCTGGCCGAGGCCTCGGAAATCTCCAGCCACAAGATCCGACAGGGTGACATGACCGAGGACGAGTTCCGTCGCTTCGTCAACGCCGCCAAGGATCTGGAAGCCTGCCCGCTGTTCATCGACGACACCCCCGCTCTGCCGATCAGCCAACTGGCGGCGCGGGCGCGGCGACTGAAGCGGACGCATGGGCTTGACCTGTTGGTGATCGATTATCTCCAGCTTTGCCGTGGCATGGCCGAGAACCGGGTGAACGAGATCGCCGAGATCTCGATGGGGATGAAGGCCATCGCCAAGGAGCTGAACATTCCGGTCATCGCGCTGTCCCAGCTTTCGCGTCAGGTGGAAAACCGCGACGACAAGCGGCCGCAGCTCAGCGACCTGCGGGAATCGGGCTCGATCGAGCAGGATGCCGACGTGGTGATGTTCGTGTTCCGCGAGGAATACTATAAGGAACGCGAAAAGCCCGGCGATCACGAGCTGGACCGGATGGAAGAGTGGAAGACCGCGATGGAGCGGCTGCATGGCAAGGCCGAGGTGATCGTTGGCAAGCAGCGCCACGGCCCGATTGGCACAGTCGAGCTGTCGTTCGAGGCGCAGTTCACCCGCTTTGGCAACCTGGTAAAGCCCTGGCAGCAGGGCGGCGAGATCGAAGGATACTGATCTGTCGCGCGTCGGCCGCTGTGGGGTGGGCAGTTCTGCACACCCTACGGACCTGCGACTGAACCCAACGCCCTGACGGTGGCCCAATTTGGTGATTGGACCAAAGGCGTTCAGCCAGACCAATACTGATTCATGTCAAAGCATCTATTCCTGGTCGCGGCCTAGCTTTCGTCGAGGAGGCAAGGAACGGCGAATGACTGCTTTGTTCGAGATATTTTTCGGCTTCGGGTGGATACCGTTGCTGATTGTGTCGCTCATCTCTTTCTTCCGCGTCATAAGGAACTGCAGTTGGCAGCGTGTGCTGGTCTCCCTGTTGTCCTATCCTTTGACCTTTTTTGTTTTTCTTGAGCCAAGTTTGGCATTCTACTGTTTTCTCATCGGCGCTTGCCATGATTGGGGTGACGTCTTTGGTGGGTACTTTGTACTGATTTGGACAACTTCGGGCCTGCCCCTCTTCGTAAACACGATCCTGTTGCCCCCGCGCATCAAAGATGGCCGCATCTCGAACAGGCCGGCCCTTTTGGTCTTTCTGATTGGCGTGGCGATCCCGATCGTTTTCTGGACGCTGGCAAGCGCCACCAGAAATCTTGAAGCCTGCTGGTCGGTTCACAAGAAGGATATGGCTGCCTGCGATCGCGTCATTGCCAGCCCATGGTCGAGCCGCAAGGAAAAGGCCTCGGCTCATGAAGGCAAGTCGTGGCTGTATCGCTGGCAATCGACCCCAAGCTACGAGAATACCACAGAAAGCCTGCTGGCTGCGCTTGCAAAGCTCCCCAAGTCTGAGCGTAGAGAGGCAAGCGGCCTGTTGATGCAACTCGCCGAGATCGAATTGAAGGAAAACGGCAATTACAAGGCCGCCATTGGCTATCTTGACCAGGCAATCGAGATACAGCCCGAAAACAGGTATTTTCGGTCCCTGCGGTCCGAAGCGCACATGTTGGCGGGAAACACTGCGGCGGCTATTGCTGACCGGGATGCTGCCAGTGCTCCTCCGGGTCAACGTGTGGCGGTTGCAGCAATGAGAGAGGCTTTCGAACTGGCGCGGGCCGGTCGGCAAGACGAAGCTATCGAGACAATCAACGAACCTCTGGTTCTGGAGTTTCTCAAGAAACACCCGGAACGAGCCTTCTTCGAAGGATGCCAGGTCTTTCGCATGGCTGGAAGAACGGAACAGGCAGTCTCAAACTTCCTCTCCTTCGTGGACACCATCAGCCCGAAGTTCGATCAATCATGGAGAGGGGATAAGCAACCCAATGCCAAGCTGAGAAAGGCTTTGGAGATGTTTGCCGAGACCGCTGATATATATGACGACGAGGGCAACCTGCGGGATGAGCCTGCGGACAGGCTGGAGCGCTGTTTTGTTGACGATCAGTGCTACGACCGAATGTTCGAGGCGTTGTCGAAGGCAGACCAGAAAGACCATCGCTCAAGGTACTTCGGGTCATAGGCGCGGAGTGGAACTCTCACCCGCGGAGCGCGTAGAACACAGTCAGGGCCACACCAAAGCCGATGACCCCGCCCCGCAACAGGGTCTGGGGAATATGCCGGGCCAGCGTGCCGCCGCCATAGCCGCCCAGCGTGGCGCCTGCCATCATCACCAGCGCCTCGGGCCAGGCAACGGCGGCGCTGAGGCCGTAGATCGCCACCGCCAGCACGCTGATCCAGCCGATGACCGCATTCTTGACCGCGTTGGCCAGGTGGAAATCCTCGTATCCGGCAAGGATCAGCGCGGCGAGCATGATCTGGCCCAGACCGGCGCCGAAATAGCCGCCATAGACGGCAAAAAGAAACAGCATCACCCAGACCGTCCCCTGTCCCAGCGATCGGGTCGCCAGCCAACGGCGCAAGCGCGGCGCAAAGGCGAAAAGCGCCGTTGCGCTCGCCATAAGCCAGGGCACCAGGCGCTCGAAGAGACCGCCACCCAGCCCCACCAGCAACAGCGCGCCCAGCACTCCGCCCGCGCCGCAGACCGCCATCAGCGGCCAGAGCGCACGGCCGATGGCGCGCAGTTCGGCCCGATAGGCAGGCAACGCGGCCAGATTTCCGGGCACCAGCGCCACGAAATTGGTGGCATTGGCGACCATCGGCGGCAGGCCCACCGCCATCAGGGCTGGAAAGGTGAAGAAGGTGGCGCCCCCCGCCACGGCATTCAACGCCCCGGCCAGCAGGGCCACGGCAAACAACACACCGGCGGTGATCGGGTCAGGCAGGGCCATCCGCCACATCTGAGCGCCAAGCCCGCGCGCTGGCAAGGGGCTTGACGCCAACCCGGCCGCTTGTCACTGATCGACATATGATGTCGCGTCTTTCCCCCTTGCCACTCCGGGTGATCCTGGCCCGGCATTTCGGCCACCGCCGCAAGCGGTTTGCAGGTTAGCGACGGGTCTCGCACGCCCGTTCCCCAGACCAGCAAAGAGAGAAAGACATGACCGAATTCACCGAAATCCCTGTCATCCGGCTGGGCCAGCGCCCAGATGCCGAAATCGCCGCCGAGTTCCGCGCCGCCTATGGCGCCACCGGCTTTGGCTATGTCACCGACCATGGCATCGACCCTGATCTGATCGAGGCGCTGTTCGAGGCATCCCGCCGGTTTCATGCTCTGCCGCTTGAGCAGAAGATGGCCATCGCGGTCGACCGCAGCCATCGCGGCTATATTCCGATCAACAGCTCGACCGACGTGAACTCGACCCTCGCCACCGTGACCAAGCCGAACCAGTCGGCCAGTTTCATGATGATGCGAGAAGACGCCGTGGCAGATCCGGACGAATATCTGTCAGGCCCAAATCGCTGGCCCAATCTGGACGGGTTCCGCGACACGCTGGAACAATACAGCGCCGCGATGAGTGCCCTAGGCAACCGATTGATGAGAATCGCACTACAAGCCGCTGGCATTACTGACACAAATATTATGAACGCGTTTGAGATCCCGACCCTGTGGCTGCGCCTGCTGCATTACCCACCGCAGCCCCCGGCCAGCCCGGACGATCTCTATGGCTCTGCTCCTCATACCGATTTCGGCTGCCTAACCCTGCTGGCGCAGGACAGTGTCGGCGGGCTTCAGGTGCGCACCCCGGCGGGCCAGTGGGTCGACGTGCCCCATCGCCCTGGCGCGCTGGTGGTCAATGTGGGTGACATGCTGCACCGGATGTCGAACGGACGGCTCAAATCAACCCCGCACCGGGTGATCAACCGTTCGGGACACGAACGGTTCAGTTGCCCGTTCTTCTACGATCCGCATGTGAATACGGTGATTGAACCGCTTCCGGGAACCGGCGCGCCGAAATTTCCGCCGCTGCTTTTTGGCGATTTCCTCAGATCCGAGCTTGAAGCCGCCTATGACGCCCACAAACCCGCGTGCGCGAACGCCAATTCCCCTTGACCCCCGCGCCCCCCATGGCATGAACGGGGCATGAGTACCGCACATCTGACCATCGACCTCGACGCGCTTGCCGACAACTGGCAGGCGCTGGATACCCGCACCGCCACCGAGACCGCCGCCGTGGTCAAGGCCGATGGCTATGGCCTTGGGGCTGGCCGTGTCGCCGCCCGCCTGGCCCGTGCCGGGGCCCGCAAGTTCTTTGTCGCCGCAGCCGAGGAAGGCGCCGCAGTGCGCAAGGCGGTCGGACCCGAACCGATGATCGGTGTCTTCTCGGGCCATATGGAAGGCGACGCCGGCATTCTTCGCGCCAACCGGCTGACCCCGATGATCAACTCGGTCGACCAGATGCTCCGCCACGTGGAGCAGTTGCCGGGCCACCGCTTTGGCATCCAGCTGGACACCGGTATGAACCGACTGGGACTGGAGCCTGAAGACTGGAGACACCTGCGCGAGATCGCGCTGCGCCAGAACCCGGTTCTGATCATGTCGCATCTGGCCTGTGCCGATGATCCAGACCATGACATGAACCGAGAGCAATTGCGCGTTTTCAAAGAGATAACAGGCGGAATTAAAGCTCCGCGCTCACTGGCGGCCACGGGTGGTATCCTGCTGGGGCCGGATTATCACTTTGACCTCTGCCGCCCCGGCGTCGGCCTCTATGGGGGCGAACCGTTCGACGAGGCCAAGGCGGTCGTCACCCTCGACCTGCCGGTGATTCAGGTGCGCGACGTGGCCGAGGGCGAGACGGTGGGCTATGGCAACAGCTGGACCGCTCCACGCGCGTGCCGCATCGCTACTGTGGCGGCGGGCTACGCGGACGGGCTGCATCGCGCCATGGGGCGCGGGATCACGCTCTATGCTGGCAAGGTCGCCTGCCCGTTGGTGGGCCGGATCTCGATGGATCTGATCACTGTCGATGTCAGCGCACTGGAACACGAACCCGCCAGCCTGCAACTGCTCAACCGGCTTCAGACCGTTGATGATCTGGCCGAGGCCGCAGGTACCATCGGCTATGAAATCCTGACTTCGATGGGCCGACGGTATCGCCGCAGCTATGTCAGCCACTCGGCCAGCGCCGAGCGCGCCGTCGAATCGATCCGCGACAAGTTGCAGCGCCGCCCCGACCTGTTGCCGCAGAGCATCGCGGAATGAGCCCGCTTGCGCTCCTGGCGCGGCTGGGCCGGCTGGTCCTGTCGGTTCTGGCCAGCTTTGGCCGGGTGACGCTGTTTGCGCTCGACGCGGTCAGCCATATCCTGCGCCCGCCCTATTACCCGCGCGAACTGGCGGTTGCGCTGCTGAATATCGGCTGGCTGTCGCTGCCGGTGGTGGGTCTGACCGCCATCTTTACTGGCGGTGCGCTGGCCTTGCAGATCTATGCAGGTGGCGCCCGTTTCAACGCCGAGGCCGTGGTGCCGCAGATCGTCGCCATCGGCATGGTACGCGAACTGGGGCCGGTGCTGGTGGGGCTGATGATCGCGGCGCGCGTCACCTCCTCGATCGCGGCCGAGATCGCCACGATGAAGGTGACCGAGCAGATCGACGCGCTGGTAACGCTGTCGACCCATCCGATGAAATACCTGACCGCGCCCCGGGTTCTGGCGGCGCTGATCACGGTGCCGATGCTGGTGGGCATCGGCGATATCATTGGCATCATGGGCGGCTATACGGTGGCGGTGCAGAATCTGGGCTTCAACGCCGCCGCCTATCTGCAAAACACCGTCGATTTCCTGGAAACCCGCGACGTTGTCTCGTCGCTGGTCAAGGGGGCGGTGTTCGGCGTCATCGCGGCGGTCATGGGCTGCTATTACGGCATGAACTCGGGCCGTGGCGCCCAAGGCGTGGGTCGCGCCACCAAGGGCTCGGTCGAGGCGGCCGCCGTGCTGATCCTGGCGGCCAACTTTGTTCTCACGGGGGTGTTCTTCTCGATATGATCCGGATGGAGAATGTCCACAAGGCCTTTGGCCCCAATCGCGTGTTGCAGGGGATGAACCTGCATGTACCGCGCGGCACCTCGATGGTGATCATCGGCGGCTCGGGCACCGGCAAGTCGGTGGCGCTGAAATGCGTGCTGGGGCTGATCAAGCCCGACAGCGGCAAGATCTATGTCGATGGCAAAGATGCCGCCGATACCAGCGACCGCGATGCGTTCCTGGCCCGGTTCGGGATGCTGTTCCAGGGCGGCGCGCTGTTCGACTCGCTGCCGGTCTGGCAGAACGTGGCCTTTCGCCTGCTGCGCGGCTCGCTGAAGCGTCCCCAGGCCGAAGCCCGAGAAATCGCCATCGAGAAACTGCGCCGTGTCGGGCTGAAACCCGACGTGGCCGACCGCTTTCCGGCGGAACTCTCCGGCGGCATGCAGAAACGCGTGGGCCTTGCGCGCGCCATCGCCGCCGAGCCCGAGATCATCTTCTTTGACGAGCCCACCACGGGCCTCGACCCGATCATGGCCGGCGTGATCAACGAGCTGATCCGAGAGATCGTGACCGAGATGGGCGCCACCGCGATGACCATCACCCATGACATGACCAGCGTGCGCGCGATTGCCGACAACGTGGCGATGCTGCATGGCGGCGTGATCCAATGGACCGGCCCGGTGGCGCAGATGGACGATAGCGGCGACCCCTATCTGGATCAGTTCATCCACGGTCGTGCGGAAGGGCCAATCGAGGCGGTGCGGTGAGCGGCCCAGCAGAAAATTCAACGAATTTTCAGGACCACCGCCTCAAATCGCCCTTGCCCCTCCGCCTCGCCACCCTCTCGCTGCTGATCCTCTATCCCATCGCCTGGTTCGCACCGCTGATGCGCGCGGGTTTGCTGCCGATCTTCGGCCTTTCCGAGATCAGCGTGATCACCGGGCTGCAAAGCCTCTGGGCCTCGGATGTGGCGCTGGCACTGATCGTCACCGCATTCGCCCTTTTCGCGCCCTATCTCAAGACCATAGGCACCGCCCTGATCCAGTGGAACCTGCTCGATCCTCGGGCACAACCCGCGCTGCATATCCTGGGCAAGCTCGCCATGGCCGATATCTTCCTGATCGCGCTCTACATCACCCTGGCCAAGGGCATCTCCTATGCCACCATCGAGGTCGCCTGGGGCCTCTATCTCTTCACCGCCTGCATCCTCGCGTCCATCACGCTGGGCCTGCTGACCGAACGCCAGCAAAAACAAACACCATAACCCCTTCCTCTTGCCCAAAATATCCCGGAGCGCGAGGCAGAGCCTCGCAAGAAACCGCCGCGACAGCGGCGCCCGGCCCAACTCCCGCAGGCGTCCCGCCAGGGGCGCCCGAGGGGGGCGGGAGCGCTCCGCTCTTGAGGTGTCGCCAAAGACAGGGCACTAAGCGCGTATGGCAAAACCCTCTTTCTCCTGCTCCGCCTGCGGAGCGTCCTTCACCAAATGGTCGGGCCGCTGCGAAGGCTGCGGCGAATGGAACACCATCTCCCAGGATGCGGGCCTGTCGGTGGGTCCGGCCAAGACATCGCTCGGCGCCAAGCGGGGCCGGGCCGTGACGCTTACCGATCTCGCCTCGGAAGAGACCCCGCCGCCCCGCGCGCTGTCGGGGATAGACGAGCTGGACCGGGTACTGGGCGGCGGGCTGGTGCCCGCCTCGGCGATCCTGGTGGGCGGCGATCCGGGTATCGGCAAATCCACCCTGCTTTTGCAGGCGGTTGCCGCCTTTGCCCGCAAGGGATTGAAAACCCTCTATGTCTCGGGCGAAGAGGCCAGCGCCCAGGTGCGCATGCGCGCGCGCCGACTGGGGCTGGCGGATGCGCCTGTGCAACTGGCCGCCGAAACCAACCTGCGCGACATCCTTACCACTCTCGAGGCCGAAAAACCGGGTCTAGTCATCATCGATTCGATCCAGACCATGTGGGCCGACAATGTAGACAGCGCACCGGGCAGCGTGTCCCAGGTGCGCGCCTCAGCCCATGAGTTGACCACATTCGCCAAGCGCACCGGCATCTCGGTGATCATGGTGGGCCATGTCACCAAGGAGGGCCAGATCGCGGGCCCCCGCGTGGTCGAACACATGGTCGACACCGTGCTCTATTTCGAGGGTGAGCGCGGCCATCAGTTCCGCATCCTGCGCAGCGTCAAGAACCGGTTCGGCGCCGCCGACGAGATCGGCGTCTTCGAGATGACCGGCGCCGGGCTCTCTGAGGTCACCAACCCTTCGGCCCTGTTCCTCAGCGAGCGCGGCGCCCCCAGCCCCGGTTCCGTGGTCTTTGCCGGGATCGAAGGCACCCGCCCCGTGCTGGTCGAGTTGCAGGCCCTTGTCGCCCCCTCGCCCCACAGCCAGCCGCGCCGCACCGTGGTGGGCTGGGATGGCGGGCGGCTGGCGATGATCCTCGCTGTGCTCGAGGCGCGCTGCGGCATCCCCTTTGCCGGGCTCGATGTCTATCTGAACGTGGCGGGCGGGCTGAAGATCTCGGAACCGGCCGCCGATCTGGCGGTGGCCGCCGCGCTTCTCAGCGCGCGCGAAGACCGGGCGCTGCCCGGCGATACGGTGATTTTCGGCGAAATTTCCCTCTCGGGCGCGCTTCGACCCGCAAGCCAGACGGAAAACAGGTTGAAAGAAGCGCAAAAACTTGGTTTCACCTCAGCCATCGCTCCGGCGGGCGGCAAGACCGGTACCCTTGAGGGGCTGGCGATGACCCGCCCCACCGATCTGGTCGGCTTTGTCGGCGAGTTCTTCGGAGCCGGATAACACCGCCCCCAAAGGGCAGCAAGGAACGGACAGGCGAGGGCCATGGAAGGTTTCACCATCATCGACGGGGTCGTTGCCCTGATCATCGTGCTTTCGGCGCTGTTGGCCTATGCGCGCGGCTTCGTGCGCGAGGCCATGGCCATCGCAGGCTGGATCGCGGCTGCGGTACTTGCCTTTCTGTTTGCGCCCAAGGCGATGCCGCTTATCCGCGAATTGCCGGTGGTGGGCGAGTTCCTGACCGACAGTTGCGAATTGTCGGTGATTGCCGCCTTTGCCGCCGTATTCGCTCTGGCGCTGGTGGTGGTCAGCTTCTTCACCCCGCTGTTCTCGTCGCTGGTACAGCGTTCCGCTCTCGGCGGGCTGGACCAAGGGTTGGGCTTCATCTTTGGCGTGGCGCGCGGCGTGCTGCTGGTGGCGATTGCCTTCTTTGTCTACGACACCGTGATGACCGGGCAGAATTTCACCATCGTCGACGAGAGCCGCTCTGCCCAGGTCTTTGCCCGGATGACCGGCAAGATCGAGCAACAGAACCCCGAGGCCGCGCTTGGCTGGGTCACCCAGCAATACGAAGGGCTGGTCGGCACCTGCGCCCAGTAACCGCTCGCCCATAGCGCGAATCACGTCCCTACGCCCGCCCGGCCCTGCCGAGCGGGCTTTCTCTTGGTTAACGGGACCTTACCCCACGTTCTCGGGAGCGGGGGAATCCCGCCGCGCGCTAGAGGACTGTCCCGGTCTGGGCAACTGTTCTCGGATTTAGCCTTAATCGTGTCGAAAATTCGGCGGAATTCGGACCCCATTCTGGCAGCAGTCCCGAACAGACCTCAATGACAGGAGGACCTACCGATGCTTCTCTCTCATGAAACCGCTTTTGCCCGCTTTACCGCCGTCACCGCCACCATGGCACCACCGGCCCCGGGCCTGCCCGCCGGCACCATGCTGGAGACCGAAGCCGGCTGGAGCCCGGTCGAGGAAATCCGCCCCGGCACGCGCGTTGCGACTATCGATGGCGGCTTTTGCCAGGTGATTGCCGCCCATGCGGTAACCCCTGCGCTGGCGCCGCTCTGGCGCATTCCCGGCGGCACGCTGGGCACCTGCTCGGACCTGTTGCTGCCCGAGGGCCATTTTCTGGCCTTGAACGGCCCCGATTGCCGCCGCCTGTTCGGCCTGCCCACGGTACTGGCCCCGGTGGCCGCGCTGGCCGGGTTCGAGGGTATCCACAGATTGCCCGCCCGCCCCCTGCCCGCCCATTCCCTGCGCTTTGCCGAAGAGGAAGTGGTCTGGGCCCAGACCGGCGCCCGCATCCTGATGCCCGGCGAGGCCCCCGGCCGTCATTTCCAGCGTCTCGATTACGGCCAGACCCGCGCCCTGCTGATGCTGCGCAGCGGCGGCAATCTGGCGCCCGACCTCGCGGCCTGAGCCGTTCGTCACCTGTCGGGGCAGTCTGGCCCCGGGTGTCACGAAAGAATTTATGATCCTTTCGTGACACCCGGAGCCAGAGGCAGTATGTGGGGCCTGACACGTAACGGAATCGGAGCTGCCCGCCGTGCATAGCCGCCAGATGCCCGCCCCTCGTTTTCCCATCGCCCATCCCTTTGATGACGACAAGCTGCGCGAGGAATGCGGGATATTCGGGGTGATCGGAGTTCAGGACGCCGCCAGTTTCGTGGCTCTTGGCCTGCATGCCCTGCAACACCGGGGACAAGAGGCGGGCGGCATCGTCACCCATGACCCCGAACAGGGGTTCAACTCGGCCCGCCGCTTTGGCTATGTCCGCGACAACTTCACCTCGCAGTCAGTCATGGAAACCCTGCCCGGCCCGCTGGGGATCGGCCATGTGCGCTATTCCACCGCCGGTTCCAAGGGTCAGACCCAGATCCGCGATGTGCAGCCCTTTTTCGGCGAGTTTGCCATGGGCGGCGCAGCGATTGCCCATAACGGCAACATCACCAATGCCAATGCCCTGCGCCGCGAACTGATCGAGCGCGGCTCGATCTTTCAAAGCTCGTCGGACAGCGAATGCATCATCCACCTGATGGCGCGCTCTCTGCAACGCACCATCCCCGAGCGGATGGAGGACGCGCTGCGCCGGGTCGAGGGCGCGTTTTCGGTCGTGGCGATGACCCGGACCAAGCTCATCGGCGTGCGCGACCCGCTGGGCGTGCGGCCGCTGGTTCTGGGCAAGGTCGGCGATGGCTGGGTTCTGTCCTCGGAAACCTGCGCGCTGGATATCATCGGCGCCGAGTTCATCCGCGAGATCGAACCGGGCGAGATGGTGGTGATCACCGACACCGGTGTCGAAAGCCATTTCCCCTTCCGCCCGCAGCCGTCCAAGTTCTGCATCTTCGAACATGTCTATTTCTCGCGCCCCGATTCGATCCTGGGCGGGCGCAGCGTGTACGAAACCCGAGAGGCGATCGGCCGCGAACTGGCCAAGGAAAGCCCGGTTGAGGCCGATCTGGTCTGTCCGGTACCCGACAGCGGCACCCCGGCGGCGATCGGTTTCTCGCTGGAAAGCGGCATTCCCTATGCGATGGGGATCATCCGCAACCAGTATATGGGCCGCACCTTCATCGAGCCCACCGAGCAGATCCGCAACATGGGCGTGCGGCTGAAGCTGAACGTGAACCGGGCGCTGATCCGCGGCAAGCGGGTGATCCTGGTCGACGATTCGGTGGTGCGCGGAACCACCAGCCGCAAGATCAAGGACATGATTCTGGATGCCGGCGCCAAGGAGGTGCATTTCCGCATCGCCAGCCCGCCGACCGCCTGGCCGTGCTTCTATGGCGTCGACACGCCCGAACGCGAGAAACTGCTGGCCGCCACGATGACCGAGGACGAAATGCGCACCCATCTGGGGGTGGACAGCCTGAAGTTCATCTCCCTCGACGGGCTTTATCGCGCCGTGGGTGAGACAAATGGCCGTGACAGCGCCTGCCCGCAATACTGCGACGCCTGTTTCTCGGGCGAATACCCGGTGCGGCCCTCGGACATGATCGAAAAGGGCTTCGCACTGAAAGCCGCCGAATAGGCCCGGCGCAACCGCCCAAGAAAATTCGACGAATTTTCTTGGCTACCGCACCGGCGGGATACTGCCGGGACGTGGATTGGTGGCTTTCGCTCAGGGCTCGCCCCTGATAGAGCGCGCTGTCGAACAAACGGGCAGAACAGATCATGGCAAACGGAATCGTCGAAGAGGCCGCCACCCAGGCGGCGAAAATCCGCGCGAACA
The DNA here is from genome assembly GCF_059612905.1 of Ruegeria sp. YKSD163. Lineage (NCBI taxonomy): Bacteria > Pseudomonadati > Pseudomonadota > Alphaproteobacteria > Rhodobacterales > Roseobacteraceae > Ruegeria > Ruegeria sp. YKSD163. Next base: position 31,251 of record NZ_JBXWRM010000014.1, read on the forward strand.
CCCTGACCGTGCTGGGCGTGTTCGGCCCCTCGGGTGATCTGCGCGCTCTGGTGCGGCTGCCGGGTGGCAAGGTTGAGGAAGTCGCGCCCGGTGACCGCACGCGCGCGGGCGAGGTGCTTGGCATCGACGCCGAGGGCGTTGTGTTGCGGCATGGTGGCCGGACCCGTCGGGTCGATATCGCCGGAGGCTGATCCCCCTTGACGCGACCGCCTGCCACCGTCAAACCGCAGCCATGACACAAGAGACCAAACTGGCCCTGATCACAGGTGCCTCGCGTGGGCTGGGCGCTGCCCTGGCCGAAGCGCTGGCGCCCACCCATCACATCATCGCCGTCGCCCGCACCTCGGGCGCGCTGGAAGAACTGGACGACCGCATCAAGGCCTGCGGTGGCAGCGCCACGCTGGCGCCGATGGACATCACCGATCCGGCCGCCATGGCAACGCTCTGTCGCGGTATTCACGACCGTTGGGGGCGGCTCGACCTGTGGCTGCACACCGCTATACATGCAGCGCCCCTGAGCCCGGCAATCTTCGTCGATCCCAAGGACTGGACCAAATCAATTGCGGTGAACGCCACCGCGACCTCGGTCCTGATCCCCTATGTGGCACCGCTGCTGGGCGAGGCCGGACAGGCGGTGTTCTTTGATGACCCCAAGGCCGGTGCCAAGTTCTATGGCGCTTATGGGGCCAGCAAGGCGGCGCAGATGTCGCTGGCCCGAAGCTGGGCAGCAGAGACCGAACGCACCGGTCCGCGCGTCACCATTGTAGAACCGGCGCCGATGGCGACCGCGCTGCGCGCCCGGTTCCATCCAGGCGAGGACCGCGCGGCGCTGACCCCGTGTGCGGACGAAGCAGCGCGAATCGTGACGTTGCTCTGAGCCCTATGGACGGGTCCGCCTCCGGCGGGAGTATTTGCGGCGGAATGAAAGGGATCAGCGCAGCGCGATGCCCTGACGGCCCGCCAGATCGGTGAAGAACTGCCACGCCACCCGGCCCGAGCGGGCGCCGCGGGTCGCCTGCCATTCGATCGCCTCGGCGCGCAGGGTGTCGGGAGCGACCTTTACCCCATAGGCGGCGCAGTACCGGTCGATCATCGCCAGGTATTCATCCTGATCGCAGGGATGGAACCCCAGCCAGAGACCGAAGCGATCGCTGAGAGAGACCTTTTCCTCGACCGCCTCGGAGGGGTTGATGGCGCTGGAACGCTCGTTCTCGATCATGTCGCGCGGCATCAGGTGGCGCCGGTTCGAAGTGGCGTAGAAGACCACGTTTTCGGGCCGCCCCTCGATGCCGCCATCCAGAACCGCCTTGAGCGATTTGTAATGCTGGTCATCATGGCTGAAGCTGAGATCGTCGCAGAACAGGATGAAACGTTGCGGCGCGGCCCGCAGGTGGTTGAGCAGGCGCGCGACCGAAGGCAGGTCCTCGCGTTGCAGTTCGACCAGTTTCAGCTCTGGGAAATCAGATTGAAGACTGCCATGCACCGCCTTGACCAGACTGGATTTTCCCATGCCACGGGCGCCCCAGAGCAGGGCATTGTTGGCGCCGTGGCCAGAGGCAAACCGACGGGTGTTGTCGAGCAGCGTATCGCGCGAGCGGTTGATACCCACCAACAGGTCGAGATCGACCCGATTGACTTGGGCCACCGGCTCCAGCCGGTCAGGGGAGACATGCCAGACAAAGGCGGTCGCGCAAGTGAAATCGGGCGCGCGCAAGGGCGCCGGCGCCATCCGTTCGAGGGCTTCGGCAATGCGGTTGAGCGCGTCGGTGTCCATGTCTCTCCTCCCTGCGGTCCGGCACAGAAACCATGTTCACGACCGCGCGGCAAGAGCCTGATCGCCCGGTTCGCAGGTTCTGACAAAGGACGAAGCGCCACCCAGACCTGCCGGGGCACAGGCGCACGAGGTTTGTCTGGATCCGCCACCTGTGCTTAGCTAGATCGGTCATGACCGTCTGGGGGAAGGGATTCGCCGCAATCGCCGCATCACGACCCGGACAAGACGGGCGCCCGGCCAAACTTCCTTGTGCGGGCAATCGCCGGCCTATCCCTCTCGATCCGGTCAAAGCTGCTGGCGGCGTTTCTGGGGGTAACATTGCTGCTGGCCGGATTGGCAGGGGTCGGGCTTGAGACGCTACGACAGGCCAATGCCCGAACGGAGAAGCTGTTATACGATCAGGACCGCATCGCCTTTTTCAACGATCAGCATGTCTATCTGAGCGATCTGGTTACCCTGGCCACGGCAATGGCCATCGACCCCAACGACGTGCAGCGTCAAAGGGCGAGCGGTTTCTTTCTCAACACCTCTTTTCTGCTCATCGAGGGGACCAACAATCTCGTGCTTCACACGGGTCAGGGGCTTCGCACATTCGGGCGGTCGGGGATGCCCGACAATCGGGAGGTTTCAGACCTGCGTGCAGATGCAAAGCGCTTGCAAGCAATCGCCCGGCGCGCGGGCGCATTGCGAGAAGACAGGGATTACAAGGCCGCGGGCGAAGTTGCCCGGCAAGAGTTCATGCCCATCGCGCTGCGCATGCAACGGGGCGCCTATTCCAAGTTGCAGGAGATCGAGGCGGAAATGGCCGAAACCGCACGAACCACGGCGCTTGCCTATGAATCCTCACGCGAAATGGTCATTGCCTCGGCCCTGGCCGTGATCGGAGCCGCCGTCCTGCTTGGCTATGCGATCTCAGGCTCGCTGGTCTGGCCTATCCGGCGGATCGGCGGCACGCTGCGGGCCATAGCAGGCGGAAATTTCGAGACCCGGGTCACGGTTGCCAATCGCGACGAACTGGAAGAACTGGCCCATAACGTGAATGCCACCAGCGAACGTCTGGGCGACCTTTATGCCAAGGTCGAGGCGCAACGGGCCGAACTGGCGACCGAGCACGCGCGTTCGGAAAGGCTGCTGGGCAATCTGCTTCCGGCGCAGATCGCCGCGCGGCTGAAACAGGATCCCGACACGACGATCGCCGACAAACTGCCGCTGGTGGCGATCCCTCGCCGATCTTGTCGCCTTCACTCCACGCGCGGCCCGGATGACACCAGAGCTGATCGTCAACTTTCTCAATGGTATCTTCTCGGAATTCGACAGCCTGGCCGAGCGACACGGGTTGGAAAAGATCAAAACCATCGGCGATTCCTACATGGTGGCCGCCGGCCTGCCGGTCGCTTGTGACGACCCTGCTCACCGGGTTGCCGGCATGGCGCTCGACATGCTTGAGGTCGCCCGTTCCTTTGCCGACGGGACCGATATCCGCATCGGCCTGCAAGCAGGTCCGGCTGTCGCGGGCGTGATTGGCCATCAAAAGCTGTTCTATGACGTCTGGGGCGAAACGGTGAATATCGCCAGCCGAATGGAAAGCCATGGAGAGCCAGGGCGCATAAAGGCCACCGGGCCAGTGCGGGACATGCTGGCAGACAGTTACGGGTTCGAACCGCGCGGACGGGTGAATATCGACGGTGTGGGGTTGGTCGAGACCTGGTGGTTGACAGGAAAACTGCCAGCGCCCCAGCATCCGGATGGCGCGACCGCGCCGGTTGGGAACTGAAAAGGCGCGCCGTCACAAGCGCGCCTTTTCATCGGTTTTCACGGTCTCGGTAAAGTGAGAGACCTACTTGCGCGCATCCTCTTCGCGCGCGTCCTGGTCGAACTCGGCCATCAACGGATCGTCGAGCGCCTCTTCGTCGTCGTAATAGCCATCGGCCCGCAACTGCGCCTCGCGTTTCTTCTCCACCCGCGCCACAAGGAAGATCGAAATCTCGTAAAGCCCATAGACCACGGTGAACAGGATGATCTGGGTGACCACATCGGGCGGGGTTACCAGCGCGGCCAGGGTCAGGATCGCCACCATGGCGTATTTGCGCACGCTGCCCAGCCCCTCGGCACTGACCAGTCCGGCCTTGCCCATCAGCGTCAACAGAACGGGCAACTGAAAGCACAGGCCAAAGGCCATGATGAATTTCAGCGTGATATCGAGCGATTCGTTGACCTTACCGAAGAAGGTAATCTTGACCCCTTCGGAGGTTTCAGGAACCACCGCCACATCCGAGGGCACCGTGCCGCCGCCCCCCGTCAGCAGGTTGGCAAAGATCGAACTGACATCGGCAAAGCCCAGAAAGAACTGCATCGCCAGCGGCGTGACCACGAATTGCGCAAACGACGCCCCCAGCAGGAACATGAAGGGCGAGGCGATCAGAAACGGCAGGAACGCACCCTTTTCGGACCGGTACAGCCCCGGCGCCACAAAGCGCCACAGCTGATAGCCGATCACAGGAAAGGACAGCGCAAAGCCGAACACCATCGAAATGCGGAACAGCGTGAACAGATATTCCTGCGGCGAGGTATATTGCAGCGTGGGCGACGGATCGCCCAAGTCGCGCAGCGTTGCCTCGATCGGCGCCAAGAGGAACTGCAGGATCGGCTCGGCCACCGTAAAGGCCAGCACGATCCCCACGATAAAGGCCAGAACCGCCCGGATCAGCCGGGTGCGCAATTCGGCCAGATGCTCGATCAGCGGGGCTGAGGAATCGTCGATCTCGTCTGTCTTGCTCATGTCTCGGGTCCGGGTTTCAACGCCGCCTCGGCCTCTTGCGCCTTTTCAAGCTCGGCCGTGGCCTCGCGCAGGCGCCGCTCGGCAGCGACGCGCGCGGTGGCGGCCTGTATCTTCTTTGCCTGCTCGGCCCGCTCCGTCGCCAGCTTGCCGGTTTCGCTGTCAGGGTCGTATTTGGTGGGGTCCAGATCGGTCTTGAAATCGGTGGCCGCCTTGCGCACCCCGTCCATCGCGGTGCTGACAGGGTTGGTCGCCGCCTTCAGCCCCTTGGAGATATCCTTGACCCCCGCCTCGTCGGCGGCATCGTTCATGGCCCGGCTGAATTCACGTGCCAGCCCGCGGGCCTTGCCGACCCAGCGCCCGATATTGCGGAACAATACCGGCAGGTCCTTTGGCCCCACGACGATCAGCGCCACGACGCCGATCACCAGAAGCTCGCTCCAGCCCAGATCGAACATGCGCGGTTATGCCTTGTCCTTGTCGGCCTCGGGGGTGACGTCCTTGGCCACCTGGGCTGCGTCGTCCTCCAACTCCTTGCTGCCGTCGCTGACGCCCTTCTTGAAGGCGGTGATGCCCTTGCCGACCTCGCCCATGAGCGAGCTGATTTTGCCGCGTCCGAACAGGACCAGCACCACAACAGCGATAAGCAGAAGGCCGGGAAGACCGATATTGTTGAACATGTGATCTCTCCTTGATCTCGTTGGGGCCTGCCGGCCCGCGCAAATGTCTCTGCCCCGGTCTACTCTTCTGATCTCGCGCGGCAAAGCTGGACAGGGTCCAGCAGGCCACGGAAAACCCGAAAAAACGACAAAGCGCCGGGACGGCGACACTCAACTGACAGGTTTATGTCAGTTGCAGGGGAATAGACCCAGCCTATCGCAACATGGACACAAGGAAAGCAGACCATGAAACAAACCGCGGAAATCGTCACCTTCGCACTGGCGCCCGGAGTGACCGAGGCCGAATTCGTCACCCTGAGCCAGGAGACCGAACGCTTTGTGCGCGGGCTGCCGGGCTTTCAGCATCGCAGGCTCAGTCTGGGCGCCGATGGCCGCTGGACCGACTATGTCGTCTGGTCCGATGCAGCGGCTGCCGCAGCCGCGGCCAAGGCGTTTGAAAGCGCCGATTATGCCGCCGCGCTCATGGTGGCAATCGCGCCAGAGAGTGTGTCCATGCGGCACGAAACAGTGCTCTGGCAGATGTAGACGCCTCGGTCAGGGCGCTCGTTTGCGCCTTGACCACCGCCCCCCGCCCGCGCGAAGGGTAGGCCATGCGCCGCACCGACCGCCTGTTCGACATCATCCAGATCCTGCGCGACGGGAAGCTGCACCGCGCGCGCGACATCGCCGATCGGCTCGAGGTCTCGGTCCGCACCATCTATCGCGACATGGACACGCTGGTTGCCTCGGGCGTGCCGGTGGAGGGCGAACGCGGCGTTGGTTATTTGGTGCGCGAACAGATCACCCTGCCGCCGCTGAACCTGACGCCCGAGGAGCTGGAGGCGCTCAATCTCGGCATGGCCATCGTGGCCGAGGCCGCCGATCCCGATCTGAAGGCCGCCGCCCAGCGCCTGGCGGAAAAGATCGACGCGGTGCTGCCCACCCAGACCGTGGCCGAGGCCGATGCCTGGAAATTCGCGGTCTACCCTTTTGCCGATGCCGCCCGCGGGCTGGCGCATATGGCGCCGATCCGCGCCGCGATCAAGGCCCGCCAGAAGCTGCGGCTGATCTATCGTCGGATCGACGGGGAGCTTACAGAGCGCACCATACGCCCGCTGCATATGGAGTATTGGGGCCGGGTCTGGACGCTCACCGCCTGGTGTGAGCTGCGCGCGGGGTTCCGCGTGTTCCGCATCGACCTGATCGAAACGCTCAGCCCCCTGCCCGAACTCTTCCGCGACGAACCGGGCAAGACCCTGGCCGACTACCAGCCCTGAGCGCGTCAGGGGGCGCTGCCCCCGTCCTGCGGACTCCCCCGGAGTATTTTCAGCGAAATGAAGGGGCGGGACTCCCTGCCGCTTCTTTCTGGTTGAAAATACTCCCGCCGGAGGCACGGGCCGCAGGGCCCGTAACCGTCATTTCAGATAAGGTTCCGGATCGAAACTGTCGAAGCCCTTGCGCACCTCGAAATGCACATAGGCGTTCTCGCCGTCGCGCAAGCGGGCGATCTTTTGCCCGCGTTTCACGGTATCGCCCTTGTTGACTTCGATCCCGTCCACATTGGCGTAGACCGTCAGCAGGTTGTCGGCATGGCGGATCACCACGATCGGTACCTGGTCGGCATCGGCCGTGATCGCGGCGACGGTGCCGCTCTCGGCGGCGCTGACCGCACTGCCAGGCGCGCCGGCGATGTCGATCCCGTCATTCTTGCCCTTGGAATAGGGGCGCACGATCTTGCCCTTGACCGGGAATCCCAGGCGCGCATTGCTGCTGGCGGTGGGCTGACCGACCGACACATCGGGTTCCGCCGGCTTGGCGGCGGGCACCTTTTCCTCGGGCAGCGGCTTGGTTGCGCTGGGAGGCGTGGGCGTGGCCGACCCGGCCCCCGGCGCGCTGACCGCCGCGGTCGTGGTGGCGGCCGCGGCCTGTTTGGCGCTGGATTTCGGGGCTGGCTGATCCTTGACCGGGATCAGCAGATACTGGCCCTCGCGGATCGCGAAATCCGGACCCAACCCGTTCCATTCGCCCAACGCCTTGACCGGCACCTGATAGAGGCGCGAGATCGTATAGGCGGTCTCGCCACGCTCGACCTTGTGGCGCACAGGCTCGGGTGCTGCCGGTTTCGGCACGGGCTGGGCCGCGGGCTTGGCCGGTTCAAGCGCGGTGGTCTGGACCGGGGTCGTATCGGGGGCCTGGTCGATGGCGCTGCCGGCAAGGCTGGCGATATCGACATTGTTGCCCTGGCCAGACGGTTCCGCGACACGGCGCGGCAGCGCCAGCACCTCGTCCTCGCGCAGTCCGTCGGTCGGCTCCAGCCCGTTGAACCGCGCCACCTCGCCCACCGGCAGGCCGACACGATCCGAAAGACTCGCCACCGTGTCGCCGCGCTTGGCCACCGCCACCTGGTAATTGGGATAGGAGATCACCCCGCGCCCATCCGGTTTCGGCCGCGCGGCGGTGCGGGCGGTCTGGGCGGCTTCAGTCGTGTTGAACGCCCCGATCTGCCCGCGCAGATCATAATCCAGCGGCGCCTCGCAGGCGGCCACCAGGGCCAACGCGGAAAGGCCCATCATCGGGCGTGACAGAGTCCGGAACAAAGCGCTCATCATACAATCCTCAATGCCGCCCCCCATGTGGTCCGGGGGTTTGCGTCGTTCAATCTCTATTGGCGCGGGATATCCCCGTCACCCATCCTTGCCCAGCCCTTCGAGCAGAGGCACGAACCGGACCGGGCGCAATTCCTCATAGTCAAAGCCCTGTTCGGTGCGGCGCACCCGGATCAGTGTTTGAACCGTATCCGACTGCCCCACGGGCAGAACCATGATACCCCCGATCTTGAGCTGCGCCAAGAGCGGGCCGGGCGCATCCTCGGCAGCGGCGGTGACAATGATGCGGTCGAATGGTGCCTGATCGGGCAGACCAAAGGATCCGTCTGCGGTCATGGTGGTGATATTGACCAGCTGCAACTGCTGGAACACCAGTTGCGCCGCGCGCACCAACCGGGCGTGACGATCCACCGTGTAGACCCGCCGTGCCAGTTTCGCCAGGATCGCAGCCTGATAGCCGGAACCGGTCCCGACCTCGAGCACCTTGTCGCGCGGCGAGACCTCCAGCGCCTGGGTCATCAGCCCCACCACAGAGGGCTGACTGATGGTCTGGCCGCAGGCGATCGGCAGAGGCATATCCTCATAAGCGCGCTCGGAAAACAGGCCGCGCACGAACAGGCCGCGATCCACCTCTTCCATCGCCGCCAGCACCCGTTTGTCCGTCACCCCCTTGGAGCGGAGCGCGAACAGGAACTGCATCTTGGTTTCGGGATCGGGTCCGCTCATAGGGTCGCCTGCAAGGCCTCCAGCGCATCGTCCGCGGTCAGGTCCGCGCGCATCGGTGTGACCGAGACATAACCGTCAAGATTGGCCGCCGCATCGGTGCCCGGCGCGGTGCGCTGCTGCTGGTCGCCGCCCTTGATCCAAAGGAACCGTTTGCCCGCGGGCGACAGATGCGGCTCGGCGGAAAACCGCGTACCCTCGCGAAAGCCCTGGCGCACCGCACGGATTCCCTTGACCTCGGCGGCGGGGACTGGGGGGAAATTGACGTTGTAGAATAGCCGGTAATCTGGCCGTTCGTCAGGCCAGGTGTCGAGGATACGCCGGATCACCTGCGCCCCATGGCTTCGGGCAATCTCGAAAGGATCGGTGCGGCCATAGTTGCGCGGACCGAAGAATTGCGAAAGCGCGATAGCGGGCAAGCCCTGCAATGCGGCCTCCATCGCGCCCCCCAGGGTACCGGAATAAAGCGCGTTCTCGGCGGCATTGTTGCCCCGGTTCACACCGGACAGGACCAGATCGGGCAACGCCTCTTTCATCACGTCATGCAGACCCGCCAGAACACAGTCAGCGGGAGAGCCTTCGGCGGCAAAGCGGCGCTCGCCCAGGCGCGCGATGAGCATCGGATGGGTATAGCTGATGCAATGGCCGACACCGGATTGCTCGAACGCAGGCGCAACGATCCAGACCTCGCCCCCTGGCCCCGCCAGTTCCTCGGCCACCTGCTCCAGCGCCGCCAGCCCCGGCGCGTTGATCCCGTCGTCATTGGTGATAAGTATGCGCATGTCGCCCCGCCCTGTTTGGCCCTTGATAGACGCCCCTCCACCGCGCGGCAAGCGCGCGCCGACGGACTGTTGCACGCCTGCGGCACCTGTGCCCTGCCTGCTATGAACACCCCTAACGAGGAAACACGTTCAGCGCGCGGCAAACGCCCAGAATTTCGCCGAAATTCTGGGACAAAAAATGGGACATTTTTTGCCACCGCTCTGGGCACGCGCTCAGCGCTTGAGATCCGCCGGAAACACGAAACAACGATCACGCCGGATGGTCAGCCACATGACCCGCCCTGTTTCCGGGATGAATACATTGGGCACTGTAGCCTTCAACAGAGAGCCATCGAAGTCCATGCGAAACTCCACAAGGCTCTCGCTGCCTAGAAACCGCGCCCGTTCGACCACCCCGCGCGCGGCGACGCCGTCGCTGGGCGTCGGCAACGGCCCCTTGCCACCCCGGTCGAAATCCAGCTTCACATGCTGCGGCCGGAACACGATATCGACCTCGGTGCGGTCCGGGATGCCCGGTGCCAGGAACTGGCCAAAAGGCGTCTGCGCCAGCGCGCCGGTGACAGTTGCCCGCAGAACGTTGATATCGCTGAAGAAGGCAACCGCCGCCCGGTCCGCGGGCCGGGTATAGACGTTATATGGCGCGCCCTGCTGGACGATCCGACCACCACGCATCAGCGCGATCTCGTCAGCCATGCGCATCGCCTCTTCCGGCTCATGCGTGACCAGCAGCACCGCCGCATCCTCTTCCTTGAGCAGCGCCAGCGTGTCGTCGCGGATGCCGTCGCGCAGCCGGTTATCGAGCCCCGAGAACGGCTCGTCCATCAACATGATGCGTGGCCGCGGCGCCAGCGCGCGCGCCAGCGCCACCCGTTGCTGTTCGCCACCCGACAGCTGATGCGGAAAGCTGTCGATATGACCGCTCAGCGATACCCGCGCCAGTAGTTCCTCGACCCGGGCGCGCTTCTCTTCGCGGCTGCCTTTCAGGCCAAAAGCGACGTTACCCGCCACGCTCAGATGGGGAAACAGCGCGAAATCCTGGAACATCAGCCCGATCGCGCGCCGCTCTGGCGGAACACGGAACACGGTGTCGCAGATCAGCTTGCCGTCCACGTAGATCTCGCCGCTGTCCTGCATCTCGACGCCGGCGATCATCCGCAGGGTGGTGGACTTGCCGCAACCCGAGGGCCCCAGCAGACAGGTCACCTGCCCCGCGCGAATGTGCAGCGACACGTCATCAACGACCCGGCGCCCGTCAAAGACGCGCACCAGATTGCGGATCTCCAATCTCGGAGGGGTCTGTCCTGCGTTCACCTGCCGGGCCTCGCTGCCTATCCCAAGCCTTTTGGTCGGGAGTTGGTCCGGGGATAACAACCCCGCCCCCGCTGCGCAAGGCGGGACGCGTCAGCAGCAGCCCCCGGATGCGGCAGGCGTCACGGGTGAAAGCCCGTTGAACGGCGACGCGCCACCGCATCCGGCAAAGATGCCGTAGTGGGTCGAGAAATCGCCAATGAACTGGAAATGCGGCGCAAACCGCGTCTCGGCCAGCATCCGCCAGGTATTGCCGCAGACCGGAAACACCTTGCCAGCCTCGATGACATGATGGTCATCCAGCACGAATTCATGCGGCGCATGCGGCACTGTGCCTTTGTAGATGACCGCCTGTCCGTAATCCTCGCAATCGGGCTCTAGCCCTGCAAGGTTGAACAGCCGATAGGTCGCCGACAGGAAACGGATCGGGCCGACACGGCGTTCCAGCTCTGGGTTCTCGATGGTCAGTAACCGGCTTTCGACCATGCGCGGATCGCCAAATCCCGCGCCGCGCGCCAAGCTCAGGAAATCGTTCCAGTAGAGCGCCCCCGACAGGCATTCGCCATAAAGCACCTCGTCGCGCGCCAGCGCCTCGGGAATCCGCCGGTCGGCGTAGACATCCGAGAAATACATCTCGCCCCCCGGTTTCAACAGCCGTTGCGCGCCACGCAGCACCGCCGCCTTGTCGGTGGCCAGGTTCAACACGCAATTCGACACGATGATGTCGAACGAGCCGGGCTCCAACGGGAGTTCGTCCAGCTTTTCGATGTAGCCCTGGTGAAACTCTGTATTGGGGGCGGCATGGCCGAATACCTCGGCGTGATAGGCGCGGTGCGCCCGTGCCACCTCTAGCTGCGCGGGCGTCATGTCGACGCCGACCACCGCGCCGCTTTCGCCCACCAGCGCCGACAGCGCATAGACATCGCGCCCGGCACCACAGCCCAGATCGAGGATGCGCGCGCCCTCCAGCGCCAGCGGTGCGATCAGCCCGCAACCGTAATAGCGCGCCATCACCTCGTCATGCAGCTTGCCCAACACCCGCTTCAGATGCGCCGGTACCGCGTCAGGGGTACAACAGGCATTGGTCTGCAAGTCGGCGCTGCTTTGCAGCACCTCTCCATAATACCTCTGCACCGCTTCATGAGTCATGTCACACCCTCCTGTCCATCCGTCCCTGACCTAACCCGCGCCGCAACCATAGACAACGGCGCCCCACCCTCTCTGAACCAAGCGTGATCGCCCTTCATTTCGCCGAAAATACTCCGGGGGAGTCCGCAGGACGGGGGCAGCGCCCCCATCCCCGCTCATCCAAGCAGGTCAAAGCTTCCGGCGGCGCGCACCCGCCCATTGACCTGCACCTCGACCCGATGCGGGCCGGGTACCAAGGTAAAGGTGCTGGCGTCTCCCTTCAGCTTGTGACGCTTGGACAGCTGTAGTCGCCCGCCGCTCAACCTGCCTTGTTTCAATTTGTGTACCTTGGCCGAGATTTTGCCGCCAGGGCGCTGGAAATGCACGATATAGTCGACCAGCACCGGCACATCCCTCGCGCCGCTCAGGGTCACGCCGATCTCGACCGCGTCGTCGATCCGGGCCTCGGCGGGCAGGTTCAGCGCCACCTCAAGCGCCACATCGGGATCATAGCCCAGCGCTGCCATGGCGCCCGGATGCCCTGCCTTGACCAGGCCGCGCAGCGCGTGGCCGGTCATCCAGTTGAGTTCCTCGGGCCGTTGCCGCCCCGCTTCGCGCCAGCCGCCAAGCCGGGTCAGCACCAGATCGGGGGCCTTCTTGGAGATATCGTTGAGGTGATTGGCCACCGAGCGGGTGACATAGCGGGCGGGATCGCCGTGCAACCGGTCAAGCAACGGTAACGCGGCCTCCAGTTCCAGCGATACGCCCAACCCCCAGGGAAGTCGTGGGCGGGTGCCCTCGCTGACCAGTCGGCGGACATGATAGCTGTCATGCGCGCACCACTCCACCATCCGTGCCAGCACCTGATCGGGCCAGCGGTTCAGGAACGGGCGGATCGCCCATTCCATCGAAAACCGCTGTGTCAGTTCCGCCAGCAGGTCGAGCGCCAGGTCGGGATGCTCTATCCCCACAGCCGCCACCCACTCCCCCAGCGGGGCAAAGATGAAATCGCCGAAATCATCATCCGACCGCGTCGAATCCAGCGGCGGCGGCAGTGCCCGCAGGATCACCGGCGCCACCTCGGGCAATTCGCCCGGCACCGTCTCGGCCAGGCAGGCCGCAATCCAGTCGATCCGCGCCTTCAACTCCAGCTCGGGCAGTCGCGCCATCACCCGCGCCTGAAACCCGGATGCGTCAAAGCCGGGACCGTCGAACAGCCCGGCGAGATAGGCCACCTTGTCCGCGTTGAACAGCTGATCCTTGAGCGAAAACCCCTGCGCCATGCCCTACATCGTCAGGTTGGTGCCGCCGCCGTCGTGCAGCAGGTTCTGGCCGACGATGAAGCCCGCATGCTGCGAGCAGAGAAAAGCGCAGGTGGCGCCGAATTCCTCGGGCGTACCGTAGCGGCGCGCGGGAATCGTGGCGGCGCGCTTGGCGCGCGCCTCGTCGAGCGAGATGCCTTTTTGCTGCGCCACCGGGCCATCCAGCGCATTGGCGCGGTCGGTGGCATGGATGCCGGGCAGCAGGTTGTTGATCGTCACGCCAAAGGGCGCGACCTGCCGCGAGGTACCCGCGACATAGCCGGTCAGCCCGGTGCGGGCGGCGTTGGATAGGCCCAGCGCCGGGATCGGCGCACGCACCGATTGCGAGGTGATGTTGACCACCCGGCCCCAGCCCTTGTCGATCATGCCGGGCAACAGCGCCTTCATGAAGGCGATGGGGGTCAGCATGTTGGCGTCGAGCGCGCGGATGAAATCGTCGCGGTCCCAATCCGACCAGAGGCCCGGCGGCGGGCCGCCTGCGTTGGTGACGAGGATGTCCACCCCCTGGGCCGCCTCGATCACCTGCGCCTGACCCGCCTCGGAGGTGACGTCGCAGGCGACGGTGGTCACAGTCACCCCATGCGCGCCGCGAATCGCCTCGGCTGCCGCCTCCAGCGCCTCGGCGCCGCGCGCGTTCATCACCAGATCGACGCCCGCCGCCGCCAGCGCCTGGGCACAGCCCAGCCCCAGCCCCTTGGACGAGGCGCAGACCAGCGCCCGCTTGCCGGAAATCCCCAAATCCATATCGCGTTCTCCCCTCATGCCCTGTTGATCGGAGCTAACATCATTTGCCCGCACTTCACCACCCGAGCGGCGGATCCGCGCCATATTTTTGGTGCATACACTGTCGAAGCGCCCAACCGGGTGCTAGACTTTCTTGCAACCGGTACCCTGTTAACCAACATCCGGACCATCTTCGTGACCCGATACGCCCCGATCCAATCCGTTCCCGTCTATCTGGCCGAGGATTTCTCGGTGACCAATGGCGCCAATCTGGGCGATGCGGTTGCCCCGATGGACGAGCTGATGCTGGACGATGTCTATGGCATGGCGATGGATGCCCGCACCTGGCGGCTGGGGATCGAGGCGATGGATGACGGTGGGTTCCGGATCGCCGGGGACACCGAGACCGGGCAGCCGGGCGCCGCGCTGCACCTGGATTGCGCGCTGAGCCTGATGAGTCCCGACGGCCATACCACCGACGCCATCCTATTGGTCGAACTCGACACGACCGGCCATATCGCCGAGCTCTACCTGTTGCCGCTGGCACCTCTGCTGCCCAAGACCGACTATACGCTGGTGGGCGTTGACCGCGACCGCGCCGGCCAGAAATTCGCCCAGGTCGCCTGTGTCTCCTTCACCCGCGGCACCCATATCACGCTGGGGTCAGGCGCACAGGTCCGCATCGAGGACCTGAAGGTCGGCGACCGGGTGCTGACCCGTGACGACGGCGTGCGAGAGGTGCGCTGGATCGGGCAGACCACGGTCCGGGCAATGGGCGAGTTCGCCCCCATCGTGATCCGCGCCGGCACGCTCAACAACGAGAACGACCTCGTGGTCAGCCCCGATCACCGGCTCTTTGTCTATCAGCGCCGCGACGAGATCGGCGTCGGCAGACCGGAACTGCTGGTCAAGGCGCGGCATCTGGTCAACGGCGATACCGTGTTCGTGCAAGAGGGCGGTTTCGTCGACTATTTCCAGCTGCTGTTCGACCGCCATCACATCATCTATGCCGAGGGGATCGCGGCCGAAACCATGCTGCTCGACCCGCGCACCCGCCCCGCCTTGCCGCAAGAGATGCTGGAGCAGGTCAGCCCGCTCCTGGACCAGCATGCAAGTGGCGAAGGACACGGGATGGATGTTGCCAAGGCGCTGCTCGACCGGCCCGATGCGATCGACCTTCTGAAACGCGCCTCGACCAAACGCTGAGCGTCACGTCGGCGTTGATCTGTCTGGCCGGATCACTCACGGCTTCGCGACCGCCACGACGACCTCTGCGTCTTGACCTGTTGCCCCCTCTGCTTATCCTGCCGCGACCCGTGAACAGGAGAAGCCTCATGCCGTTGCGCCCCATCCCTCTTTTTCTCGCCCTGTTTGCCGCAAGCGCGGCGCTGGCCCATGGCGGCGTCAGCAACCCGGCGGTCAAGGCGCGGATGCACGCGATGATGCAGATCGCCGACAATACCAAGATCCTGGGTGCCATGGCCAAGGGCGAGGCCGCGTTCGATGCAGATGAGGCCCGAGCCGCCGCCGCCGCCATTGCCGCCCATGCGGCCAGCGTTCCAACACTGTTCATGGCCGAAGAGCACGATCCGAAATCCGAGGCCCTGCCCGCGATCTGGCAGGATTTCAACACCTTCGGCCAGAGGTCCGAGGCACTGACACTGGCCGCCGCCGAGGCGGCCGCAGCAATCGAGACCGAGGCCGATCTGAAGCCGGCACTCGCGCAGATCGGCAACACCTGCAAATCCTGTCACCAGGATTTCCGCAAACCCTCGTAAACGCGCATTCTTGCAAGGGCGGCGCAACCTGCTATACGCGCCTGCATGTTGGATATCGCCTCGAACCGCCCTGCTTTGCCGCCCGAGATCGCGCGGCGCCGCACCTTTGCCATCATCTCGCATCCCGATGCGGGAAAGACCACGCTGACCGAAAAGTTTCTGCTGTTCGGCGGCGCGATCCAGATGGCCGGACAGGTGCGGGCCAAGGGCGAGGCGCGGCGCACGCGCTCGGACTTCATGCAGATGGAAAAGGACCGGGGCATCTCGGTCTCGGCCTCGGCAATGTCGTTCGATTACAAGACGTTCCGGTTCAATCTTGTCGACACGCCCGGCCACTCGGACTTTTCCGAGGACACTTATCGCACCCTGACGGCGGTGGATGCGGCGGTGATGGTGATCGACGGCGCCAAGGGCGTTGAAAGCCAGACGCAGAAACTGTTCGAAGTTTGCCGGTTGCGTGACCTGCCGATCCTGACCTTTTGCAACAAGATGGACCGCGAAAGCCGCGACACGTTCGAGATCATCGACGAGATCCAGGAGATGCTGGCCATCGACGTGACGCCCGCCAGCTGGCCCATCGGTCAGGGCCGCGATTTCATCGGCTGTTACGACATCCTGCGCGACCGGCTGGAGCTGATGGACCGCGCCGACCGTAACAAGGTGGCCGAAAGCATTGAAATCAATGGGCTTGACGACCCCAAGCTGGCCCAGCACGTGCCCGCGCATCTGCTTGAGAAGCTACACGAAGAGCTGGAGATGGCGCGCGAGCTCTTGCCCAAGCTCGACCCGCAGGCAGTGCTCGAAGGGCATATGACGCCGATCTGGTTCGGTTCGGCGATCAACTCGTTCGGGGTCAAGGAACTGATGGACGGGATCGGCAATTACGGTCCGGAACCCCAGGTGCAAAGCGCCGAGCCAAGGAAGATTTCACCCGAGGAAACAAAGGTTTCCGGGTTTGTCTTCAAGGTTCAGGCGAATATGGACCCCAAGCATCGTGACCGGGTTGCCTTTGTCCGCATGGCCTCGGGTCATTTCAAGCGCGGCATGAAGCTGACCCATGTGCGCACCAAGAAACCGATGGCGGTATCGAACCCGGTACTGTTCCTTGCCTCGGACCGCGAACTGGCGGACGAGGCCTGGGCCGGCGATATCATCGGCATCCCCAACCACGGGCAATTGCGCATCGGCGACACCCTGACCGAGGGCGAGGCGCTGCGGGTGACCGGTATCCCCTCGTTTGCGCCGGAACTGTTGCAGGGCGTACGCGCGGGCGATCCGATGAAAGCCAAGCACCTGGAAAAGGCGCTGATGCAGTTTGCCGAGGAAGGCGCCGCCAAGGTGTTCAAGCCGATGATCGGCTCGGGCTTTATCGTCGGTGTCGTGGGCGCGCTGCAATTCGAGGTTCTGGCCAGCCGGATCGAGCTGGAATACGGCCTGCCGGTGCGGTTCGACGGCTCGCAATTCACCAGCGCCCGCTGGGTCGCGGGCGACAAGGCGGCGATGGACAAGTTCATCAACGCCAACAAGCAGCATATCGCACATGACCATGACGGAGACGTTGTCTATCTGACGCGTCTGCAATGGGACATCGACCGGGTGATCCGCGATTACCCCGAGCTGAAGCTGACCGCGACCAAGGAAATGATGGTCTGACGGGCGGCGGTCTTAGCTCTCGTCGCCCTTGTAATAGCCGATGACATCCCCTTCTGTCGTGCAACCCAACCCGTTCAGCAAGCGGTTCGAATAGTTGAAATAGGCGCAGACCTGGTTCACCTCCAGGATCTCGCCATCGTCGCAGCCTGCCAGTTTCAGAGCCTCGAAATCCGATCTGACCATCCTGCCGACCCCGGTGGTCAGCTTGGCGGCATAGCGCAGCAGGGCCAGTTCCTTGCCCTCGAACGCGTCCTCAGGCCGCTGTGCCTTGAGCGCGATAAAAATGCGGTCCGATCGCGGCTGGTCCCGGAGCAGGTTGCGCACGTTCATGAAATGATGGGTCAGCGAATAGGTACAGTCGTTCAGGATCGAGGTATAGCTGGCCACGACCTCGAGAAACCAGAACGGCAGGGTGTTGTCGTCGGAATGCAGGACCGAGCGATACAAGGTGACATGACCGTTCATCGTTTCGGGGCGCAGCGAATGCACCCGCATGACGGTGTCGACCGTGCCATGGGGCGTGCGCGCCCGGTCGAGCAGTTCTTTCAGGCGCCCGTCCGCCGCGTCATCCCCGATCATCTCGATCCAAGCGCTCATCTCGTATCTCCCTTGCCGCTGTTCAACGCCAGCAGCCCTTGCTAGCATCTTCCCATGCAAGAGGCCAATATGCTTGACCATAAGGAAGACCTGCACGCCGGAGCGGTCAACCTGCTGACCCGTTGCGGCGGCTTGTCGGCAGGGGACTCGGTCTTGATCGTGCGCGAACCGCCCGGTCTGGGGTATTACCGCGAATGCATCGTGGACGGCCTGATGCATGCGGCGCAGAGCCTCGGAATCCGTGCCACGGTCGTTATGGCCCCGTTCACGGAAACCGCGACCGCGCCGGACGATGCGCTGGCCGCAGCGATGCAGGCGGCGGACCTGACCGTCTTTCTGGCGCGGTTGGGCGATCAGCTCAGGTTTCAGGACCTGCCGGGCACAATACGTGCCATCGTGTGTTATGCGCTGGACGGGGTCATGCTGGGATCGGCGTTTGGTCGACTGGACCACGCGGCCATGGTTCAACTGCGCGACCGTATCGACAGCGCGATGGGACAGGCCCGGAGCATAACGGTCACCTGCCCTGCCGGAACCGATTTCACCGGCCATGTCGCGCCGGTTGACGCAAAGCCAAAGGACACCAACACGATCCGGTTTCCTCTGTCGGTGCATTCCCCGGTGCCTGCCGTAAACTTCAGCGGTCGTATTGCACAACGCGGTTTCCTGGTCGGAACGGGATCACGCTTCTATCAGCCCTATGCCTGTGCGCTTGAGGACGTGCTGTTCGTCGAAATCGAAGGCAACCGGATCACCGGGTTTTCCGGCACCGCATCAGATGTGGCCCGCGCCGAGGCGCATTATCGCGGGATCGGTGAAAGATACGGTATCGACCCCTATTTCGTCCATTCCTGGCATTGCGGCATCCATCCCGGTTGTGCGTTCCGGGATCCGGCGCGGGACAGTTTCGAACGCTGGAGCGGCAGCGCCTTTGGCAACCCGCGGCTGCTGCACGTGCATACCTGCGGCGCCTATGCGCCGGGTGAAATCTCGCTCAACATCCTCGACCCGACAATCACCGCCGACGGTATCGCCCTGTGGCAGGCGGGTCGGCTGGTGCCCGAGGCCATGCCGGGGGCAACCGAGATCCTCGACCGTCATCCGGATCTGCGCGCCGCTTATGACGCGCCCGCGCAAGACTGCGGGCTTGGGCCTGAGGGGGCCTTAAGCTTCGCCTGAGGTCTCGGCGGCGATCACCTTGTCCACCTTGGACCGGAACCGCATCGCACCGGCATCCAACCCGAGGTTCATATACGGCGTCTTGCGGTTTTTCATGCCCTCATGCACGGCCTCCAGCACCGCCTTGTCCTCGTTGAACGCCATGGTCGCGCCTTCGAACATCCGCTTGTTGATGGCCTCGTCGCCCGGATCGGTGTTGCGGTGCTGAAACCAGAAATACAGCGAATTGTCCGCATCGACCGGGGTGATGAAATTATAGGAGATGTTCAGATAGGCGTCGTCGGGCAGGATGGCATCGGGCCCGCCGGTGCCCGCTCGGGTGTAGACGCTCATGTTGATCGCGGTGGATGGCAGGCGGCATTCGTAATGCTGCTTTCGGTCGGTATTGTCCCCAAAGGCCAGCATCGCCCGATAATAGGGCGGTGCCGGTTCCGCCATGATCCAGCGCGAGACGATGACCCCGTCGTCGAGCTCTTCGATATCCAGCGGGCGGGTGTCGGTCCCTGCCCCGGCAAAGCTGGTGACATGGACCCAGGCGACGTGGCTGGGATCAAGCAGATTGTCCATCACGTAGAGATAGTTGCAGGCGATCTGCAGCGCGCCACGCTCGGTCCGGCCCCAGGCGGGATTGTCGAAATTGGGGATGTCCATGATCGGCCCCGGTGCCCGGTCGCCCATCCAGATCCAGAGAAACCCATAGCGGTCCTCGACCGGATAGCTGCGGACCCGGGCGCGCTTCGGGATCGGGTCGCCCTGCGTCGGGGCGGATACGCACGCACCCGAGCAATCGAAGGTCAGTCCGTGATAGCCGCATTCCACAGTGTCGCCCTTGAGATTGCCCATCGACAACGGCAGCTTCCGATGCGGGCAGGCATCCTCCAGCGCGGCCGGGGTTCCATCGGTTTTCCGGTAGAATACGATCGCCTCATCCAGCAAGCGGAGCGGTTTGAGCCGGTCGCTGAAATCCTCGCTGCGCCCGGCGACATACCAGGTGTTGCGGATGAAACGGTCCGATTGCATCAGTTGCCCCCCTTGAACGTGTCATAGGCCTTGAGCGCCTTGGCGGAATAGGCATAGGACGGCCCGCCACCCATATAGGTCGCCATGGCCAGCGCCTCGCACAGTTCGGGTCGGGTCAGGCCGAGGCGGATCAGGGATTTCACATGAAACCCGATGCAACTGTCGCAGCGGGTGGCGATGGCGATGCCCAGCGCCATGATCTCCTTGGTCTTTTCGTCAAGCGCGCCGGATTTCTTGGCAGCGGCGCCCATCATTCCGAACCCCTTGACCGTCTCGGGCATCTCGGGGTTCAGGACCGCGAGATCCGCGACGATCCCGTCCATGAAGGCTTCCCAATCCATTCCTATCCCCTTTCGTCCGACCCCATGCGGCGTTCCAGCCACCGCACGCCCGCGCTGATCACAAGCACCAGAACCAGATATTCTAGGATCAGCAAGGTATAGATTTCCAGCGGCCGATACTCGGTCACCACCAGTTCATTGGCCCGCCGGGTCAGCTCCTGCATGCCGATCACCGAGGCAAAGGCCGACATCTTGACGATATAGATGAACTGGTTCGCAAGCGGCGGCAGGATGCGCCGGATCGCCTGCGGCAGGATCACATAGCGCATGGTCTGAAGATAGTTCAGCCCGATGGTCTGGGCCGCCTCGGTCTGCCCCCGCGCGATGGACTGGATCCCGGCCCGATAGATCTCGGCGGTAAACGCGCTGTCCGAGATCGCCAGCGTGATGATTGCGCCCCAGAACGGGTCGATCGGGATATCCAACCCCATCGAGCGGAAGATGATCGGCAGCCCGTAGAACACCCAGAACAGCATCGGCAACAGCGGGATCGCCCGGACGAACTCGACATAAACGCGGTTGATCAGCCGGACATACCAGCGCGACGACAGGCCGGGCAGCGCGACGAGCAAGCCCAGGACAATGGACAGCACCGCCGCGATGACCGAGATCAGGATCGTGGCCCCCATGCCGCCGATCAGGAACTTGATGTTGACCCAGCCCGACGGCGTCCAGGGGTTGATCACATACCAGCCCCATGTCGTTGACGAGGAACAGCCCGACAGCAGGGCCAGCGCGGCAAGGGAGAGAAGAAGGCGCATCAGTGGCTCAGTATCTGGCTAAGGAAGGTCTGGCAGCGGCGCGATTTCGGGTTCCCGAAAAACTCGGCCGGTGCGCCTGTTTCGACAATCTCGCCGGCGTCCATGAACACCATCTTGTCGGCGACCTTGCGGGCAAATCCCATCTCATGCGTTACAACGATCATGGTCATGCCCTCCTCGGCAAGTTTGACCATCACGTCCAGCACCTCCGAGATCATTTCAGGGTCCAAGGCCGAGGTCGGCTCGTCGAACAGCATCACCTTGGGCTCCATGCACAGGCTGCGGGCGATGGCGACGCGCTGTTGCTGGCCGCCGGACAGCTGACCGGGGCGCTTGTCGGCCTGTTCGGGAATTTTCACCCGCTCCAGATAACGGCGCGCCCGGTCCTCTGCCTCGCTGCGGCTCAACCCGCGCGCTTTCATCGGGCCAAGCGTCAGGTTCTCCAGTACGCTCAGATGCGGGAACAGGTTGAACTGCTGGAACACCATGCCGACATCACCGCGCAGATCCTCGGGGCGCTCGCTCACCTCGGATCCATAGATGCGGATGCTGCCTTTTTGATGGGTTTCTAGCCGATTGATGCACCGGACCACCGTGGATTTGCCCGATCCGCTTGGGCCGCAGATCACCACCCGCTCGCCACTCTTCACCGTCAGGTCGATATCTTTCAGCACGTGAAAATCACTGAACCATTTGTTTACACTGACCATTTCGATGGCGATATCGGTCATTTCCCCTCCCCGGCCCTCCCCTGAGGGAAGATTTTTCTTGAGGCTGAAGGGGAATGGCCACAAGTTCAAGTGTCAAAGCGTTCAAGTAAAGCAAGCGCGAGAAACAGGGAGACGACGATGAAACACTGGATGACAATCGCTGCGGCGGGCGTTCTCAGCCTTGGTCTGGCTGCTGCGGCACAGGCGCAATCCGCGCTGAACGATATCCTCGACAGCGGCGTTCTGAAATTCGGCACCACGGGGGACTGGAACCCGATGTCGGTTCGCGACCCGGCCACGAACAGCTACAAAGGGTTTGATATCGACGTTGCCAACGAACTGGCCAACGACCTCGGCGTTACCGTCGAATTCGTGCCGACGGACTGGAAAACGCTGGTCAACGGTGTCGTGGCGGGCAAGTACCACATGACCGGGTCCGCCTCGATCAGCCCGCCCCGAATGAAGGTGGCCGGGTTCTCGGAAAGCTATATCGCGGTCGAGATCATGCCCTTTACCATCCCTGCAAAGGCAGGCGACTTCGATGGCTATGACAGCATCAACCAGCCCAATGTGAAGGTGGCTACCACGCTGGGTACCACGTTCGAGGCGCTGGCCCGCGAATGGTTCCCCAATGCCGACATCAAGGTGGTCGAGGCCCCGGCCCGTGGTTTCCAGGAGGTTCTCGCTGGACGCGCGGATGTGTTCATTACTTCCAACATCGAAGGCTCGACGCTGAAGGCCAAGCATGGCGTAGTCCAGGTTCCCAATACCGAACCGCGCTCGCCCTCGCCGATCGCGATGCTGTTGCCGCAGGATGATCAGGTGTGGATCAACTACGTCAACAACTGGGTCAAGGTGAAACAGGCCAAGGGGTTTTTCGAAGCCACCAAGGCCAAGTGGGGCCTCTGAAGCGCCGCATAAGCGGTCGAGAGGTCAAGGTGACGGGGGGCATGATCCATGCCCCCCTTTTCAATCGGACAGGTGGGAAACATGCGACTGGATCAGGCGACCTGGCCCGAGGTGGATACCTATCTGGCCGATCATGACGGGATCATCTTGCCGGTCGGTTCGACCGAACAGCATGGCCCGATGGGCCTCATCGGGACGGACGCCACCTGTGCCCAGGCCATTGCCGAGGCGGCGGCAGAGATCGTCGAGACCTTTGTGGCGCCGACGCTGGCCTATACCCCTGCGCCGTTCAACACCGGGTTTCCCGGCACCGTGTCAATTTCCGAACAGCTCTTTGCCGACCTCTTCGCCGAGATCGTGCGCGGGCTTCAGGCGCAGGGGTTTCGCCGGGTCTATGTCCTGAACGCGCATGGGGCGAACCTGGCACCGATGCGCCGCGTTGCCCGGTCTCTCGATACGGTGCACATCCGCAGCTGGTGGGAGTTCGACGAGGTCAACGCCCTGCGCCAGTCGTTCTTTGGACAGTGGGAGGGCATGCACGCCACGCCTGCGGAAATCTCGATCACGCAATTCCTGGGCCGGCGAGTGGCGCCGGGTGCCGCAGCCACGCCACCCCGTCTACTGACTGCCGAGGACATCGCCAGCCGGGCCGGCGACCGGCATGGGCCACCCGACCTGCACCGGCGGGAGTTTCCCGATGGCCGGGTCGGCTCGCATTCGGCGCTTGCCACCCCGGAATACGGCGCACAGCTATTGCAGGCAGCGGCCAGAGGGGTTGCCGCCGACTATCAGGCCCTGCTTTCGGGCGCCCGGACCTAGCGCTGATCGCTCGCCGACTCGATATTGCTCTGCCGAAAGGCCTCAGAAGAGTTGGTGTGCGGATAGTCTTGCTCCGGGACCGGGACCCCGAGGAATGCACAAAGCGGTTCCCAGCCCGTCCCAAGCTCATAGACAAGCAGGCGATCCGCGGGGATTGCAGATTTCACCTCGGCGACATGCCGATCGAATTCGGCAATGGCCCGTTCGCGACTATCGAAACGGTCTGCGAGGAAAACTTCGATGAATTCCTGCATGCGGCGCTGATGCACGGCCTCGGGTGGCATCTCCGTCTCGCGAAAGACCTTGATGGTCTTGGAATAGGAGTTGTACCAGCCTTCGGCGTCGCGGACCGACAGGATCACCTTGGCATCGGGATATCTTTCAGCCGCCTCCCGCCATAGATGTGCACCGGGCCAATCGACCTGCGACCGGTACCCGTCGAAAAGCAGGTCAAGATCCAGCGGCGCACCCCCGCAGAAATGATCATGCCATGGCTCTATCTTTTCGGGATTGTCGCGGATCTCGTACATATGGTGGCAGGGACCAAACCCCAGGATCGTCAATGCTGCGCGCAGCGAGTCGGTGCCTGTCCGCCCGAAACCGGCGCCGATGATTTCCAGTGCCATCGGTATCTCTCCTTCAACCGAAGCCGTGTCAGCGAAGCATGGGGCGCGGAAACGCGGCTGGCAATCTATTCTTGAAATGGCAGATGAGCATCACTTCTCTGGATGTCATGCGCCGCCGGATCCCCTAAGTTGCCCGAAGCACCCCATTCAGGAGCCTGACCCCTCAGATGACCAAGATATCCGATCCCTTGTTGGCGCAAATCCGTGACCGATTTGCCCAGGTCGAAAATTGCCCGGTGCAGGGGCGGCGCATCTTCTTTGAAAACGCCGGTGGTGCGTTGACGCTGAAAACCGTTCTGGAAAGCTCTGCCATCCATGCCGCCATCCCCGACAACCAGGGACGCGACAATCCCGGCAGTCATGCACTGGTGGCGACAATCAACAAGGCCAAGCAGGACATGGCGGACTTCATGAACGCCCCCGGAGGCCAGTTCTTTGTGGGGGAAAGCGGCACTGAATTGCTGTTCCGCCTGATCATGAACGCCTGTCTGGGTACCGGCACAGGCAAGGTTCTGGGATCGACGCTGGAACACCCCGCCTCTCGCTCGGCCTGTGACCGCTGGGCACGCATCGCGGGCCAGCAGCATGTTCTGATACCACATGACGACGCCATCGGCACGATCGGGGCCGATGCCTATGCCGCGGTCGTCACCCCGGACACCAGGGTGGCCACGATCGTACACACCTCGCCCGTGACAGGCATGGGCGTGGATGTGACAGCCGTCAGCCGTGCCATCCGAATGGTGGCCCCCGACTGTTTCATCATAGTGGACGGCATTCAGCACGCGGCCCATGGCGGCATCGACCTGACCGACCATGACGTGGATGGATACGTGATCTCGCCTTACAAGGTGTTCTCGCGCCATGGGTACGGGGTTGCATGGATCTCGGACCGGTTGACCCGCCTGCCCCATAACGCGCTGCTCGACGGGCCGGAAGACAACTGGGAAATGGGTACCCGCGACACCGGTGCCTATGCGACCATGTCGGACGTCGTCTCCTATTTCGAATGGCTGGGCGGCGAGGTTAGTGATGCCACCGACCGACGAGGCAAGTTCAAGGCGGCGGCCGAAGCGATCCATGACCAGGAAAAGGCCCTGACCGATGCCATGATCCATGGTACCGGCAACCTGTCCGGCCTGGCGGAGATGGAAAAAGTGACCATCCTTGGCGGTGTCGACAACCCCGCGCGCGAGGGTCTCGTGTCGCTGCGGGTCGAGGGCGTGCCCTCGGTGGATGTGGTCAGGGCGCTGAACGAACAGGGCATTCGGACCCATCTGAGAAAGGCGGACCACTACTCGGGCAACATCCTGACACCGCTGGGCATGGACAGTTGCGTGCGCGTTTCGATGTGCCATTACAACAGCATCCAGGAAGTCGCCCAGTTCCTTGCCGCCATGAAAGACATCACCGCCTGACAGCCTGCCGTCCGGGGCAGGCGAAAGGAACGTGCCGCGCGGTCTTGCCCGCGGCGCGTTTCGTGAGCAGACCGCTCCCGGCAACACGGCCACACCAGTGCCGCGTGCGGGGCCTCTTGGGTCCGGGCCCGTTTTGATATGGATCATTGCTCGCGCGGCTCCGCTTCGGCCACATTTCAAGTGGGAGGGGGCCGTGATGCACGAGATCATCAGAAAGCGCCCGCAGCATTTGGGAAGCTCGAAGTCGACGCCGGACGTCGGAACCGCTCGGTTGGATGCCTACGCGATGGGACGCGCGCTGGTTACGGGTTTGCCGAATGGCGCGCTCAACATCGGTTTCGAGGCCGTCGATCGCCATGTCGCGCAGGGCCATGGTCGTGAAACAGCGATCATCTGGCTCTCGAAAGATGGTCGCCGCGAGGTGATCAGCTATCAGGAGCTTGCCGAACTCTCCTCCCGATTAGCAAATGTGCTGAAGTCGCATGGTCTGGAGAAAGGAGCCCGCGTCTTTTCCGCCATGGGCCGCGAGAAAGAGCTTTATGCCGCGGCCTTGGGCACTTGGAAGGCGGGCATGGTCTTCACGCCGCTCTTCGCCGCCTTCGGGCCCGAGCCGTTCAGAACCCGGATGGAAATCGGAGAGGCCAACGTTCTGGTCACCAGCCGCGCACTCTATGAACGCAAGATCGCCGCCTGGCGGGAGGACATCCCGACGCTGCGTCTTGTGTTGATCGTTGGCGAGGAGGCACCCGAGGGATGTGTCGCGCTGGGTCCGGCGCTGCGCGCAGCCTCGCCGGAACACGAGACGGTCAACACCCGGCCCGAAGACCCGGCGCTGATCCATTTCACCTCGGGCACCACCGGCAAGCCCAAGGGTGCGTTGCATGTTCACGAGGCGGTTCTCTACCACGCCCTGTCCGGGCGCCGTGCGCTGGGGCTGCGGCCCGGCATTCGCTACTGGTGCACCGCCGATCCCGGCTGGGTCACGGGAACGACCTATGGCATCATCTCGCCGCTGGTGAACCGGGCCACGATGATCGTTGACGAGGCGGAATTTGACCTTGACCGCTGGTACGGGACGCTTCAGCGGGAAAAGGTCCAGATCTGGTATTCCGCCCCGACCGCAATACGGATGATGATGCGCGCCGGCAAGGACGCCGCCGCTCCTTACGATTTCTCGGTCCTTGAGTTTCTGGCCAGCGTCGGCGAGCCGCTGAACCCCGAGGCGGTGATCTGGTCGAACGAGGTGTTCGGGCTGCCGTTCCATGACAACTGGTGGCAGACCGAAACCGGCGGGATCATGATCGCCAACACGCAGGACGCGGACATCAAGCCCGGTTCGATGGGCAAGCCGCTGCCGGGGATCACCGCCGGGATCGTCGAACCCGCCGTTGATGGCCTGCGCGAACTGCCGGATGGCGAGATCGGCGAACTGGCCTTGCGGCCAGGTTGGCCCTCGATGATGCGGGCCTATCTGAACGAACAGGCGCGCTATGACAAGTGCTTTGCCGATGGCTGGTACCTGTCCGGCGACTTGGCCATGCGCGATGCCGACGGGTATTACTGGTTCGTCGGGCGGGCCGACGACCTGATCAAGTCCTCGGGCCACCTGATCGGGCCGTTCGAGGTGGAAAGCGCGCTGATCGAACATGACGCGGTGGCCGAGGCGGCGGTGATCGGCGTGCCCGACGAAACCGCCGGCGAGGTGGTCAAGGCTTTCGTCACGCTCAATCGTGGTGCAGAACCCGGCCCCGAGCTTGAACGCGACATTCGCGGTTTCGCCCGCAAACGTCTGGGTGCCGCCGTGGCCCCGCGCGAGATCGTGTTCCGCAACACGCTGCCGAAAACGAGATCGGGCAAGATCATGCGCCGTCTGTTGAAAGCGCGCGAACTGGGTCTGCCCGAAGGCGATACCTCGACACTGGAGACGGAGGAGACATGAGCACGGAGGAAAAACCGAAGCTTGATCACGACACTGTCCGTCGGCGTCTTGGGGACATGATCCGGGTGCGACGCTTCGAAGAACGATGCGCAGAGTTGTATACACAGGAAAAGATCCGGGGATTCCTGCATCTCTACGATGGTGAAGAGGCGATTGCCGCCGGGATCATCCCGCTTCTGGCCGAGAAGGACCGGGTTGTCGCCACCTATCGCGAACATGGCCACGCCCTGATGCGCGGCGTGCCGATGACCACCGTCATGGCCGAGATGTATGGCAAGGCCGAGGGCTGCTCCGGCGGTCGCGGCGGCTCCATGCACCTGTTCGATGCCACGCGCAATTTTTATGGGGGGAACGCCATCGTGGGCGGCGGCCTGCCGCTGGCCGCCGGACTTGCGCTGGCTGACAGGATGCGGGGTGACGACACGGTCACCGCCTGTTTCTTTGGCGAGGGCGCTGTGGCCGAAGGCGAGTTTCACGAGGCGATGAACCTTGCCGCGCTCTGGACCCTGCCGGTTCTGTTCGTCTGCGAGAACAATGGCTATGCCATGGGAACCGCGCTGGACCGGTCCGAGTCGGAAACAGATATCGGCCGCAAGGCTGCCGTCTTTGGCATCGAAACGCAGGTTGTCGACGGCATGGATGTCGTCGCTGTCGAGGTGGCCGCGGCGAAGGCGCTGCGCCGGATACGCGCGGGCGAAGGCCCCGTCTTTCTGGAGTGCCGGACCTATCGGTTCCGGGCGCATTCGATGTTCGACGCGCAGCTCTATCGCGACAAGGCCGAGGTTGAAGCGTGGAGGCAAAAAGGGCCGATCCTGCGGTTCCAGTCCTGGCTTCTGGACAACGGTCTGATCCATGAAGAAGAGATCACGGCGATCGGGGCCCGTGCCGAGGCCGAGATCGCCGAGGCGGTGCAGTTTGCCGAGGCAGGCACCTGGGAACCGGTCGAAAGCCTGACCCACGACGTGGTGGCCGTCGAAACGCCACCGGTCGCAGCATCCCCGCCCACCGGGGAGAAGATCGAGACCACCTATCGCGACGCCGTTCGCGCCGCGATTTCCGAAGCGATGCGACGAGATGAACGGGTGTTCCTGATGGGAGAGGACGTGGGCGCCTATGGGGGCTGCTACGCGGTGTCCAAGGGGTTGATGGACGAATTCGGCGAGGCCCGCGTACGCGATACCCCACTGTCGGAATCCGGCTTTACCGGCGCCGGGATCGGGGCAGCCTGTGCGGGCATGCGCCCCATCGTAGAGCTGATGACGGTGAACTTCAGCCTGCTCGCTCTGGACCAGATCCTGAACACCGCAGCGACACTCAGGCACATGTCCGGCGGGCAGTTCAACGTGCCCGTGGTGATCCGCATGGCAACTGGCGCGGGCAAGCAATTGGCCGCGCAGCATTCCCACAGCCTCGAAGGGTGGTATGCGCATATTCCGGGGCTCAGGGTGCTTGCCCCCGCCACGCTGGAGGATGCGCGCGGCATGCTGTGGACGGCGCTGGAAGATCCCGACCCGGTGCTGATCTTTGAAAACGTGATGCTCTACAATCGCAGCGGCGAGATCGACGCGGGCGCAGGTGCCGTCGACATCTCGCGCGCGGCGATCCGGCGCGAGGGCGGAGACATCACCCTGATCACCTATGGCGGCTCGCTCTACAAGACGCTGGAGGCCGCCGAAGTGCTGTCCGGCGACGGGATCGCGGCCGAGGTGATCGATCTGCGCGTGTTGCGACCGCTTGACGATGAAACCATCATGGCCTCGGTCGCGCGGACACGGAGGGCGGTCATCGTCGACGAGGGCTGGCGCAGCGGCTCGCTGGCGGCAGAACTATCGGCGCGCATCATGGAACAGGTGTTCTGGACACTCGACGCTCCGGTCGGGCGGGTCTGTTCGGCAGAGGTGCCGATCCCCTATCCGAAACATCTGGAAGATGCCGCGATCCCGCAGGTTCCGGCCATTGTCGCCGCCGCCAAAACGGCATTGGGGCGCGGCTGAGATGGGTGTTTTCCGAATGCCATCGCTGGGGGCCGACATGGAGGCCGGGACACTGGTCGAATGGCTGGTGAACCCCGGTGACACGGTCGCGCGCGGTGATGTGGTCGCCGTGGTCGAGACCCAGAAGGGCGCGATCGAGATCGAGGTTTTCGAGGCAGGTACGGTCACGGAACTCTTGGTGGAGATCGGGCAGACCCTGCCGGTTGGTGCCCCCATGGCCCGGATCGGCGACGGCGAAGAAGCGGGTGCGGAGCCAAAGCCGCCGGAAGAGGAAACACGACCGGCGCCGAAGGAGCTGAGCGCCCCTGCCCCACCAGCAGAAGCCGAAGCGCCCTCGGAAAAGCCCGCGCAGCCCCGGCAAGAGCCACCAGCGTCCGCCGCCGGTGCAAGCCCGGCGGCCCGCCGCGCCGCGCAAGAGGCCGGGATCGACCTCGTCCAGGTCAAGGGCTCGGGCCCCCAAGGCGCAATTGTTCTGGCTGATGTCGAGGCGCAAATGGGACAGGCCACGCCCACCAGCCGGCCAGCCGGAGAAGGCCTGTCGGACATGCGCCAGGCCGTCGCCGCCGCGATGAGCCGGTCCAAGCGCGAGATACCGCATTTCTACGTCTCGCACACGGTCGAAACCCAACCGGTTTCGGAATGGCTCGCGCAGCAGAACGCCGAGCGGCCGCCAGCCGACCGGATTTTGCTGGGAGCCGTCTTTGTCAAGGCGGCGGCGATGGCGGCCCGGCAGGTCGCGGCTCTCAACGGTCATTTTACAGGGGGTGGTTTTGTCCCCTCGGAAACGGTGAACATCGGCATGGTCATTTCCCTGCGCGGTGGCGGGTTGGTGGCCCCTGCGCTGGCCGATGTCGACAAGATGAGCTTGTCGGATGTCATGGCCGGGTTGCGCGACATGGTCACGCGGGCGCGTTCCGGACGCTTGCGCGGTTCCGAGTTCACACGCGGCACCCTGACCGTGTCGAGCCTGGGCGAGGATGGCGCAGAGGGCATGACCGGAGTGATCTTTCCCCCGCAGGTCGCACTTCTTGCCGTGGGCGCGCCACAGATACGACCATGGGTAACCGGGTCCGGGGTGGAACCGCGCCAGGTCACGACCCTTGTTCTGTCCGCCGACCACCGTGTTTGCGACGGGCGGCAGGCGTCCCGGTTTCTCGTCGCCATCCAAGACTGCCTTGCCAGACCGGAGGAGCTATGACCGAAACCGAAACGAGGGCGATCTTCCTGGAGGAACTCAACCGTGTCGCGCCCGACATAGACCCGGCAACGGTAAGGGACACAGACCATCTTCAGGATGATCTGGAACTGGATTCCATGGATATCCTCAATCTCGTGACAGCGCTGCATGCGCGTCTCGGCGTTTCGATCCCCGAGTCCGATTACAAGGAGATTGAAACGCCACGGAAAGCCAGCGGATATCTTGCCAGACGGCTGCGCGAGCCGGAGTAACGGGCGCTGCTGCCAGCGCGTCGTCAATCCGCTCGCGTGGTGCGGCGGCCTGCGCGCAACCAACCGCCCCCGACAACAATGGGAAACAGGCTTGCACCGACTGCCAGCGCCCCTTGCCGCCAGCCTAGCGGCGTCAGCTGCAAAGCCTCTGAAACGGCCGGGATCTGGAACGCGGCCACCAACAACCCCATGCAGAACCCCAGCGCGGCATAGACCCAAGGGTTCCGGGAGACGCTGTTGATCACGCCGGGCTCGCCCCGATCACGCATGTTGAACACGTGCCACAGCTGCGCCAGCGCAAGGGTCAGGAACGCGACGGACACGGCATCGTGGGCATCCATGTCCAACCGCGATAGCGCGATCCAGAACGCTCCCAGCGTGGCAATGGTGATGGCAAGGCCGAAGACGACGATATCAACCCATTGCGGCATTCCGACGATCGGCTCTTTCGGGTTGCGCGGCGGCCGTTTCATGACGCTGCGATCCCCCTCGCCAAGACCCAGTGCAAAGGCGGGAAAGACATCCGTCACGATGTTCAGGAACAGGATCTGAAGCGGCAGCAGCGGCGCGGGCAACCCTGCTGCAATGGCCAGGCCAACGATCAGTATCTCACTGAAATTGCAGGACATGAGGTAGATGACAAAGCGCCGGATATTGCCAAATATGACGCGCCCCTGCCACATCGCCGCAACGATCGAGGAGAATGCATCATCCTTGAGGATGACATCCGCCGCATCGCGCGCGACCTGCGTGCCGCGCTGGCCCATGGCGATACCGATATCCGATTTCTTGAGCGCGGGCGCATCGTTCACACCGTCACCGGTCATCGCAACGATATGACCGGCGTCCTGGTAGTGGGCGACGAGCTTCAATTTGGTTTCCGGAGCAACGCGGGCGAAAACATCAACCTGCTCCAGCTGATCCCGCATCTCGGCATCGTTGCCCCTCGTTTTCAACCCTTCAAGCGATGTTTCGGACAGCGCAACGATGCGCCCATCCTCTCCGAGACCGGCCTGCAACGCGATTTCCCTGGCCGTCGCAATATGGTCACCGGTCATCATGACAACGCGCACTCCGGCGTCCCGGCACTCGGCAATGGTGGCGGGCACATCCTGTCGGAGCGGATCAAGAAGCGTGACGAGGCCGACAAGAATCAACGACTGATAGAGGGCGGCTTCCTCTGGACCGCCCTGTTTGTAGGCCAGCCCAATCAGGCGATAGCCGTCACCTGCAGCATCCTCGACCCGTTGCAGCCAGTCCTGCCGCGCGACCTCGGAGAGGTCACGGATGCCCTCTGCCGTCAAAACACGATCAGAGGCGTCGATCACCGCTTCGGGCGCCCCCTTGACCGCGGTAAACACATCGCCGCCTGCGGAATGCAGCGTCGCCATCATCTTGAATTCGGGATCATAGGGATGCTTGGCGATCGCGGGCCTGTCGTCCGCGTCGAGATCGGGACGCACGCCAAGCAGTTCGGCAAAATGCAGCAAGGCGATTTCCATCGGGTCACCGACCCCGTGTTGCGCGCCCGCCTGACCGATCTCGGCAGTATTGCACAACACGCCGATTTCCAACGCGAGACGCAGATCGGGCGCGGTCACGGCCGCTTGTGCATTCAACAGATCAGCGGCCGCCAAATCGCGCCCGTCCAGCAGGAACCCCGCGACGGTCATTCTGTTCTCGGTCAGTGTCCCGGTCTTGTCCGTCAGGATCAGCGTTGTCGCGCCCAGGGTTTCCACCGCCGAAAGCCGTTCGATCAACGTGTTCCGCCGCGCCATCCGCAACATCCCTCGGGCAAGCGCGAGCGTGGCGACGACCGGCAACCCCTCGGGCACTGCCGCGACGGCCAGTGCAATCGCGGTTTCGATCATGTCTACCAGCGCCAGACCTCGTACAAACCCGATTGCGCCAATCAGGGTGGATAGCGCGATGGTGATCAGGACCAGGGTGCGCCCCAACCTGTCGAGGCGCTTTTCCAGCGGATGCGCGGCAGCCTCGGCGGTTTGAACCAGTGTCGATATCCGACCCAGTTCCGTTTCGGAACCGATCGTCGCGACCACGCCGATCCCATCGCCCCGCGTCACCGCCGTGCCCTTGAAGGCCATGTTGGTTCGATCCGCGACAAGAGCGTCAAGAGCAAGCGGCGCGACGGTTTTCGAAACGGGGGCCGATTCACCGGTGAGCGCGGATTCGTTGCATTGCAGCGTGTCGACCTGGATCAGCCGCAGGTCTGCGGGCACCACATCCCCCGCCTCGACGACAACGATGTCGCCCGGCGTGATCTCGTGCACTGGCAGCATGACCGAATGACCGTCACGTCGGACCCGTGCCGTTGCCGCGGTGAGACTGAACAGCGCCTCCATCGAGCGCAGGGCATTCCAACTGGTGAAGAAGCCGATGGCGGTGTTGATGGCCAGCACGAGGATGATCGCAACAGCCTCGGGATAGTCCCCCACCGCCACCGACAACAGCGCAGCAGCACTCAGCAACCAGACGATCACGCTGCGGAACTGATCGAGCAAGAGTGCCAGGGCAGAGCGACGCTTCACCCTGTCCAGACGGTTGTCACCATAGGCTTGCCGCCGCAAGGCGGCCTCGTCCGACGACAGGCCGATTTCCGGGTCGACGCCAAGAAGAGCGAGCGCCGCCGCGCTCCCGTCTGCGTGGACCTGTGATCGTATCTCGCTTTCTACATGGATGCGTGACATGGGCTTTCGCGATCCGGAGGCAGTTGAACGCCCGCCTCCAACAAAACATTTTCGACCGGGTTCCAGACGCCTGTCGGCACCAAGATCTATAGATGCTAGAATTGTGATACAATCTGGTGAAAGGTCACGCCATGCCAACGGCGACGCACACGCAAACACATCATATCGTAGGGGCCGGCATCGCGGGGCTGGCGACGGCGGTGTATCTGTGCCGCGACGCGGGCGTTGCTGGTCGCAACATCCATATCTACGAAGCACTGGAGACGGCGGGCGGGGCGCTTGACGGATCGGGGAGTGCCGAAACCGGTTACCTGGTTCGAGGCGGTCGCATGTTCGAAGACCAGTTCGTCTGCACGCTGGATCTTCTCGACAGCATTCCTCTTGCCGACGATCCGACAACGTCGCTCAAGGAGGATCTTCTTGCGTTCAACCGCATGGTTCCGGGATCCTCCAATTGCAGGCTGGTGCGTGATGGCAGGCCGGCCGAGGACCGGCACGAACTGACGCTGAACGCACGCGACATTGTAGACATCAACAGGCTGTTCCTGCACAGCGAGCGGGGTCTGGGCGGCAAGACCATCCAGGACTGGTTTCAACCCGATTTCTTCGACAGCAATTTCTGGCTGATGTGGTCGACGATGTTTTCGTTCCAGCCGTGGCATTCGCTGACCGAAATGCAGAGGTATCTGCGGCGTTTCATCCATCTGTTTCCCGGCTTCACCCGGATCGCCGGGATCTTGCGGACACGCCACAACCAGTATGATTCAATCATTGCTCCGATCCTGGCATGGCTGACGGCCCGCGGCGTACGTATCGAAACCAAGGCGCATGTTGCCGACGTCCTGATCAGCGGCACCAAGCTGGATCGCCGCGCGAGCGCCCTCCTGCTTAGCGATGGCAGGACGGTGCCGCTGCGGTCGGACATGTATGCCTACCTGACCCTTGGTTCGATGACAGAGGGCTCGGCTCTGGGGTCCAACGACCGCGCGCCAAGCGGCGGCAACGGTCCGGGGCCAAGCTGGAACCTGTGGCGCAAGCTGGCGACTGAACACGAAGGTTTCGGGAACCCCGACGTGTTCCTGGGCCGACCCGACCAGACCACATGGACATCTTTCACGGTCACGATGGATGGCCCCGAGTTCTTCGAGTTCATGGAGGATTTCACCAACAATCGCAGCGGAACCGGGGGGCTTGTCACCTTTGCCGGTTCGGGCTGGACGCTTTCTGTCGTGATGCTTCATCAGCCGCACTTCCGGGCACAGAAGAAGGGGACCTATACGTTTTGGGGTTATGGCCTGCGGGGTGAACGGGACGGAGACTTTGTCAGGAAGCCCATGTGGGAGGCCACCGGAACGGAAATCATCAAGGAGCTTTCCGGCCAGTTGCGCCTGTCCGAGGCGCAGAGGGCATGGTTCGACAAGGCGCGTATCATTCCCTGCCGCATGCCTTTTATCACCAGCCAGTTCATGCCGCGCAATCCGGGCGACCGCCCCGACGTACGCCCGCCCGGTGCGCGCAATTTTGCGATCATCGGGCAATATTGCGAACTGCCCCGCGACTGCGTCTTTACGGTGGAGTATTCGGT
Organism: Ruegeria sp. YKSD163; assembly: GCF_059612905.1. Classification (NCBI taxonomy): domain Bacteria; kingdom Pseudomonadati; phylum Pseudomonadota; class Alphaproteobacteria; order Rhodobacterales; family Roseobacteraceae; genus Ruegeria; species Ruegeria sp. YKSD163. The sequence continues at coordinate 66,538 of NZ_JBXWRM010000014.1, forward strand.
ACGCTCGGCCCGGACCGCCGTTGCGCAATTGACGGGACTGGTCGATGCGCCCCCACCCGTTTCACGCACCGATCTCGATCCGATGGTATTGGGGCGCGCGGCAAGGGTGCTGTTGGGTATGTAGCTCCCGCCTGCCTGCTCAAGCGTATCAAGAGAACTCCGCCTCAGTCACGGGGCGCACCGGTTTGGGCAGAGGGGCGCTTGAGACGCGTTGCCCCGATCACCACCACCGGGCATCTTGCGGCCGAGAAAAGATGTCGCAGGTCCTCTTCACTGGTGAAAGGCCCCACTGTCAGATCGACGACGATCGCCGCGACACGGCTGCGATCGATCCGCTCCAGAACATCTGCAGCTTTCTCGTCATTCCGAACCTCGGACACGAGGGCTGCGGACGCATCGGCCAGCGCCCGGACCGTGGCCAACACTGTGGCGGAATGTGAACCGGTTGCGCCGATCAGCAGCACATCGCCATGAAAACCGAGCATCGGGCGCTGGCACAAAAGCAGGATATCTTCGTCTTGGGCGGCGGCGCATGCGCAGGACACGATATCGCCCTCGGCAAGGTCGCAACGCCAGTGCCGGGACCGACCCGATGCGAGTTCGGCCATCAGTGTCTCGACAGAGCTTACCTCTCGTTTCAAGGTTCGCCGCGATTGTTCGTCACTGGGAATGTCGCGCAGCGTACCGTCGGGGGCAACGATCCTGTGCCCCGCGCCAATTGTCAGCCCGGCAATCCGCGTATCCACAAGCAGCCCCCTCGGGGCCGCCGAGAGTGTCTCGAGCAAGACACGCGCATAGGACATCGTGGCCTTGACATCGGCAAGGCTCATGCCCGCAACAACCAGATTTGGCTCGGGTCGTATCCTGCCAGTCATGACCGGCCACCCTCTCCTGTCGGCTCGGCACGCGACGCAAAGGCCCTTCGTTCCCTGGCAAAGGCGCGTAACCGTTCTTCGACATCCGCATTGACGCTTCCCTCCGGGAACACGCCCGTTTCCGTTCTGGCGCCTGCGGTACAGCTGGTCATGATTTCCAGCCCCTCGTCGACCGACTGGATCGGAATGATACGAAAGCGCCCCTGCGCGACCGCCGCAACGACCCGGTCACGCAACATGAGATGCTCGACATTCGAGGCCGGGATGATCACGCCCTGCCCGCCGGTCAGACCACGCGCATCGCACAGATCGAAGAAGCCTTCGATCTTTTCGTTGACGCCACCGATCGCCTGAACTTCGCCCAGCTGGTTGACCGAACCGGTCATTGCGAAATCCTGCCGGACGGGTCGGCCCGAGAGTGCCGAAAGCAGCGCAATCAGTTCGGCACAAGAGGCACTGTCGCCATCGACCCCGCCATAGCTCTGCTCGAAAACAAGGCTGGCATGCAGCGAAAAAGGTGCATCAAGCGCGTAGGTCGATGTGAGATATCCCGCAAGGATCATGACGCCCTTGGAATGCAGGGCACCGCCAAGTTCCACCTCTCGCTCGATGTCGATCAGCTTGCCGGATCCCATTCGGACACGCGCCGTGATGCGCGAGGGTCGGCCGAACCTGTGCCCCCCCGTCTCTATCACGGACAATCCGTTGATCTGGCCCACCTTGGCTCCTTCGGTATCGATCAGGATGATCTGCCGCGACATGGCTTCCTGAAAACGCTCCTGCACCCGCGATGCGCGCCGCTCACCCTCGTCGACGGCGCGACCTATATCGGCTTCACCGACGATGGAATGCCCGTCGGAGCGTGCATAATGCTCCGCCTCGCGCAGCAGGTCTGCCAACGGGCTCAGTTGCAGCGTCAGCTTTCTGGCATCACCTGCGATCCGCGTGGCCTCGTCCAGCAGGCGTGCCGCACCGGTATCGGACAGGGGAAGCAAACCCTGTTCGCGGACAAAATTGCGAATGACCGAGGCCAGACCGATCATTGTCTGGTCGCTGCGGTCCACCACACCTTCGAAATCGGCCTGTACCTTGAACAGTTCCGAAAACTCCGGGTCCAGCATGACAAGGAGACTGTGCAGCATGCGGTCCCCGACAAGAACGACCCTGACATCCAGTGGAATCGGTTCCGGTTCCAGTGATGTTGTCGAGAACAGGCTCATGCGATCCGCAAGCGAGGTGATCGTGATCGACCGTTTCTTGAGACAACGCTTCAGCGCGTCCCATGCATAGGGCTCCCCGAGAATGCGCTGCGCATCGATCAGCAGGTACCCCCCGTTTGCCAGGTGCAGCGCGCCCGGACGAATGAGGGAAAAGTCGGTGACCAGGGATCCCATCTGGGAAACATGTTCAATACGCCCCGCCAGCCTTTCCAAGGTTGGCAGGTCCTCGACAACCACGGGCGCTGACGCCTCCTGCCCCGGATCGTTGGAGACGATCACGTTGACCTGATACCGCAGGAAAATCGGGTCGAGATGCGATTTCCCGACCGCCTCGGGAAAGGGCCCGGTCTGCCGCTCGGCTGCGGCCTGAAGAAAGGTCTCGGGGTTCTCGATCATGTCGGTCCGGACACGCGCCAGATAGCTGGCAACCCCGTCGACAGTGCCGAACACAGATTGAGCCTCGTCGATCCGGCTTGAAACCGCGCGTTCAGCCATCTCGGCATTCAGCTCTTCTACGCGCGAGCGGTGTTCACGCTCCAGTTTCGAAGCGTCCCTGAGAATCTCGGAAAGCTGGTTCTGAAAGCGATCGACCTTCTCCTCGATCGCGGCCTGCTCGTCTTCGGAAAGCTTCTGGAATTCCTCGGTCTTGAGGACGTTCCCCTCTTTGGTTGCAGCGACCATGAAGCCCATCGGCGTTCTGATCAGGGTCGTGTCTTCGGCGCGGGCGCGCTCGGCAAAATCGGCCATCGCCTGCTCGTGCCGCTCGCTGAAGCTTTCTTCGATTGCGCGCCTTTGTGCCTGGTATTCCTCGGACTCGAAGAGCGCCGGCATGTCGCCCGCGAGGTCGTCGATGATGTCCTCCATCTCGGTCTTGAGACGATCCGCCATACCGACAGGAAGCTTGAGTGCGACCGGCTTGTGCGGCGCGTCAAAGTTGTTCACGTAGACCCAATCGCATGGGGTTTCGCGCGTGGCTGCGTGATCACGCAGAACCTGCTCGACCGTAGTATGGCGCCCCGTGCCTTGCGGGCCGAGCACGAAAAGGTTGAAGTCCGCGTGGCGAATTTCGACGGCCAGCTTGAGGGCGCGCAGCGCGCGTTCCTGCCCAACGAGCGTGCCATTCCCGGTTGTTTCGACCTGCGCCGCCGCAAGGATCGTGGGGTCGCACTTCTGCTGCAGCTGTTCGACCGACAGTTCACCCTTCGATCGTGTCGCCATGATAGCCACCTCGTGTACTCCGGATGCCTTCAATCTAGGTGCTGCGAAAAAGGTTGGCGTTGATCTCCATCAAGCGTTTGCGGCCTTCAGGAAACGAACGTTCTCGGGTTCGATGAGCAAGGTATTCCCTGCCACAGGATGGCATCGGCCTCGCCTTGACTGACGACAGCAGGTGCAAGAAAACCGAGCCTCGCGTGACAGCGGCTGTTCTCGTCGGGAATGGCGAAGTCATCGCCCTTTCCAGGCAGATGCGTCAGCTGGCCACGTTCGAGACACCATTCCATTCCAGCCTGGCCTTCTTGAGCAGACCGTCCTCGGCCAGGGTACCAACCGTCGCGCAAGCTTTCATGATCGGAAAGGCGGCCAGCGCCAGCCGCTTTCCCGCCTCGCTGTCTGACGGGTAGTGAACCCCAAGAACCTCGCGGTTTCGGGCGATGCGCGTGGCCATGTCATGCAGGGCATTGCGTGTTGCACCGCCCTGATGCGCGGTTTCCAGTATCTTGTTTCCCGCTGCGTCCAGCATTACCTCGTCAAGACAATAGGCAATCAGCCAGGCTTCGGTGGCATGGGCGCTGGGATAGGCGGCATGCTGGGGCACATCGATCGGTGGCAACAATCCGGGATGCAATTGAGAGGGTCGCGGGCGCCCGAACTTCATCTTGAAGTGGAAGGCAAGAAACTGTGCCACCGTAAGCGCCAGATTGCACAGGCGGAACGTGTTGGGATGCGACAGGTATGCAAACGGCATGATCCCCTGAAAATAGCCGATCAGCGTATCACGTTGCTGCAAGGCCTCATCCAGTACGCCCTGCCGATACTCGATCAGCCCCACCAGTTCTTTCAGCTCATCGTCGATCTTCCAACTCACTCCGCCGCCGAAATTCGTCTCATCGCCTGTGTTGGTTCCGGTATGGGCCGGTTCGGGCAATGACAGGCTCATCCAGTCGGGGCCACCTGCCCCTTCAGAATCCAGGGCGGCGAATTCGGAAAGGAATGCAATCGCCTGATTGCCCGGCGACCAGTGGTTGAACGACGCGGATTTGTAGAACTTGTATATCGCGTGAAGCCGCGCGGGGTCGCCTGAGCCGTCCGCCACGACCGGATGGGTCGGCGGCCATTGGTTTCCCGGCCACCATCGGTTTTCAACCGCCGGGGTCCCCTCGCCGTCATGCTCGGTGTGTGGCGAGATGCCCAGGCCCAGATAGGCCGGACTACCACCATAGCCCGAGGCCCCGCGCGCATCCCTTGCATCGCGTGCATCCCGGGCGTCGCGCGCATCGCGTGCATCGCGTGCATCAAACGGGCCAAGTCTTCCTGTCGGTATCGGCATCTTGCTGTTCCCCCTTCGTTGCGCTGTCAGTCTGGAACGCCAGCCTGTTCGAGGCGCGCACAAAACAAATCGACAAGCCCCGGATCGCTGTAGTGGCGATGCGTCCTGCGGTACTCGGACACGGAGAATCCGGGCTCCAGTTCCAGCAGGCGCTGGGCCGATTTCCGCGCATCCTGCAGTTGTCCGGCCGCAACTTGGGCAACGGCCAGAGTCCGCAGACCGCTGGTATAGCGCTGGTTCTCCGCCAGCCCACGCGACAACCACTTGATCGCGGTCAGGTAATTCCCGGCATCGTAATGCACGGTTCCAAGAAAAACATAATAGACGAACAGGCGCTGATCGAACGGCGACAGACGCAAGGCCCGTTCAGCCGCCGAGATCGCCTCGTCGCTGCGCCCCACGCTCGACAACGTGACACTCGATAGCAGCCATGCGATCGAACTGTTGGGATTGGCCGCGCGCGCGCGGTCGAGATAATCTATCGCGGTCTCGAAATCTCCGAACAGGTAGGATTGGATATGGCCATAGGTGGCAAGCGCAAGCGCGTTCCGGGCATCCAGTCCTATGGCCTTCTTGGCCAGGGAAATGGCGGTGCCCGCATCCGCGCGCGGGTCGTTGGACCACCCTTGCCCGACGTTCAGGCTGTACCATCTGGCCAACCAGGCCAGAGGTGAGGAAAAGCTGGGATCCGCCGCAATGGCGTCTTCGAGATGACGTCGCGCCTGACCGAACGCGTCCCGTTCCAGATCCCCGATCAGGTCGAGTGCCTTGAGGTAACTGTCATAGGCGGTAAAGGACGCGGGCGTCTTGCGCAGCGTCCGGCGCCGCTCCTCGGCCAGCAGGCTTGGCAACAGGTGCACCAGCGAAGATTCGACAATCTCGTCCTGTATCGCAAACAGGTCGCTCTGATCGAAATCCCGTTGCAGGCTGGTCAGGTTCCGGCTGTTTTCGGTATCCACCAACTGGGCAGAGATGCGGATATGCTCTCCGACCCGCCACAGCGTGCCCGTGATCAGGTACCGCGCATTCAGTGCCTTGCCGATCGACTTCGGTTCGATTGCCTGACGTGCAAAGGCCAGGGTGGACGACCTTGAAATCACGGTCAGATCCCCTTGCCGTGACAGCTGGGACACGATGCCCTCGGATATGCCGGCGGCAAGATACTCATCCGCCTGGTCAACCCGGGAATTGCTGAAAGGCATCACCGCTACAGAGGGCAGGCTCACGTGATCGTCGGTCGGTTGCACAGAGTATCGCGCATCGGAAACCAACTCGTAGGCGGCGACACTCACGCCCAGCTTGCGCATCGGCAGCTGGCCCAGCTCTCGGGTTTCGAACTCGCTGCTGCCGGCAATCGTGTCCTGTACGGATTGCGTCAGGATGATGCCACCAGCGCTGGCAAACTCCTGCAACCGGGCGGCAATGTTCACCCCATCGCCCAACAGGTCGTCCCGGTCGCGCAGAACCTTGCAATAATTGAGCGATATTCGCAGCGACAATCCCTGTCTGCGCTGCCGGGCCCTTATCTGCAACTCCCGCCCCCAGCGTACAGCTGCGACCGGATCGCCAAACGTTGTCAGGACGCCATCGCCGGTCAATTTGACCAAGGTGCCACCATGCTGCTGCATCAGCGGCAGCACCACCTCGTCACGCAGATCCGTCCAACGATAGAACGTACCCTCCTCGTCGCTGTGCATGAGCGCCGAGAAACCGACCACATCGACAAAGCCGACACAGAGTTCAAGTTGCTTGGCCGTCTTGCCAAGATCAGAGCGCAATGCCGGAGCGGAGGACGGTTCGCATTCACCTGAACCGAGTGTGGTCGCTTGGGGCTCGGAGCCGCCTGGAGCGACGCCGCCCAAATCAACCGGCACTTCTCGTCCCGGCTCAATCGAAATCTCGGTCGTTTGAAAGAGACCGTTTCTCAAATCAATCTCTCCTATGAGTGCATTATGTTACGATTCGCGGTAAAAGTTAACTGTGAGCCGGAGAAGGCGCAGACGTGCTCGTGCGTCGACGTTGACCGGACAGCCATCCGTTCGCGGGCCGGAGACCATGGCCGACAGGCCGTTTCCCCGCCCAGGCTGCCGTCAGTCCGGACGGTGGAGGCGTGGCCATGACAATCAAGATGTTCCTGTTCGACCGCAATCAGGAGGGGCTGAAATCCAACCTTTCCAAGATCGGGTTTGATCTGGCTGACCTGATGGATTCATTCGGCTTGCCCGGCTTCACTCCGCCGACGGACCAGACCAACAACCCGTGGGTTCCCTTCGATCGGAACGGTACCCAGATCGACGGCGTGCCGGGGTCGGGCACCGGCTATGGTATTCCCCTGCTGTTGCCCGACGCAGGCACGGCGCGCGGTCTGTTACAGGATTTCCGGGACAAGGCACTGGCGGTCGGCGACCCGAATGCGGCGCGGGTTCTGGGGGTCGAGTTGGAACCGGCGACGATGACCCTTGCGCTGCCCGGCCAGCATTGGTGCGCCGGTCACGGCATGGGCACAAGGTTCGGAACCCGCAGAAACGCGCGCGGCCTGATACAGGCCGATGCCCTGCGAACACATGAACTGGACGGTCAGGGCACCAAGGTCTTTGTTGTCGACCGGGGGTTCAGCAAGACCTATGTCGAAGCGCTCGGCGGCACGTTTGGCGGCGGTCTCGGTATCGCCGAAGACGGAAAGATCACCAAACCGGGCAGCGGCGCGGAACCCTATCTGCCATTGCATCTGCGGCACGGATCGATGCTGCTGCGAACTCTGACCGACCTGGCACCGAGGGCCGAATTCTTTGACCTGCCGCTGTTGCCGACGCGGATCACCGATGTCGATTACTTCGCTCTGCGGGCAATGTTTGCGTTTCTGGCCATGGAACACTTCTTTTTGTCCGAGGATGAGAACTGGGTGATCCTGAACGCCTGGGGCATCGTCGACCGCTTTGCCGAACGGATCAGGGGCGAATACACCAACAACCCCGACCACTGGCTGAATACCCTGCTGGCCTCGATGGGGCGCCGGCACGATGTTGTCTTTGCGGCGGGAAACAATGGCCAGTTCTGCGCTGACCCGCGCGCTCCCGGCTATGACCGGGGTCCGGGACAGAGCATTTTCGGCGCCAATGGCCTGATCGACGTCACCTCTGTTGCGGCGGTTCGCTGCGACGGGATATGGATCGGGGCGTCGTCCCAGGGGCCGGGACCATCGGCTTTCGATCCCGAAGGCGCACCAGTCGAAAAGCCCGATCTCTGCGCGCCGAGCTGGTTCGTGGAAGATCGCGATGCCTCGCTGCGCAGCAGCGGAACCTCTGGCGCCTCCGCAGTCGTTGCCGGTGTCATAGCCGCGCTGCGCAGCGGCTGGGACAACACCGCCATCTCTCCTTCGCAGATGCGTTCCGCCCTGCGCGCAGGCGCCCGCGAGATTTCGGGACCGGGTTGGCACTACAGGACCGGTGCGGGCCTGCTGCGGCTTGAGGACACGATCACAGAACTTCAGGCCTGAATGCCCACAGTGAGCCGGAACGCTCATCCCGGTTGAAAACGGTTGCCTGAATGCGCCTCCAGTAGTCATCCAACCCCTACCCGTCTCGATCCGATCTGCCATCAAGCGGTCGATCCGGCCACGATCCGGGGGCTGTATGGTTTGGTCTGTCCAAGCCGGGGATGTCATGCGACCAATGGATCATGACCAGAATCAATATCGAGCAACTCAGGACATTTCTGGCGGTCGTGCGTCTGGGCGGGGTCCGCCGGGCGGCGTCAGGGCTCAACCTGACCCAGCCCGCCGTCACCGCACGGATCAAGAACCTTGAGGATTCGCTTGCCTGTGAACTGTTCGAACGGCGCTCGGGGGGCATGCGGCTGACCAAGCGCGGCGAGCTGCTTCTGGCCCATGCAGAGAAGTTCGAACACCTCACCGAACTGGTGGAACGCGATGTGGTCGACCCGCAAGGGATCGATGGCCGTTTGCGGCTGGGCGTGTCCGAAACCATCGCCCAGTGCTGGCTACCCGAACTGATTTCAAGGTTGCACGGGCTTTACCCAAGGCTGGATATCGAATTCAACGTGGATATCTCGCTGAACCTGCGGGCCGGGCTTCTCAATCGCGAGATCGATCTGGCCATCCTTCTCGGCCCGGTATCCGAATATTTCGTCAACAACATCGAACTCCCCGGCTTTGATCTGGCCTGGTATGCGGCGGCCAATACCGCACCCGGTCTGACCGAAGACAAGTACCTTTCCCGCCCCGTCCTGACCTATGCCCGCAATACCCGGCCCTATCGCGAACTCAAGGAGATGCTGTTCGAACGGGTTGGCCCGGATGTGTCGATGTTCCCCTCTTCTTCGCTATCCGCCTGCTTCCGGCTGGTCGAGGCCGATCTGGGCGTTGCGGTCCTGCCGCGCGCCCTGGGTCAGGAATTCGTCGACACCGGTCGCATCCGGGAATTCGATCCAGGCTGGGTGCCGTCGCCGCTTCGGTTTACCGCCTCGTATCTGGGTGAGCCCAGAAGCCATCTGATTGAAACGGCGGCAAAACTGGCGCTGGAAGTTGCCACCGAATACCAGCGCGATAGAAATTCTTAATCGATATCGAGAAAAAGTTTCGATTTGAGTTTATAGAGCTAACCGGCGACCCTCGCTTCATCTCGATGGAGGGGCCCGCGTGAGCGAAACATACCAGAAGCTGAAAAACAGCACATTGGACGAACAGCGCGCCGCGATCCGGTCCGGCGCTTACCGGTCGCACACGGCGGGGCTGGGCCAGGGCCACTTGCAAGCCAACCTGGCAATCATGCCCGAGGCCTATGCGCTCGACTTCATGCGGTTTTGTCAACGCAATCCCAAGCCCTGCCCGTTGACCGGGGTTTCCGACACCGGCAATCCGATGATGTTCACCCTGGGCCGCGACATCGACATCCGCACCGACGTTCCGGCCTATAACATCTACCGAAACGGAAAGCTTGCAGGCTCTGCCAGCGACATATCCGACATCTGGCATGACGATCTGGTGGTATTTGCTCTGGGGTGTTCGTTTACCTTCGAACATGCGCTGATGCGGGCCGGGATACCTGTCTGGCATATCGACAACGACAAGACGGTGCCGATGTTCCGCTCGAATGTCGACACGGTGCCGGCGGGTCCCTTTTCCGGCAAGATGGTGGTGTCGATGCGCGCCATCCCCGAAAACCGTGTCAGCGAGGCCATCGAGATTTCGCGCCGCTTTCCGCTGGCCCATGGAGCACCGGTCTATTGGGGTGACTCGGCCGGTCTGGGCATCGCCGACCTGTCCGCCCCGGACTGGGGCGACCCTTCGCCCATAGGCCCCGGCGAGGTGCCGGTATTCTGGGCCTGCGGCGTGACCCCGCAGGTCGCGATCGAAGCCGCCAGACTGCCGCTCTGCATTACCCACAAGCCGGGACACATGCTGATCACCGACGTGGCCGAGGACGCCGAAGCCCCGGTCCTTACATTCACCAATGACAAGACATAACGTCCAACCAGGAGAACGAAGATGAAGCGTATCACCACCATTCTGGCCGCCACGACGGCGCTGGCCGCGCCCGCCATGGCCGAGGATCTTTCCGTCGTCGGCAGCTGGTCCAGCCTGCCCCTGCACAAGCAATACGAAGCCCCGTTCTGGGGCGAGGCCCTGCCCGCCGCGTCGGGCGGCAAGATCAATGTCAATCTGACCACCCATAACCAGATGAATCTTGGCGTCGGCGACGTTTTCCGCCTGCTGGGTGACGGCGTCTATGACGTTGCGATGACGGTGGCGGACTATGCCGTTGCCGATGCGCCCGAGCTCGAAGGGCTGGACGTGCCGTTGCTGGCGCTGACCGCAGACGAGGCCCGCGCCATGGTCGATGCGGCCCGGCCGATGGTGACCGACATTTTCCACAACCGGTTCAATTCGCACGTCCTGGCCATCGCCCCCTATCCGCCGCAAGTGGTGTTCTGCAATGCCGAGATCGCCGGGCTGGACGATCTGAAGGGGCTCAAGGTACGTGCCTCGGGCCGGATGACCGCCAAGTTCCTCGAAGCGCTGGGTGCCGAGGGCGTCAATGTCAGCTTTGGCGAGGTACCCGGTGCATTGCAGAAGGGCACCGTGGACTGCGCCGTGACCGGCGCCGGCTCGGGCTATTCGGCGGGCTGGTGGGAGGTCTCGACCCATCTCCTGCCGATCCCGCTGGGAGGCTGGGACAGCGTCGTGACCGCGATGAACCTGGACAAGTGGAACAGCCTCGATGCCGACACCCAAGCGCTGATCGCGTCCAAGGTCGCATCGGATTTCGAGGCCCCGGCCTGGGCCAGCGCGCAGGGTGCACTGGTCAATGACATCGCCTGCCTGACCGGCAATGGCGACTGCCCCGCCGGCGACGCGCGCGGGATGAAACTGGTCGAGGTCTCGGATGCCGATTTTGCCCGCGCCCGCGACGTGTTGGTTGGTGAAGTTCTGCCCGATTGGGCCGAGCGCGCCGGTGGCGACTGGGCCGAGCGCTGGAACGCCTCGGTGGGCGCGACCGTCGGTGTAACCATCGGGAACTGATCGGCACCGCCAGGGAGGGACAGATGGAAGAGATCGTGCTGGAGAAACTGCGCAGCTGGAATCGCCGTATAGCGATCTTGACCGGATGTGTCCTGATGGCCTGTGCCAGTGTCGTCCTTCTCGACGTTCTGCTCAGGCGCCTGGGCTCCTCCTTTGGCGGAACCGATGAAATCTCGGGCTATGTGATGGCCATTGCCACCTCTTGGGGAATGGCCTTCACGCTTCTCGAACTTGGTCACGTCCGCATCGACCTGCTGCGCGGGCGAACCGGGCAGATCGGCAAGTCGCTGTTCGATCTGTTCGCAATGCTCATGATGGCAGGCACGGTGACACTGATCGCGGTCAAATGCTGGCCGGTGCTGGCCCGGTCCCTGGCCAATTCCTCACGCGCGAACACGCCGCTGGAAACGCCGCTGGCACTGGTGCAGGTGCCATGGTTCGCCGGTTGGGTCTGGTTTGCCATCGTTGCCTGGGCGACGCTTGGGTCGGCTCTGCTGCTTGTGCTCAAAGGCAGGTTCGAAGCGTCGGAGGCAGCCATCGGCTGTTTCGGCGAGGAGGCGGCGCTGAAATGATCGGCTATGTGACAATCGGCCTGCTCGGGCTGCTCGCTCTGTCGATCCCGGTCGGCATCGTGCTCTTTCTTCTCGGTTTCGGGGTCGATGCGTTCTTTAGCCCGTTTCCCCTGATCCGCGGATTGGGCAACCTTGTCTGGTCGACCTCGAACAATGCAACCCTGATCGCGATCCCCTTCTTCGTACTGCTGGGCGAAATCCTGGTCCGGTCGGGGATCGCAACACGCACCTATGCCGCGCTCGACCGCTGGGTCAGCTGGTTGCCCGGCGGATTGGTGCATGCCAATGTCGCCACCGCCACGATGTTCTCGGCCACCTCCGGCTCGTCAGTTGCCACCGCCGCCACGGTCGCCACGGTCGCGATGCCCCAGGCCGAGAAACTGGGCTATGACCCCAAGCTCTTTTCGGGCGCAATTGCGGCCGGCGGCACGCTCGGGATCATGATCCCGCCCTCGATCAACCTGATCGTCTACGGGTTCCTCACCCAGACCTCGATACCGCGCCTGTTCCTGGCGGGCCTGGTCCCCGGTCTGGCGCTGGCGCTGGGCTTCATGGCGATCACCGTGATCATCTGTCTTATCCGCCCGTCACTGGGCGGCACGCGACAGGTGTTTCCGCTGGCCGAGATGCTGCGGGCCCTGCTACAACTGCTGCCCATCGTGCTGCTCTTCACCATCATCATCGGAACGATCTACAAAGGCTGGGCAACCCCGACAGAGGCCGCCGCGGTTGGCGTTGCCGGCGCGGTGATAATCGCCGCGTTCTTCGGGAGTGTGTCCAGGGCAATCTTCGTCGAAGCCATCCTTGGTACGGTCAAGATAACCTCGATGATCATGCTGGTCGTCATTGGCGCCTCGTTCCTCAATTTCACACTGGCCTCGGCCGGGCTCGGGCGCGAGCTGGAGACCTTCCTCGACGGGCTGGGCCTCTCGCCTCTGGGCACGATCCTGGTGGTGGTGCTGATCTACATCGTGCTGGGTTTCTTCATCGAAACACTGTCGCTGATGGTGGTGACGATCCCGATCATCGTACCGCTGGTGGTGGCGCAGGGTTATGACCCGATCTGGTTCGGCATCCTGATGATCGTGCTGATCGAGATGGCACTGATCACACCGCCGGTCGGCCTGAACCTCTACGTGGTTCAGGGGGCTCGGAAGTCAGGCAAAATGAGCGAAGTCATGCTGGGGACGATCCCTTACGTGATCGCCATGCTGATCATGGTGGCGCTGCTGATTGCCTTTCCCGCAATCGCGCTGTTCCTGCCATCTGTGCTTGGGGGGTAAGGCCTGATGCGGTTTGTTGCGGAGGGACGCGAGATAGAAGCACGGATCGAGCATATTGTCGTCGCCGGATGGACCGGACGCGACATCGGCGCGGTGCGGCATCATATCGACGAGTTGGCGGCGATCGGCGTCGCGCCGCCATCGCAGGTGCCTCTTTTCTACCGGGTTTCGCAGTCGCTGCTGGTGCAGAGCCCGAGGATCGAGGTGCTGGGCTCGGACACCTCGGGCGAGGTCGAACCGTTGCTACTCAATATCGACGGTACGCTCTGGCTCGGGCTTGGATCGGACCACACGGACCGCCAGCTTGAAACGACCTCGGTGGCTGCCTCGAAACAGGCCTGCCCGAAACCGGTCTCGAACATGCTCTGGCGGTTCGACACGGTCACGCCCCATCTGGATCGGCTGATCCTGACATGTGAAATCCGTGAGAACGACGAATGGACGCTCTATCAGGAGGGGACGCTGGCCATGATCCGGCCGCTTGGCGATCTGGTCGCGCAATCGGGCCTGGATGCTGGCGGCGCCATGCTCTGCGGCACGCTTGGCGCCATTGGCGGGGTGCGGCCCGCTTCGGACTATCGCATGCAATTGCGCGACCCGGTTCTCGAACGCTGCCTGCTTCTGGAATATCGGGCCGCTGCCCTGCCGGTGGTGGCCTGATAACCACCCACAGCGCCGAACCCCGCGCGTTCAACTACGGGACCGCACTGACCTCTGCGGGACTGGGTTCCGCCACCCTGCGCGACAGAAGGCCTAGGGCGGCAGTTCGACCCTAACTTGCAGCCCCCCCTCCCCCGGCATTCAGAACAAGATCGGGCTCGCGCGAGTTTGCATCGACCCTATCCGCATTCACCAGATCGTTCCCGATCGCCCGAGCCCGCGCGGCATCGAAAGGCATCCCCTGATCCAGCCAGCGCTGTGTCAGTCGCGCCTCCAGTTCTTCACGCGCGACCTCCAGTCTGACCGTCAGATCGAACAGATCCGCAAGCTCGGACCATGGCGCGGTATTCATGAGCAGGTAGTTTCCCTCGATCAGCGCGATTTTTGTGTCAGCCTCGACCCTGGCCGCATCGGCAACACATCGATCGGCATCCCGATCGAACAAGGGGTAGGAAACGCTGGTGCCCAGGCGCAAGTTGCGGACAAGCGCGACGAAACCATCCGCATCGAACGTCTCCGGCGCCCCTTTGCGATGCAAAAGTCCGGCTTTCGCGAGGACATCGTTTTCCAGGTGATACCCGTCCATAGGCACCACTGCCGCCGGTTGGTCCAGGCAGGCCGCCAGTTCTGCGCAAAGTGTCGACTTTCCCGACCCCGGCGGGCCGGCGATGGCGACCAGAACACGGCCTTGCCCGACGCTGCGTGCATTGATCTCGCCGATCAGCTGTTTTCTTGTGATCTTTCGCATCGCACACATCAGAGTTCGTCGGCCCAGGGCGGGTTGGCACCGGCACGCGAGACCGTGACGGCGGCGGCGCGTGCCCCGAATTGCATTGCCCTTTCCACCTCGTCGGGTCCCAACAAGGCGATTCCGTCCGGGCTCAGGCACCCGCGCTCTGCCAGATGCGCCAGCACGCCTGCATTAAACGTGTCACCGGCACCGACAGTGTCGACGACCCTTGTTTCACAGGCCGGGACATGCAGCTCGTGCCCACCACGCAGGATCCCTGTCGCCCCGGCTCCACCCTTGGTGACAATGACCAGCGCCGGTCCCGTGTCCAGCAGGGTCCGAGCCTTCTCTGACACCGAATTCGGTGCCTCGACGATCCAGTCCAGGTCTTCGTCGGACAACTTCACGATATCGGCCAGGGAAATCAGACGCGCGATCCGCGCCCGGTAAGCGTCTGCATCCGCGATGAAATCCGGCCGAATATTTGGATCCAGCATGATCACGCGTCGTCCGCTCTCTCTTTCGAGCAGCGCGGCATAGGCGCTGGCCCCCGGTTCGCAGGCCAGACTGATTCCACCGAAGAACAGCGTCGAAACCTCGGCGGACAGGTCGGGCATATCGTCGACCGTCAACATGCGCCCTGCGGAATTCTCGTCAAAGAAGCTATAGCGCGCCTGCCCGCCGCATAGCTGAACGAACGCCAGCGTGGTGGGTCTGTCACTCAGGATCACGCGGGACACATCGACATGCGACGCCGCAAGGCTTTCCGACAACTGCCTGCCAAACAGGTCGGATGACAGACCGGTCAGCAGGCCAACCCGAGCGCCGAGCCGGCCCAGCGCGATGGCAGTGTTGAAAACGGCGCCGCCGGCATGGGGAACAAAACCGACCTCACCCGAAGCCACCGCCTTGGGGATCATGTCGACAAGCGCTTCTCCGCAGCAGAGTATCATTCGCAATCGTCCCTCCGCTCAACGAGCCAGATAGTCGGCTATCGCGGCCTCAACACCCTCTTGCCAGATCTGCACCAACCACCTGCCGAATGCATCGGCGAACCCGGATGCCTCTGACAGGTCCCCATAGATGGGCGCCTGTGCAAGCCACGCCGAGGGGTCGTGCCGGGCCGCCACCGCCGCCGCCTGCAATCGGTCCCAGAACGGGTCGTTGGGGTCGATCCGGGTACCATCCTCGCGGGTGCCCTCGCACATGCGCGCCCAGATCGCCTCGACCAGAGCCAGCCCCTCGACACTGATGCCCGCGGCAAGGCCCGCGCGGATCGACGGGATCACAAAGCCCGGATGCCGCGAGGACCCGTCGAAAGCAACCCGCCGCGTGGTGTCCACGATGCTGCGGTTCGAGAACCGGCGTTCAATCAGATCGGCATAGGCGTCCGGCGCCATTCCCGGAACCGGTGCCACATGAGGTGCGATCTCTTCTCGCGCGACCTTGCGGAACAAGGCCCTGATCCGTTCATGCGCCATACAGTCCGCGATCGTGGGAAGTGAAAGAATTTCACCCGGATTGGCGACGATCTGATGCCCGCCGTTCAGGATCCGGATCTTCATCGCCTCATAGGCATGCACGTCGTCGGCAAAGACTGCCCCGGCCCTGTCCCATTCGGGTCGACCCGCGCAGAACGCATCCTCGATCACCCATTGGCGGAAATCCTCGTGCGTTACAGGGACCGCGTCATCGATGCCATGGACCCGCGCCAGTTCCATTTCCTTTGGGCCGGTAGCGGGAACGATGCAATCGACCATCGAGTTGGGAAAGCTGCAATGCGCGTCGATCCAGTCCGCCAGCTCAGGATCGGACAGGCGGGCCAGTGAAACGACCACGTGGCGAAGGATGGTACCGTTGCCCTGCAGGTTGTCGCAACACAGACCCGAAAACGGGCCGGTCCCGTTCTGGCGCCGCAGCTTCAGGGCGGCAACCATTGCCCCGAAAGCGGTCCTGGGCTGTTCGGGATATGCCGCATCGTGCCGTATATCGGGGTGCGCGCTATCCAACGCCCGCGTCACCGGATCGAGGTAGTATCCCCCCTCCGTCACGGTCAGCGACACGATCCGGATTTCGGGACGAGCCATGTACTCGATCAGTGGCCCGTTGCCGGGCACCACCGGAACATAGTCAATCATCGACCCGATCACCTCGGCCGAGCTGCCCGAAGGGGTAAGCTCGATCAGGGTCGTCAGGTAATCCTGCCCCGCCAGTTTCCGGCGCTGCTCCTCGTCATAACTGCGCATGCCAGCACCGACGATCGCCCAGTCGCGGGCCAAACCGACCTGCATCAGACGATGCAGGTACCATGCCTGATGGGCGCGATGGAAGTTTCCGACACCGATATGCAAGATACCCGGCCTGAGAGTCGACCTGTCGTAGACCGGTTTCAGGACATCTTGCGGCAGCGCCGTCAGAGAGGAATTGCTCAGTTTTACGGGGACAGGTTCTCCAGAGAAAAGCGGGGACATCAGCTCATCCAGTTCCCGCCGTCAACGCCGAAGGTTTGCGCGACGACATAGTCGGACTCGTCGCTGGCAAGAAACACGGCCATTCCAGTCAAATCCGAGGCATCTGCCATGCGCCCGATCGGTACGGCCTCGGCCACTTCCTTTTTCTTCTGTCCCAACGGCTTGTTCTCGTAGCGGGCAAAGAACGCATCGACCCCATCCCAATGTTCGCCCTCAACGACGCCCGGCGCGATGGCGTTCACGTTGATGCCATGGCGGACAAGGTTCAGCCCGGCAGATTGCGTCAGGCTGATCACCGCCGCCTTGGAGGCGCAATAGACCGCAACCAGGGGTTCGCCGCGCCGCCCGGCCTGCGAGGCCATGTTGATGATCTTGCCGCGCGTGCCGGTTTCGATCATGTGCCGCGCCACCGCTTGCAGCGTGAACAGAGTACCGGCGACGTTGATATCGAACACGCGGGCATAATCGGCGCGGTCGATTTCGACGATCGGAGCCGCGCTGAAGATCGCGGCATTGTTGACCAGAATGTCGATGCCGCCGAAATGGGCGACGATTTTGGCGATGGCCTTGTCGATGCTCTCTTGCCGGGTCACATCCATGTCCACCGCCAGCGCTGCCGGGCCTATCTCCTCTGCCGCGCTCCGGGCGCGGACAATGTCGATATCGCAGAGCGCGACCTGCGCGCCTTCGGCGGCATAAGCGCGGGCGAATTCCAGCCCGATACCGCGTGCGGCCCCGGTGATCAGGGCGGTTTTTCCGGCGAGTCGTTTCATTCCTGGCGCAACCCCTTGTCGTCGAACCGGTGCAGATGCGCCGGATCGGGGGTCAGGAAGACGCGCGCACCGTAGGACAATTCCCTTTCGCCGCTTGCCCGCACGGTCAGCGGTTCGGGAAACGCATCGCATTTGACGTGAAAGAACGTGTCCGACCCCAGATGCTCGGACACGCCGACCGTACCGGGCCACGCCCCGTCGGCATCCGAGATCGCAACATGTTCGGGCCGGATGCCGATGGTATGCGCGCCCAGTTTCTGCGCCTCGGACCCTTCCAGAAGGTTCATTTTCGGAGAGCCGATGAAACCGGCGACAAAGGTGTTGCGCGGGGTACGGTACAGCTCCAGCGGGCTGCCGACCTGTTCGATCACTCCGGCCTGAAGCACCACGATCTTGTCGGCCATTGTCATTGCCTCGACCTGATCATGGGTCACATAGATCATCGTTGTCGCCAGCCGCTTGTGCAATTCGCTGATTTCCAGCCGCATCCCCACGCGCAGCGCCGCGTCGAGGTTCGACAGTGGCTCGTCGAACAGGAACGCCGCCGGTTCGCGCACAATGGCGCGTCCGATGGCCACGCGCTGGCGTTGACCGCCCGAGAGTTGTCCCGGACGCCGGTCCAGATAATCGGTCAGGTTCAGAACCTCGGCGGCCTGCGCAACACGCCGGTCCTGTTCGGCCTTGTCCAGCCCGGCCATGCGCAGCGGAAAGGCGATGTTCTTGCGTACCGACATATGCGGGTAAAGTGCATAGGACTGGAACACCATGGCCAGTCTCCGCTTGGCCGGGGGCATCGACGTGGCATCCTGTCCGTCGATCAGCATCTGCCCGCTGCTCACATCCTCCAGCCCCGCGATCAGCCGCAGAAGCGTTGACTTGCCACAACCCGACGGACCGACAAAGACCACGAATTCTCCATCGTTGATTGTCAGGTCCAGCGGCGGGATGACTTCGATGTCTCCAAACGTCTTGGCGACCCGCTTCATTTCGATTTGTCCCATCGTGTCAGTCCTTATTTCACTGCGCCGAATGTCAGGCCGCGGACGAGTTGTTTCTGGCTGAACCAGCCCATCACCAGGATCGGCGCGATGGCCATGACCGAAGCCGCGCTGAGCTTGGAATAGAACAGTCCTTCGGGGCTGGAATAGCTTGCGATGAAGGCTGTCAGCGGCGCAGCCTTGGCCGCCGTCAGATTGAGGGTCCAGAACGCCTCGTTCCAGGCCAGGATCACGTTCAGAAGAACGGTCGAGGCTATTCCGGGCACCGCCATCGGGGTCAGGACATAGAGAAGTTCCTCGCGCAGACCGGCGCCGTCCATCCGGGCGGCTTCCAGGATCTCGCCGGGGATCTCGCGGAAATACGTGTAGAGCATCCACACAATGATCGGCAGGTTGATCAGCATAAGCACCACCACCAGCCCGGTGCGCGTATCGAGCAACCCCAGCCTGATGAACATCAGGTAGATCGGATAGAGCACGCCCACCGCCGGCAGCATCTTGGTCGAGAGCATCCACATCAGGATGTCCTTGGTGCGCTTTGAGGGCACGAAAGCCATCGACCACGCCGCCGGAACCGCGATCAGCACGCCAAGCAGCGTCGACCCCAGGGCAATGATCACGGAATTCATGAAGTGCTTGAAATAATCCGACCGTTCCTGCACGACCTCATAGCTTTCAAACGTCCAGGCAGAGGTCAGGACTTCGAGCGGTGTGCGGATGGCATCGCCCTCGGCCTTGAAGGACAGGACCACGATCCAGAGGATCGGGAAGAAGATCAGCAGACCAACTGTCCAGGCGATGGCGGTATTCAGTGCCTTGCGGCGGGTTGTGACGGCGCGGGCCATTTTCCGTTCTCCTCACGCGTCCAGATTCTTGCCGACGATGCGCATCAGGAAGAAGGCAACGATATTGGCTAGAATGATTGCATAGACCCCGCCCGCAGACCCCAGCCCGACATTCTGGCTTTCCAGAACCCGCTGATAAATCAGGTATGTGAGCGTCTTGGTGCCAAAGGCGCCGGCGGTGGTGACAAAGATCTCGGCAAAGATCGACAACAGAAAGATCGTCTGGATCAACACCACGATGGTGATCGCGCGCGAGAGGTGCGGCAGCACGATGAACCAGAACCGGCTGAACCAGCCCGCCCCGTCCATCTCTGCCGCCTCGACTTGCTCGCGGTCCAGCGACTGGATCGCGGTCAGCAGGATAAGCGTGGCAAAGGGCAACCATTGCCAGGACACAATCATGATGAGCGACGGCAACGACGCCTGGCTGAGCCATTGCACGGGCTCGGCACCGAAGGCTTTCCAGAGATGGGCCAGAAATCCATTCACCGGGTCCATGAACATGTTTTTCCAGACCAGGCCCGACACGGTCGGCATGACGAAAAAGGGCGCAATGACCAGGATACGGACGACCCCCTGCCCCCACATCGGTTGATCGAGCAGGATCGCCAGCAGGATCCCCAGAAAGACGGTGATCACCAAAACGCCGCCCACGATGATCAGCGTGGTCGCAATCGCCGGCCAGAACGCGCTGGAGGTCACGAAGCGCACGTAGTTTTCGAACCCGACCCAACCCAGGTCACCGCCGCGCAAAGGCAGGTATTTCTTGAAAGAAAAGTAGAGCGTCATCGTCAGCGGCACCAGCATCCAGCCCAAAAGCAGGATCACGGCGGGGGCCATCATGATGCGCGCAGCAGATCGTGAATGCTGCGTGGCCATTGACATATCTCCTGTGTTCACGCGCGCCGCAAAAGTTCCCGGCGCCGATCCTCAGTTTCCGGGATCGGAAAGTCAGAGAGCGGCAAGACCGCTCTCTGACAAGGGAGGGACCCTAGCGATAGCCAGCGGCTTCCATCGCATCATTGGTCAAGGCCTGCGCCTTGGCCAAAGCCTCTTCCACGGTCTGCTGACCGGCATAGACCGCCGAGAACTCTTGGCTGACCTCGGTCGCGATTCCGGCAAATTCGGGGATCGCCACGAACTGGATACCGACATAGGGAACCGGCTTGACTGTCGGGTTCGTCGGATCGGCCGCGTTGATCGAATCCAGCGTCATCTTGGCAAACGGAACCTTCTGATATTCGGGGTTCTCATAGAGCGAAGTCCGCGCCCCCGGCGGGACGTTGGCCCACCCCTCCTTGGCCGCGACCAGTTCGATATACTCCTTCGAGGTCGCCCATTCGATGAACTGCTTGGCCGCCGCTTCCTTCTGGGTGCCCGCCGGCACTGCCAGCGCCCAGGCCCACAGCCAGTTCGACCGCTTGCCCATGCCGGTATCGGGCGCCAGCGCAAAGCCGACCTTGTCGGCAACCGTCGAATCCTTGGGGTTGGTCACGAACGAGGCCGCCACGGTTGCGTCGATCCACATGCCGCACTTGCCCTGCTGGAACAGCGACAGGTTCTCGTTGAAGCCGTTGGTGGCATATCCCGGAGGTCCGGCTTCGGTCATCAGTTCTACAAAGAAGTTGAGCGCATTGGCCCATTCCGGCTGGTCGAACTGGGCATTCCAGTCCTCGTCGAACCAGCGCGCGCCAAAGGAGTTCCCGGTGACCGTGATGAAGGCACCGCCTTCACCCCAACCGGCCTTGCCGCGCAGGCAGACACCGTTGATTTCATTGTCGCGGTCGGTCATCGCGATCGCCGCCTGGCGAATGAAATCCCAGGTCGGTGCCTCGGGCATCGTCAGCCCGGCCTTTTCCATCAGGTCGGTGCGGTACATGACCATCGAGCTTTCGCCATAGAACGGCGCGGCGTAGAGCGTACCCTCATGGCTGAGCCCGCCACGCATCGCCGGCAGGATGTCGTTGACATCATAGGCATCCGACAGGTCGTCGAGCGGCACCAGCCAGCCATTGGCACCCCAGATCGGGGTTTCGTACATACCGATGGTCATGATGTCGAACGCGCCACCCTTGGTGGTGATGTCGGTGGTAACACGCTGACGAAGAACGTTTTCCTCCAACGTCACCCATTCGACCTCATGACCCGTCTTGGCCGTGAAGTCATCGGTGTAGCCCTGCATGCGGATCATGTCACCGTTGTTAACGGTCGCAATCGTGATGGTATCGGCAAATGCACCGCTGGTCGCCAAGAGCGACATGGCCGTCGCCGCACCAAGTGCGTTTCGGAAATACATACGAGTCCTCCCTCTCGTGAGTTTGTCGTTTCACGATAAGAAATCAGATTGCCTCTCGTCAATTTATTTTTTTACGCGCGTAAATTTAGTGACTTCTTTTCTTATCAAAGTATTACGCTGATGCGCGCATGATCAGCTCTCCGTTGAACAGCCTCGTTTCGCGAGCAGCTCCCCGTTCTCCCGATTCGATCAGGGACAGGATCGTCTCGACGCTGGTCGTCGCGATCGCAGAATAATTGTGCGAAACCGTCGTCAAGGTTGGGCAGGTATAGCGCGAGAACGGGTGGTTGTCGTGACCGGCCACCCGCAGCGAACAGTCCGGCCCCCGCCCCACACTCACCCTCAATTCATAGGCTGCGGCAAGGAAACCTATGGCCAGTCGATCATTGCTGCAAAACACCGTGTTTGTGGCCAACCGCCCCGCAGAGATCACCCGCAGACCTTCTTGATACCCGATCTCTTCCAGATCCCAGCCCTCACCTGCGGCCTGGATCATATGCGGCGTCAGGCCCATCTGCTCCATGCCCTCGATATAGGCATTGCGACGCTTGTTGGCATTCGGGTTCGGCGGCGTGCGCATCTCGAAAAAGACCGGAGGTTCTCCGGACCTTGTCAGGTATTCCAGCATGATCTTAGTGGCCTGGGCATTGTCGTGACCGATGAATGCCTCGCCCACCCCCTCGATATTGGCGTCGAAATTCACGGTCGGAACGCTCTTGCAGAAGGCTTCGATCGCCCGCCTATCCGATGCCCGGCCCAGTGGCGCGAGCAGCACGCCCGCCGGCTTGATCGAGCGCAGGGAGTCGAGATTGCCGACCTCAAGCGCCGGATCGCCATGCGATGACAAAAGGATCGGCCGGAACCCCGCTTCGATCACGAGCGTCTCGATCCGGCGCGCAATCTCTGCAAAGAACGGATCCGCCAGATAGGGCACCACTATGCCAATATTCTTGGTCAGTTTCCGGTTCTGGTTAATGGCGAAAATGTTGGGCCGGTAGTCGCAGGTTTCCAGCGCCCTCTCGATCTTCTCACGCGTCGAGGGGCGTACACTCTGCGGATCGTCGAAATATTTCGACGCCGTGGGCCGCGAGACACCGCTATGCGCAGCAAACTCTTCCATGTTCCGGATCTTGTGCTTGCTCATCTGCGCCGACCTCTCAAACTTTCTGAAACTTAACAATTTATTACCGCGCGCAAAAAATCAAATGCATTTCCGCATCGATGCAGCATTGTTGCAGAACTCTCGCTCTGAAGGATTCACTTCATGAATCCATGCGTTTAGACGGATGGCATGAGCAAGCCCAGGCCCGCCCGCAACCACACGACGAATTGGTCCGCCTAAAACGCTGCGCTCCGCAAGCGCGGGTCTCTGATGGGCTGGCTTGACAAGGAGATGGCGTGGCACGCACCGCATGAAGGCCGCCCGGGCCGCCCCGCGGTCTTCTCGGAAGCGGCAATCCAGTTCTGCTTGTCGATCAAGGTGCTGTTTAAGTTACCGCTCAGTCAGACCGCCGGGATGGCAGCAAGCCTCCTGCGTCTGGCCGGGCTTGATTGGCCGGTTCCGGATTACTCGACGCTATGCCGGAGGCAGAAGACCCTGCAGGTGTAGATCCCATATCGCCGCGCCGACGGGTCACTGAACCTGTTGGTGGACAGTACCGGGATCAAGTTCCTCGGCGATGGCGAATGGCAAGCCCGCAAGCATGGTGTCCAGGGGCGACGCCAATGGCGCAAAGTACATTTGGCCATGGACACGGTCACATCCGATATCCGCACGGTCGAGTTCACCCTCAGCCGAGATGGCGACAGCCCTGTCCTGCCTGATCTACTGGACCAGATAGCCGATGACGAAGAGATCGGCACCGTGACCGCTGATGGTGCCTATGACACGCGCCGGTGCCACAGCGCGATCCTCGAGCGCGACGCGGTCCCGATCATTCCGATCCGCAAGAACGGTCGATTATGGAAGGAAGACTGCCCGGCCGCATGCGTCCGCAACCAAACCCTGCGCGCCACCCGATACCATGGCCGAGCCTTCTGGAAGCGCTGGGCGGGCTATCACGCCCGGGTCGGGTCGAAGCGAAAATGCGCCGCCTGAAAGCATTCGGAGAACGCATCGCCGCCAGAGACCCCGACCGCCAGACGGCCGAAATCCACATCCGCATCGCACTCGTGAACCGCTTCAACGCCTTCGGCACCGCCGAGATCGTTCGCGTCGCCTGACGTCAATGGGGTAAGGGGCCAGCGCGCCTCAAGCCCAAGTTCTGCAACAATTCCGGGCCGCTGTGAAAATACCTAAATGGATCGCGTTTGGGCATGGAAAGGAGCTACAAGCCGCCCTCCCCGCCTCAACCAGATTCCTTCTGACAAGACCCACCGTACATCTCAAGGGCAAAGACCCCATCCTTCTGGCCAAGGAGCATCTATTTCGACAGCGGTATCGGGCACGCCTACGTCTTTGGCTAGGAGCAGGATGCCATGGTTCTGAGTGTTTGCTGGAAGCCCGGTTAACGTCTATCTGGTGCTTTCATTGACCATTTTGATCAGTTCCGCCCGCACCCAACGCATCATCGGGTTGGTATGGGTACGAGGGTGCCACCAGATCGAGACGTCATAGGCGGGCAGATCGAAATCGAGTTCGATCTGCCTGAGCGGTGCGCCCTGAAGAATCCTGAGCATGGGCAAGGGCATCAGCCCGACCATGTCCGAACCTTTCAGCACATCGGGCAGCGAGGCAAAGGACGACAGAACCGTGACGATCCTGCGTTCTTCCTTGAAGCGGCGCTGGCTGCGCTCGAAATACCGTCGGATGACGCCCGTGCCTGTGGGCGAGACATCGATCTGTGGCAGCGCAAGGAAGTCATCAAGCGAAAGCCTGTCAGGGATCGTTGTATTGGCCGCATCGGCCACGCATACAAACGGGTCGGATATGGTTTTTTCGTGATGAAGGTTGGCAAAGGGAAAGGCTGCGCTCACCACCATATCGACCATGCCCTCATCAAGGATTTGCTGGGGATAGAGTGAGCCGACGCTCCTCAATTCGACACAAAGGTTGGGCGCGGCTTCCCGCATGCGCCGAATGAAAGGCATCCCGACGGTCGCCTGTACATAATCGTTGGCGCCGATCTTCAGCCAACCACTCACGGTTTGTGGTTCAAAGGGCCCTTGTGGGTGATAAAGCGCATCGAGCGAAGCGATGATGTCCTGAAGCTTGAGCGAGAGATCATTTGCATAAGGCGTCAGATGCATGCTGTTGCCTCTGCGGACCAGAAGCGGATCGCCAAAGGTTGCGCGCAGGCGCGTGAGCGCCTTGCTCACGGTGGGCTGGGTCACATTCAACAGCTCGGCTGCGCGCGTCACGCCTCCTGTATGAAGCAACGCCGCGAGCGAAATCAGCTGGTTAAGATCCTGGCGCTGAAGGTTGGTCAGTTCGACATCGCTCATGTTCGGGCTCCTTTCTGCCAAGACATTCCAAATTGGAATGTATGAAATAGCTTTGCCATTATCGCATAGGAATGACCCTGATGCTAGTTTCTCACCAAACATGTGCGGCCACGCGGCCCAGAGGGGACATTCATGGATTTTCAACTCAGTGAAGAACAGGCGCAACTGCAGGACATGGCGCGCAGATTTGCGCGCGAGAATCTCGCGGAGCTGGCACGCGATCTGGAACGGCGCGAAGAGGCGCTGCCTGACGAATGGATGCGCCGCTACGCCGAGATGGGCTTTCTGGGCATCAACCTGCCCGAAGAATACGGCGGGCAGGGCATGTCGCATCTTGATGCCGTGCTAGTGCTGGAAGAGTTCAACAAGCTCGGCAGCGTTGTCGCGCTTCCCATATTCGAATCCTGCTTTGGCCCGACGCTGGCGATCTGGCGCAATGCAAGCGAGACGCTGAAGCAAAAGGTTCTGCCTGCCGTCTGCCGTGGCGAATTGATCGTCGCGGTTTCGATGAGCGAGCCAAATGCGGGCTCAGCCCTGACCGACTTGACCACCAAAGGGGTGATCGACGGCGACGAGGTCGTTCTGAACGGACAAAAGCGCTGGTGCTCGGGCGCGGGCCATGCCGGGGGGTATCTGGTCTATTGCCGTCTGGCCGACAAACCGGGCGCGGCGGGGATCGGTGCGGTCTATCTCGAAAAGGACACGCCCGGCCTCAGCTTCGGCAAGCGCGAACACCTGATGGGGTTCCGTTCGGTACACCATGCCGACATCTTCCTGGATGATGTCCGGGTGCCCGTGGACAACATCGTTGTGCCTGCGGGCGGGTTCAAGGCGCTGATGGAAAGCTTCGGGCTTGAGCGCTGTGGAAACACCACGATGTCGCTCAGCCTTGCGCAATCGGCCTTCGATGATGTGGTCGAATACATTAAGGAGCGCCGCGCCTTCGGGCGGCCGCTGGACGACTTCCAGGCGGTGCAGCTCAAGGTCGCCGAGATGAAGATGAAGCTCGATGCAAGCCGCATGCTGCTCTATCGCGCAGTTTGCAATGCGGGCGCTGATTTCCCCGACAGCGGTGAGGCCTCGATTGCCAAGTGCTTCGCCAATGAGATCGTACGCGATGTCTGCGTCACCTCGATGCAGCTGATGGGCGGCTATGGCTATTCCACCGAATACCCGATGGAACAGCGGGTGCGCGAAAGCTTTGGCTGGGGCCTCGCCGGCGGCACGATGGACATTCAGAAGACCAACATCGCAGCCGCAGTGATGGGCCGGCGCTATGATCAGCGGAGAACCTGAGCGGATGCGCCGCGATCTGCAAAGCGAAATCAAGGTAAGCCGCGAAGGCTTTGTCGGCATCGTCGAGATCGACCGCCCGCCGCTGAATTTCTTCGACGTCACTTTGGTCGACACCTTGCTGCAGCAGATGCAGGCGCTGGATACCGATCCCGACTGCCGCGCCATCGTGTTGGCGGCGGCGGGCAAGGTGTTCTGTGCCGGGGCTGATTTCGGCGGCGGGATCGATCCTGACAAAGGTGTCGAGATCGCCAAGGCGCTTTACGGCAATGCAATCGCGCTGTTCGAGATTGCCACACCTATCGTTGCCGCTGTCCAGGGCCCGGCGATTGGCGGGGGTCTTGGCCTTGCCCTCACGGCTGATTTCCGGGTGGCAAGCGAGGCTGCGCGCTTTTCTGCCAATTTCGCGGTTCTAGGGATGCATTGTGGTTTTGCGATCAGCACGACACTGCCCCGGCTTGTCGGGCAGAATGCAGCGGCGATGATGCTTTATACCGGGCGGCGGCTGACCGGGTCTCAGGCCCATGAGATCGGGCTGGCAGACCAGCTTGTTGCCCAGGGACAAGAGCGTACCGCCGCGCTTGCGCTGGCCACCGAGATCGCCACGAACGCACCGATTGCCGTGCAGGACATGCGCCGCACGCTGCGCCGGGGCCTGGCCGAGGATGTGCACCGCGCGTTGGAGCATGAACTGGTACAGCAGCGCATTCACATGACAACAGCCGATTTTCGCGAAGGCATCCGTGCTGCATCAAAGCGCGAAACGCCAGCGTTTGTGGGCAAATAGGAGGGAAACACCGTGAGTACGCGCAATCTTCAGGGACCGCTCGCTGGCTTCAGGGTGATTGACCTCACTCGAGTCTATGCCGGGCCGCTCTGCACGCAGACGCTTGCCGACCAAGGCGCCGATGTCATCAAAGTCGAACCGCCCGTTGGGGACGAGACCCGAAACTGGGGCACGAAACTGGACGAGGATCGCTCGACCTATTTCAACGGGCTGAACCGCAACAAGCGGTCCGTGGCGCTCGATCTGAGCAAGGAGGCGGGCCGCGAGGCCCTCCTCAAACTGCTCGATGGCGCCGATGTCCTGATCCACAACTTCAAGCTGGGCACCCTGCCCAAATGGGGTCTGGGTTACGAAGAGGTGCTGTCCAAGCGCTTCCCGCGTCTTGTGCAATGCACGATCACGGGGTTTGGCAACAAGGGACCGTTGGCCGGGATGGCCGGCTATGACGTGGCCGTTCAAGGCTTTGTCGGGCTGGCCTCGATCAATGGCGAGGCCGGCAGCGACGGAACCAAGATCGGCCTGCCGCTCATTGACCATGCCACCGGTCTTTCGGCGGTGAACGCGATCCTGATGGCGCTGCTGGAGCGCGGGCAATCTGGCAAGGGCCAGCACGTAGGTGTGAGTCTCTACAACACCGGACTGACAATGCTCCATCCTGCCGCGGCAGGCTGGATGGCCACCGGCAAGATCCCGCGCCCCACGGGCAACACGGAACACTGGGTGGCACCCTATGGCGCCTATGCTTGCGCCGATGGCAAGGTGTTCACGGGCGCGGGCAATGACCGCTCATTCGCCAAGCTGATGCGTGTGTTGGGCGCACCCGAAGCGGCAGAAGACCCCCGATTCAAGACCAACGCCGACCGTGTGAAGAACCGCGAGGCGCTGGATGCGGCGATCACCACCTGCACGCAGGACCGGTCTTCCAACGATGTGGCGATGGAAATTCTCGAGGCCGGGCTGGCTGCGGGGCCGTTCCTCAACCTTGAGCAGGTCTTCAACCACCCGCAGGTCGAAGCCAACGAGATGCTTATCGACACGCCCGAATATCATGGCACGGGGCTGCCGATGACCTTCTTGCGCACGCCGGGCGCCTTTGACGCGCCACCGCCGCATTTTGCGGCACATACCGATGAAGTGTTCGCCGAGGTGGGTTTGGCCGCGGAAGACATCGCGCGGCTCGTGGCCATGGGCGGTATCGTCCGAAAGCGCAACGCGATTGTCGCTGAGCCAAGAAAGAGCGCATGATGGAGAGGCCGCTCGATCATGAGCTTTGGCTAGACATCAACGGCGGTGTCGCATGGCTTGAGATCAATCGCCCCGAGCGTATGAACGCTTTGGCGCCCGAGGGCTTTCAGGCCCTGTCGTCGCTGGCCGAAGAGGCAGAGGCGCGAGAGGACGTGCGCGTGATCGTCTTCTCTGGTGCAGGCGGGCGCGCCTTTAGCGCAGGAATTGACGTCAAGGCCATCATGGCCAAGGGCGAAACGCGCTTTCCCGCGCCGATGAAGGGCGATGCACGCAATCCTTTCGAGCGCATACTTGAGATCAACAAGCCAACCATCGCCTGCCTTGAGGGCGTGTGCATGGGCGCGGGCGCTGATCTGGCCATGGCCTGTGACCTGCGCCTTGCCGCCGATACCCTGCATCTGGCCAGTTCCGAGGCCAAGGTGGGCATGGGGGCGCATTTCGCCTCGGTGATCCTGCCGCGTCTGGTCCCGCGCGCGCTGGCGCTTGAACTGCTCTATACGGGCCGACCGATGACGCATCATGAGGGCCTGGCACATGGCTTTTTGAACAGCGTGCTGCCTGCGGATGAAATCCGCGAGGCGGTGCGCAGTCTGGCATCAACCATCGCCGCCAACGCGCCTCTGACCGTGCGGCGCTGCAAGGAGGCTTCGACCAAATCCATGGGGTTGCCGCTCGCGGCGGCGCTGCGGCTCAACGTCGGGCCGGACCCCTACACCAGCGAAGATCGTATCGAAGGCATGACCGCCTTCATTGAAAAACGGCCACCGAACTTCATGGGCCGATAAACACCTGAATGGGAGGAAACCAAATGGGTATCATGAACAACATCTTTCGCGCTGGTGTCGTCGCACTGGCCACGAGCGCAGGCGGTGCAGCTTGGGCCGACACGGTCACATTGCGCATGGCCTCCTACCTGCCGCCCGAGCATTTCGGCACCAAGCTGATCATCAACCCTCTGATTGCGAAGATCAATGAATATACGGGCGGCACTGTTCAGGTAGAAAACTTTCCCGGTGGGCAGCTCGCCAATGCGCCCGGCACGCTCAACGCCGTTAAGAGCGGCATTGCGAATATGGGCTTTGTTGGCGTCGGCTATGTGGGCGATGCCATGCCGCTGTCGACCATTGCGGAACTGCCGGGGGCGTTCTCGGACCTTGAAAAGGGCCACGCCGCCTACTGGCAACTGGTGCAGGACAAGCTGGTTGACGCAGAGTTTCTACCCAACAAAGTGCGTCCGATCATGATGAACCTGCTGCCGCAGACGCAGCTTGTTCTGGCCAAGACCATTGAGATCAACAGCCTGGCCGACCTTGCGGGTCTCAAGATCCGCGTCCCCCACGCGACGGCGGGCGATGCGATCTCGGCGCTGGGCATGGTGCCGGTCGAAATGCCGGTCAGCGATCTCTACCTCGCGCTTGAGCGTGGCACGGTCGATGGGGCGATCAACCTGACGGCCTCGGTTCCCTCCTACAAGCTTGAAGAGGTGGCCAAGGCGGTGACGACCAACCTGTCGATGGGCTCTATCGGGTTCTTCCTGGTGATCGCCGAAAGCGACTGGCAAAAGCTAACCCCCGAGCAGCAAGAGCAGGTGGCGCGCGCAGGAGCCGAGGTTGGCACCGCCAGCAGCGCGACCTTCGTCAAGGTCAATGCCGGGTCCGAAAAGAAGCTGACCGAAGCAGGCATGACCATGATCACCGTGCCCGAAAGCGTTGTGGCCGAGATCGACGCGGCCCTGGCGTCGATCGGTGAAAACTGGGTCGAGACCGTGGGCGCGCGCAACCCGATGGCCGCCGAGGTTTCGGCCGCTTACAGCGCGCTTCTGGCGGCGCAGCAGTAAGACATCTTTATCACCCCGGCGCGGTCCAGTCAGCGCGCCGGCGGTCGCATCACCACAAGAAGGAAAGCGCAGATGCGCAAGATGCTGTCACTCTTAGAAAAGGGGCTTTTGGCTGTGGCGACGGCTGGTCTCTTGCTGATGATGCTCTCGATCACGGTTGATGCCATGGGGCGCCACCTGTTCAACAGCCCGTTGCGCGGGAACTTCGAGATGACGAGTCTGTATTTTATGGTCATCCTCGTTTTCGCGACCTTGTCATCCAACTATGCGCAAGGCGTGCATGTGCGACTGGATGTGGTTTCCGACGGGCTGAAACGCCGGTTCGGCAAGAACTACACGCGGGCCACGGCCTTGATTTGCCTGCCGGTCTTTGGGTTGTTCACGTGGTATGCCTGCATCGAGGCGGTCGCCAAATTCCAACATCTGGAAACCCGGATGGGCGCCATCCCGTTTCCGATTTATCTCAGCTATGTCTGGGTCGCTCTTGGCACGGTGACGCTTACACTTCGCCTTGTTCTCGACATCGTGTGGCCGCTCGACATTGACGATGATGCAGCCCATGGCAGTGGGGAAACCTCGTCATGACCGCGATTACAATTGCGCTTCTCGGCTTCGGCCTGCTCTTGCTTTTCCTGCTTATCGGGCTGCCGGTTGCCTTTTCCATCCTGATGGCAGGTGTTGCGGGCATCTGGATGACGGTCGGGTCCGGCCCCATCGCCGGGGTGCTGGCCCACACGCCGTATGAGCATGTGGCGAGCTATACGCTCTCCAGCGTACCGCTCTTCATCCTGATGGCCGAGTTGCTGAGCGCGGGGCGATTTACATCGGATCTGTTCAACATCTCGCACCGCTTTCTCGGGCATCTACGCGGGGGGATCTCCTATGCGACGGTCGCGGGTGGCGTTCTGCTTGCCGCCATGTCCGGGTCGTCCACGGCGGCGGCCAGCACCTTGGCCTCGGTCGCCTTTCCAGAAATGCGGCGCTATAACTACGATCCGCGTTTCTCGGCGGCACTCCTGTCCATTGTCGGCACGTTGGCGATCATGATTCCGCCCTCTATCGGGTTGATCCTCTATGGCGTTTTTACCGAAACCTCGGTTGGCCGGTTGCTGCTTGCCGGGTTCATCCCCGGCGCACTGACCGCTGTGGGCTTTGCGCTGACCATCTTTATCTTGGTGCGGCGCAACCCAGACTATGCCCCGCAAACCGCCGCCCGAGCGACGACCCGCGAACGCTGGCAATCTGTCGCCACGGCTTGGCCCGTGATCCTCCTGCTGGTCGGGATGGTCTTTGCACTATACTCAGGGATCATCACGGCAACGGAAGTAGGCGCTGTCGGCGCGTTTGCGGCGCTGGTCATCGGCTTGCTCATGGGCCGCGTCGGCTTTGCAGGCATCTGGGCCGCAGCTGCGCGCGCGGCGCGCTCCAGCGCGATGATCCTGACAATCGTGGGCTTCTCAGCCGTTATCGGCGTCTTCATGGCGCTCAACGGAACGACGAACCTGCTGCTCAATCTCATCGCGGAAAGCGGGCTGCCTAACTGGGCGGTGCTTGGTCTGGTCTTGCTCCTCTTGCTGGTTCTCGGCTTTTTCCTTGATCAACTCGCTATTCTGATCCTGACCTTGCCTGTCGTTTTCCCGCTCATGACGCAACTGGGATATGACCCTGTCTGGCTTGGCGTGATCTTTGTGAAAACAGCCGAAATAGGGCTGATCACCCCGCCCATGGGCATGAACGTGTTTGTCGTCGCCGGGGTGACGCGCATGCCTGTGACCGAGGTCTTCAAAGGTATCTGGCCGTTTGTGGTGACAGAGCTTGTCGTTCTCGCTCTCTTGGTAATGCTGCCGCAACTAGCCTTGTGGTTCCCAGCCTTCATCTATGGATAAGACGCATATGACTGTTGGTCGCATTTATTGTCGATTGGATGAATAGCTGCTTTTCAGGACGCTGCGACCGGATGGCGTAAGCTCATCATTAGTGGCTTTGATCAGCTATTGTCTGAGGTCCCCCTAGGATCAGAATGCATTGATTTTGGTCGCACGGCGTGATTCACGGCTCAGAAAATGGAGCGGTGACATGAGCGACCTTTACTGGCTGACTGACGCGCAGATGGCCAAGCTCGCCCCTTTCTTCCCAAAGTCGCACGGCAAGCCGCGAGTTGATGACAGGCGGGTTCTGAGTGGGATTATCTACATCAATCGCAATGGGTTGCGCTGATGGGACGCGCCTGCCGCCCATGGTCCACACAAGACGTTCTACAGCCGGTGGAAACGTTGGAGCGAGAAAGGAATTTTTGCGCGGATGATGGCGGGGTTGGCTACGAAACACGGTGAGAAGACGACCGTGATGATCGATGCAACATACCCGAAGGCACATCGAACGGCGACCAGCATGGCCGCCCAAAAAGGGGGCGCGCTCGCCTGATCGGTCGCACCAAGGGCGGCATGAACACCAAGCTTCATGCCATCTGTGACAGCCAGGGACGACCGCTCGATCTGTCCGTCACCGCCGGGCAGGTGAGCAACTACATCGGCGCGCGGGCGCTTCTGGGTAGCCTGCCAAACGTCAAATGGCTGCTCGGAGATCGCGGCTATGACGCCGACTGGTTCAGGGAAGCGTTGAAAGACAAAGGCATACGCGCCTGCATCCCCGGCCGGAAGCAACGCAAGATGCCGATCAAGTACGACAAGCGTCGCTACAAGCGGAGAAATCGCCCCTCTCGTGACATTGCTGCGCAATGCACTGCCGGGCAGTGATCGAGATCATGTTCGGCAGGCTCAAGGATTGGCGGCGTGTGGCGACCCGCTATGACCGCTGCCCCGAGGCGTTCCGATCGGCCATCCCCTCGCGGCGACCGTCATCTATTGGTTATGAAGCCTGACCCTATCGGCACCTCATGGCGCGGCCTTTCGAACCTGCCGTTGGCAATATTGTTTCAGGCAGGGCAATTCGCTGGTAGAGATTGCTGACAACGTTCTCGTTCCCGAAATGTGAAAGATGGTGCGTCAATGAATAACTCCGTTGCGAAAACTATCGTGCGTGAATTGCACCATATGCTGCCGCCCACTGTGTTTTTTGGGATAGGCTTTAACGCGTTGGTGCTCACAATTGACACGTTGTCCGAACATTCGGGTGGCCAGCCGATATCCCATCTCACTGCAAGTATTGGGGCTCTGCTCGTCGCAAAGGGTGTGATCGTAGCCGAGATGCTGCCGTTCTTTAACAAGTTCCAGTCCGAGCCCCGCGTTGTCTCGGTTTCGTGGAAAGCGGGGCTGTACTTCTTGTTGACTACGCTTCTCCATATCACCGAGCGGGCGTTCAGTGCGAGCCGGAATGCCAAAGGGTTGGAAGCGGGCGTGGCACTGGATTTTCAGGCATTTGACTGGTCCCATTTCTGGTTGACCCAGCTGTGGTTGGCGATCCTAATTTACGCCTACACCTCTTTGATGGTCTTCGTCCGCGAACTTGGGCACGAAAGTGTATACCAAGCATATTTCGGGCAACGGAAGTCGCCGTAGACGCCTGCGCCGAACTTCGCGACGCTCCCCGGCCATTCATCCTTCGAACCAAGGTCATATAGCCGTCCGGGTGACGCGAATTAGACTTGAGACATTCAACAGGTTCATGGGGGATACCGGCTAATCCTACAGGCGGGCATGTGACCTGCCTTGCCCTTTCATTCGAGCAGCAGCGAACTTCCGGTTCCTGCTCATTTCGACCGATGCTGCGGAAACGATCAAGGCTGCCTTGGGCTCCGAGCAGACCTACACCGAATTTTGGTGAGTGCCTGCTGTGTCTAAGGTTTGTGGCTGCTGTAGAGGCAATTGGCTTGGTTGCCCGACCGTACCATTGAATGACACGCGCCGGCCCAGCCGAATATCTTGTGTGAAAGCCGTTTCCGCCACGTTTTTTCAGTGTTACGCTTCACAGTACGGCCCGAATTTTTGGAGGAGAGGGCAAACCTTGGAACGCAGGCTTGCCGCCATATTCGCCGCAGACGTCGTTGGTTTCAGCAGTATGATGGCCCAGGATGAGGTTGGTACCTTCGAACGTTTGACCACGTTGCGCCAGGACATCCTCACCCGCTTAATAGACGAAAAGAACGGGCGAGTATTTAAGCTTCTCGGCGACGGGCTACTGGCCGAATTTGCAAGTGCCGTTGATGCCGTGGAGGCTGCGATCCAAATACAGGAGGCAGTTTCCAATAGAAACGTCACTATTGATCCCAGCCAGCGTATCGAATTGCGTATCGGTATCAACCTGGGCGATCTGATTATCGATGGCGACGACATTTACGGCGACGGTGTCAATGTTGCAGCGCGCCTCGAACCCCTTGCGAAGCCCGGAGGCATCTGCATCTCGAGAGAGGTTTACAAACATACGAACGGCAAGGTCAGCAGATCATTTGAGCCTGCAGGCGTCCACCGGGTCAAAAACATACCTGAGCCTCTAGCAGTCTACCGGATGGCGGATCAGAATGGCGCACAAAACCCACGACGGTTTCGCTTGAAGTTTCGCGTCGCGGGCGCTGCGATGGCCGTGATCGCCATTCTTTCAAGCGCCGCTTTAATGTTGCGTGATGATATAGTGGCGCGGTTCAGCGGCGCTGAGAGTGAAATGATAGCGGCAGAGAACTCGTTCCCTTCCCTCATCGTGTTGCCTTTTGAAAACCTCGGGCTGCCAGACGCGGAACGTTACATCGCAGATGGGCTCACGGACGATCTGATTACCGATTTCTCGAAAGTCGCCGGGCTGATGGTGATCGGCAGCAATACCGCGTTCTCCTATCGGGACCGGACAATCGACAGCAGGGCCATCGGTCGCGAGTTGGGAGTCGGTTATGTTCTGGAAGGCAGCGTGCGCAGAGTGGGAGCACGGCTATTGGTCAATGCACGGCTGACAGATGTGAGCAGCGGGCAGACGCTTTGGGCCGAGCGGTTGGAGCGAGACGAAGCCGATATTTTTGCGATTGAAGTCGGCCTGATAAAAGAGATCATTGACCAACTGGGGGTGGATGTGAGCGTGTCCGAAAGGGAGCGGATCGAACGCCTCCCTACCAGGGATCTGGAAGCATATGACTTCTTCCTCAGGGCTGAAGAAGCTGCTCGCAGCGGCTTTCGGCCCAGGCTGCGCGAGGCTTTGAGGTTCTATTCGGACGCGACCGCAATCGATCCGAACTTTGCCATGGCTTTCGCAGCTCAGGCGCGTACCGAGGCATTGGTCATGCGTCGAAACTACGACGACGTGCTACCGTATCCAGTCGCTCGAAAACGCGCCTACGAACATGCCGGGCGTGCCTTGGAAATTGATCCCGATGCGGCGATGCCTTTTGCCGTGTTGAGCGAACTGCAAACTGTAGATGGCCGGTATGAAGAAGCGATGCGCTCGGCGCGGCTCGCCGTTGAAAAGGCCCCTGGCGAAGCATCCGCCTATCTTGCTCTGAGCTTTGCGCAGACATTCTACGGGCGCCACGAAGAGGCGATCGAGAGTTTCGAAACGGCATTGCGTCTTAATCCGCAATTGCCGGGCTATGCACGGCAGATCGCAAGCCTGTCATATATTCTTGCAGACCGTCCTGAACGTGCTGTCGAAATCCTCGAAGAGATCAAGGACAACTCGCAAGGCATTGAGGACTACTTTAATATCCTCGCTGCCGCGTATGCGGAGGCAGGCCATATGCAAGCGGCGCAAGCGACTGCAAAAGAGGTGGCCAGATTCGCACCGCATACCTCTGCGCAACTCTACAGGGTGATATTCGCCCATTTTCGGCGGCAAGAGGAACTTGATCGTATCATCAGTGCAATGTTGCACGCGGGTGTGCAGGAATGGACCTTCGGTTTTCAACCGGGTTCGCGTGAAAGGTTGACTGCCGACGAGGTCGCCGCACTGATCGATGGGAACGTTTGGCAGGGAACTTTCGAAGGGCGCGGTCCCGGTCTAGTCCAGATTTCAGACAGTGGAAGTTTGGCGATGCGAACATCCACGATGTTCATTACTGGATCGGCTTATGTGAAAGATGACACCTTGTGCATACAACAACCCGGTCTTGCGCTCGGTCGCCCGGCTTGTGGCTCGATCTACAAGAGTGCCGAAAAAGCAGCTGGCGCGGACTCGCCGTATAGCTACGTCAACGCGCATATTCTGTTCCACTTTAGTCCTGGCGGATGACACTCACCCGTGGTGCACGTCAGTTGGAGTAGTCCTTGGCAGCCAGAGGCTTGGTGCTCTCCCAGTTCGCATCCGCCTTCGCGAGCACCGCTTTCCCTTCTGGGTGGTCGAGCATTTCTGCACCGGTTGGGTCCGATATGAAATAAAGCTTCCCATCGATAATCCGCCAAGAATTTACAGGGTCGATGTTTTCGGAGGCGTTGGCTCCGAGCCCGACACCCAATGCGCAATATCCACCGTATTGCGGCGCGTATTTGGCTGGGTCAGACTTGAACAAGTCTCGATTCTCGGGGCTGTTGAAGTGCCATGGCGTGCCGAGCCAATCATATGCGAACTCACTTGACCCTTTGACGGCACGGCTTTCGGTGAAATAGGCAACGGTGTCATAGCCCTTGATCGCAATATCACCGAAGGGTCCGGTATTTATGGGCTCGTCGGCAAGCGCGGCAACGGTCATGCCTGCGAGAAACAGGCCACTCATCAGAAGTCGAAAGCTCATTTTTTGACCTTCCCTTATGTGCCTGCCTCCAAGCACAGGCGATGAAATTCCGGGCCGAAGGCGTCCGGCGGGGGGCATTTGGCCCCGTTCTCCTTTAGCAGCCCCACGATATCATAGTGCTGACGGAACATCGTTCGGATCAGAACCGAAAAGCCATCGTTGTCGAGGGTCACGATATCCGCATCATGGTCGAGCAACAGCTTGATCACCTCGATATGGCCCTCGTCGGCCGCCATGAAGATAGGTGATTTTTCGGCCCTGTTGATGCGCCCATTCACATCTGCGCCACTGGCGAGAAGCAGGCGCGCTGTCTCAACATTGCCGCTAAAAGCTGCTGCGTGAAGTGCAGTGAAGCCGCTGCGGTTTCGCGCCATCACGTCAGCCCCTGCCTCGATCAGGGCCGCAGCGGTTTCGGTGTTTCCAGCCAACGCAGCGGCAATCAATGGAGTAGCCTTGTTTGGCCCCCGCTCATCGACCGACGAACCGCTGTCCAACATAGCCTTAACGGTAACAGTATCACCCTGCCTTGCCGCATCGAATAACGGACCCGCTTGAGCGGGCCCAAGTATTAGGAATACCGTTGCAAAGATGGTACCAATCCAACGCATGGATCTACCTCCTCTGCTTGAACTCTACAATGAGCCGCGGTTGCGCGCAACGAACGAAGGGTTATTTGCTGCCGTGCTCATGACGGTTTCGGTCGAGTTGGTTGCTGCACCTGCGAGCGCCAGCGATCGTTGACTTCTGGAATGGGCTCAACAGAGACATCTGATTAAAACCATCAGATGACCGCCCATCGTAACATTGCTGCCGTTGCCGGTGTCGCCACACGTCACTCTGTCTTCGACCGTGTCCCAAAACACGGTGTTGTAGAACCATGTCGCAAACACTGTGGGCAAACAGTGTGGTCCACTTGCTCGCGATGCTACGCGGATACGAACTTGGTGATCGTGCACGGTATCGATAGATCGGTTGTCGGCTAAATGGGAACGACCGAATTGGCCCTCAGATCACGGCTTCAAAAAGCTCCCAATCTCCCTCGACCCCC
Source organism: Ruegeria sp. YKSD163 (assembly GCF_059612905.1). NCBI lineage: Bacteria > Pseudomonadati > Pseudomonadota > Alphaproteobacteria > Rhodobacterales > Roseobacteraceae > Ruegeria > Ruegeria sp. YKSD163. The sequence goes on from NZ_JBXWRM010000014.1 coordinate 104,671, forward strand.
TTCAACTGGAAAGCACCCGCGCTCTTTAAGGAGAATGAGTTTGTGCCGATGGTTAAATCGGCAACAGTTCTTGAGACGAGTAAGCTATGCTGAGACCGTCACAATCTACATAGCTAATCTCTGTCATTCTTCTCCCCCACTGGCTCAAGTCCTGCAGGTAAGGTTTGCATGAGATGAGACGAACTTCCAGCACATCGACCCGCTAGGGGCTAAGTCCAGACACTGGAGCTCTTTTCAGGGTGCCAGCTTTACCAATTCCCACTGCGGTCAAGACGAGCGCGGCGCAAAGCAGAGGCAGCATCCGCGTCGAGCGGCATGTGGTTTGCGGTGGAGATGTCATTTTCAATAAGGCCGATGTCGCGCAAATCGCGTTCCTTTAGGCGGCTCAGAGAAGCAGCCTGCGTCCGGCGTGCGCGGATTTCTATGACGTAGGACCAACCCCAGTGTGCGAACCGGCGCAGGGAGGAAGTGATTTGTGTGGCAGAAACAGTTGTGTTGGTGTTGAAAGTCGTCATCTTTTCGATCCTGCTTGTATGGTTTCGAGATGACTTAAGTCTGCCGAACTTGTCCGGTTTGCGGGTAGTGCAGATCATGAACCGCCCCCGGTACAGAATATGAACTGGATGGATGCGCTGCACATCTTGTAGCTTCGGGCTACAGGGAGGTTCACCGATGAAAACGAAGCCCTATGGAATAGTCTGCTCGATCACACATGCCTGCGAACTCCTTGAGCCGCGCTGGACGATCCCGATCCTTTCAGAAATGTGGGCAGGTTCTAGCCGTTTCAACGACATCAAACGCGGCGTTGGCAACATCTCACCCGCACTGTTGACCAAGAGACTCAAGGAGCTTGAACAGAATGGATTGATCGAACGCATAGAAGACCCTGCGACGGGCCAAGTCGATTATCTTCGCACTCAGCGCGCCGTTGAACTCGAGCCTGCCCTCTCCGCTCTTGGTGAATGGGCGCAGTGTAATATCGAGGCAAGGCAAGCTTTACAGGACACGGACGTATCTAACCTAATGTGGCACATGAGGGGCTTGATCTCTACAGACGAGCTGCCAAACCGCCAAGTGGTCATTCAGTTTCGGTTTAGTGATCCCAACCTAGAATACGATACATACTGGGCACTGGTCCGGCCGCGGACAGAAGTTGAAATATGCACGAGCATACCTGGATTTGACGTTGATCTTTACGTCGAAACTGACTGCGTTTCACTTTCAGCCATCATATTGAGCCGAACCACGATATCGCGTGAACTGGATGCTGGTCGGCTTTTCCTGAGCGGTGATGCCCTCTTGGTTCGGACGATGGACAAATGGCTCTATCAACGCACAAACCAAAAACCGCATAAGGTACGACTACTTGACGTAGCATCAGAGCCAAACGAGGTTATTAGTGCGAGCCAGGCAAGAGCCTAGACCACGGCTGCATGCCTTTCGATGACGCGGATGGGCTCAGGGCAGTCATCTGAGCGTTTTGGTCAGATGACTGCTTCGTCTTGGTTAGCTGTCGCTCAGCAGACGTCAACTCGGGGGCAACGTCCGCTTCTTCGTATAAACGACTGGTTACAGGAGAACCGGACCTAGGGCCAACCGGTGGCTATGTCCGAGTTGCGGGACAGAGCAGACTATTGTTCTTCGCGGTGCTGTCAGACAGATTCTAACTGGTCTCAGCTTCCCACGAACCGCAGGAGCTTAAGCGACGCAAAGCTGGCGCCACTCGGCAAGAGCAGCATCGCGGTTGAGCTTGAAATTCTGTCGGCTGGTGAGGCTGCGCTCCGAGTTGAAATGGCTGAAGACCGAGGCGTGGTCGGAAGCAAACTTCTGCAAACTTCGCATGCGCCGAAAGCGTTGCATTGCCCGCTCTCGTCGTCGGAATGGCAGGTGCGAATTCTCCGCCCTGTTGTTCAGCCAGCGACCCGTTTCCTGCCTGTGGGCATTGCCGATGTCCTTCATCGCCGCACCGTAAGACCTCAACTGATCGGTCACCAGGAGATGAGGTCGGCCGTGGCGTTTCATTGATTTTCCAAGGAATTTCAACGCGGCTTTCTTGTCTCGCGTCTTTGTCACAAAGCTTTCCAGGACCTCACCTTCGTGATCTACGGCCCGCCACAGGTAGTACCGCTCGCCATTGATCTTCACGAACATCTCATCCAGGTGCCATCGCCACTGCGGCCAGGACCGAAGCCGATCCGTGCATTTCTTGCGGATCTTGGACGCAAACAGCGGGCCAAACCGTTGCCACCAGAACCGGATCGTTTCGTGGCTGACGTCGACGCCGCGCTCGTGAAGCAGATCCTCGACATTGCGCAGCGACAGTGGAAATCTGACGTGCAGCATCACTGCCAGACGAATGATCTCCGAGCTGCTGTGGAGGTATTTGAACGGATCACGTTTCGGAATGCTCAGAGGCTACGAGACCACCCTGCCCGTCTCAACCGGAGTCCTTCTGACACCGCCATATCAGTTGCTGTGCGATAAGGTTCAGGGTGAGGGCGACAGGCGTGCTTTCCATGGCTCAGCGCCCTAGAATGGAAAGGGCCCGCCCACTGGTTCCAGCGGAACGACGCTCCAGATGCCGCCGGGGTTCGTGTCGATCACCGCACAGCCTGTCGGCCCCCGAAAGAAGCCTGAAGGGGCGTCGGTACGGCGGTCCAATGCGAAACCGCTGCAAGTTGATGGGGCTGTTGCCACATGATGGTGGCCCAGTCTTCCGTGATGAACCCCGTGAACGTGACCTGCGACAAGTGTGGCGGGGGTGTGTACATCCATCAAAATCATTTTGAGCGCCTGTGCGTTCTCAAGACCGATGGCGTCCATGAAACGGATTCCTGTCTGGATCGGCGGATGGTGGAGCATGATGATCACGGAGCCTGATCCTGTGGTCTCAAGAGCGTGGCGCAACATCTCGAGGCTTTCATCGCGAAGTCGACCACCGCCTCGCCCTTCGACCAGTGTATCAAGTCCAATGACACGCGTGTTACCAACGTCAGCTACCCAGTCGATCAAGCCCACTGTCGGCATTTCTGGAAGATCGGCAAATGCCGCGCGCATGGGCTCTCGAGCGTCGTGATTGCCTGGAACCACATATAAGGGCAGGCCAAGACGGTTGAGTTCGGTGCGCGCAAAGGCATAGCTTTCGCTACTGCCATCATCGCTTATGTCCCCCGAGACCAGCACCGCATCCAACGGAGCGAGCGCGGGCCGCAGCCCTTGCAGCCGATCAATGGCCGCCCGCAGGAGGTTGCGAGTATCCAGGACGCCAGAGGCAAGGGCACCTTCGCGCACCACGTGCAAATCGGTCAGTTGCAGGAACCGCGCCATTGTCTCATTTGATCCCGGCGCGCAGGAAGGCCTGCACGAACTGGCGTTGGAAGATCAGGAAGGCGATCAGCAACGGAGCCACCGACATCATCGTCGCCGCCGAAATTACACTGATATCGACGCCGTTTTCCGGCGCGCCAAATATAGACAGGCCTACGGTTAGAGGCCTTGTATCGGGCGAATTGGTCACGATGAGCGGCCACAGGAAGTTGTTCCAGTGGGTCGAGACCGAAACAAGCGCATAGGCCAGATAGGTCGGTCGCGCCAGCGGCACATAGACCCGCCACAGGATGCCGAACCAACCACATCCTTCGACCCGCGCAGCCTCGTGCAGTTCAATCGGCACGCCCTTGAACGCCTGACGCATCAGGAAGATGCCAAAGGCCGAAGCCATATAGGGCATCCCCACACCTAGGATCGTGTCGAAAAGCCCAAGGCGCGAAACCATAGCATAGTTCTCAACGATCAGCACTTCGGGCAAAATGAAAAGCTGCATCAGCACCAGAATGAACACGAAGTCCCGGCCCGGAAACTGCACCTGCGCAAATGCAAAGCCCGCCAGCGTGGTCACGATGAACTGTCCTACTAGGATGACCGTTACCAGAAGGAAAGTGTTGATGAAGTATTTCAGCCATGGTGCGCCCGCCCATGCGGTGCGGAAGTTCTCCAGCGTCCACGGCGAGCCCAGATTGAAATTCACCGCGTCGGAAGTGGAGTGGAATGCCGCCCAGAAGGCAAAGACCAGTGGCGATATCCATATGATCGCAAGGAGCAGCGCGCCGAAGGCCTCGATATGTCGCGAAAACTCTCTCATTGGTAGTGGGTCCGCTTGTCGAGGATCGTGAACTTGATGCCCGCAACCACGCCCAGCACGACAAGCACGAGGATCGTCATGGCCGCCGCGTGCGGCGCGTCGAAGAAAGCAAAAGCCATTTCCCAAATGTAGTAGAGGATCAGCTTTGAGGCGTCGTTCGGACCGCCCTTGGTCAGAATGAACAGATGATCGATCAGCTTGACCGAGTTGATCAGTGCATTGACCATGATGAAAAGTGTCGTCGGCATCAGGAGCGGCAGCACGATCCGGCGCGTGTAGGTCCAGCGGCTGCATCCTTCGATATCGGCGGCTTCCTTGAGGTCCTCGGGGATCGTCTGGAGCGCGGCAAGATAAAAAATCATAAAAAATCCGGCCTCTTTCCAAATCGTCACGATAATCACCGCCCAAAGCGCCGTTTCGGGTTGGCCCAGCCAGTTGATGCTGGGCAGGCCAATGAGGCCACCAAGCTGGTCCAGCACACCCAGCCCGGGCGTGTAGAAGAAAAGCCAGAGGTTCGCGGCGGCGATCATCGGCAGGACGGTTGGCGTGAAATAGGCCGTGCGCACGAAGCCGCGTGCAGGAATCTTGGAATTCGCCCAAAGCGCCATGGCAAGGGCGATGGCGATAGAGATCGGGATGGTGGCCCCTGCGTAAATCAGATTGTTGGCGACCACTTTCCAGAAGGTAGGGTCCGCGAAAAGATCCGTGTAGTTTTCACCACCCACGAATTCGCTGGGCCTGCGCCGGGTGTTGCGGCTGAAGAGTGAGGACCAGAGCGTGGCAAGCGAGGGGTAGAAGGCAAATGTGGTCAGCAGGATCGCGGCGGGGGACAGAAGGATCCAGCCGTAGATCGCCTGCCTGCGGCGTTCGTTGCTGACATGATCGGCCATGGATCGGTCCCTTGGAGAGAAAGATGGCAGGCGCCTGAGGAAGGCGCCCGCCGTTTCGCTTATTGGTAGGCACGCAGCAGGCGCTCGGCGGCAGCCTGTGCCTCGGCCAAGGCTTCCGCAGGTGACTTGGCATCAGTGAGCGCTGCCTGGATCGCGTTGTTCAGACCTTCGCGCACACGGGCGGTCTCGAAGGTCGAGAATTCGGCCACGGCGTTCTCAAGCTGGTTGCGCGCAACCAGTGCCGGCGGAAATTCCTGCGTGTAGGCCTTGAGTGCCTCGGTCTCATAGGCTGCGGGCGATACGCCCATATAGCCGGTGCCAATGGACCAGGCCGCTGCCTGTTCTGGCGAAGTCATGAACTCGATCAGCTTTAGCGCGGCAGCTTTCTCTTCGGGCGTTGTGTCCTTGAAGACGTAGAAGTTACCGCCACCGGTTGGCGACCCCTTGCGGACGTTCGCGGGCAGCTCGGCCACGCCGAAGTCAAAGGTCGCGTTATTCTTGACCGCAGTCAGGTTGCCTGTCGAATGCCACATCATCGCGGTTTGACCTTCAAGGAAGGCCTGGCGCAACGTGCCCCACTCCACGGTGCCGGTGGGCATGATACCGTGTTCCTGGCTCAGTGACTTCCAGAACTCCAGTGTCTCGACGACGGCGGGGTCATCGAAATAGGTGGTCAGGCCGTCATCCGACATGACTTCCTTGCCATTCTGGATCGCCAGCGCCTGGAACATCCAGTAGGGATAGCCCGTCGACGGGATCATCAGGCCATAGGTGCCTTCCTTGGTCAGCGCCTTGCCCATCGAGATCATCTCGTCCCATGTCGTGGGCGGCGCATCCGGGTCGAGCCCTGCGGCCTTGAACATATCCTTGTTGTAGTAGGCCACGATGGTCGATCGCTGGAACGGGATACCCCAAGTCTTCCCCTCGATCTTGCTGTTGGCCATGAGCGCCGGGTAGAAACTGTCGAGCCAAGCTTGATCCACGCCTTCGATATCGTCAAAGGCCACGACGATATCTTGTTCGATCAGATCATAGGCGTCGATCGAGAACATCACCGCCAGCTGCGCCGGTTCACCGGAGGCAAGGGCCGACAGCGCCCGGACGCGTGTGTCGTCATAGTTGCCCGAGTAGACCGCGTTGACCTTGATATCGGGGTTTGCTGCCTCGAAGTCGGCGACGATACCGTCAACCACCTCCGTCAACGCACCGCCCACGGCGATGGGGTAGTACATGGTAAGCTCGGTCTCCGCCGCCAACGGGGCAGCGAGGACCGTAGCTGACACAGCGGCCAGCCCGAGATTTCTGAATGCGTTCATTGGTTTCCTCCCTGAATTTGTATCAGTCATGCAGCGCCGGCTCACCGGCTTTGAGCGCGAGCCTTCGGCCCATCGCGTCGAAAAAGTGCAGGCTGTCGTCCGAGAAGGTGATCTCCATCGCCTCACCTGAGGGAATGCTGCGAAGTCCCGGCAGACTCACGGTAAGGCCCGTAGTGGCCGGGTGTGACAGTCCGATGAAGGTCTCAGATCCCAGGAATTCGCATTCCGACACGGTGCAGCTGAGCCGCCCCTTGCCGGCCTCAGCCACCTCGACGTCCTCAGCACGAAGCCCGATGCGGGCCGCGTGCCCAAAGCCAGGCAAGGAAGAAGCGTCGATCAATGCCATCGGCGGCGCGCCGACGAACTCCGCCACGAAAGTGTTTGCAGGCTTGTAGTATAGTTCCTCCGGCGTGCCGGTCTGCTGGATATGGCCATCCTTCATCAGCACGACCATGTCTGCCATACTCATCGCCTCGGTCTGGTCATGGGTGACGTATACAACCGTGATCCCCAGATCGAGCTGCAGCTTCTTGATATCCTTGCGCACCGAGGCACGCAGCTTGGCGTCAAGATTCGACAGTGGCTCGTCCATAAGACAAAGCGGCTGGTTCGCCACAATCGCGCGCGCCAGTGCGACCCGTTGCCTTTGCCCCCCCGAAAGCTCGCCCGGCTTGCGACCCTCATACCCAAGCAGTCCGGTGATTTCCAAGGCCCGCTTCAGCTTGTCGCGCCGCTCAGCCGCGGCGACCTTGCGCACCTTCAGGCCGAAGACCACGTTTTCGGCGACGTTCAGATGCGGGAACAATGCATAGGACTGAAACACCATGGACAGGTTGCGCTCGGAGGGGGCCGCATGCGTTACATCGCGCCCGTCAATCGTGATACTTCCTTCATCGGGCAACTCCAGCCCGGAGAGCAGACGCAGCGTGGTTGATTTCCCGCACCCTGACGGGCCGAGCAGCGCCACGAAAGCCCCACGCGGAATGGATAACGATATGCCTTCGACCCCTAACTGTCCGTTCCAGCGCTTAGCGACATTGTCCACGTGAACGAAGGGCGCTGCATCGGTCATACTGTCTTCTCCGCGAAAACGATTTTGTCGCCGAGCCCTTCGACGACCGGCTCAAAAACAGCCGCCGGCGGCCGGTCGCAGACGACCTGATCCACATCGCTGATACGTGCGCCTGCTGCCGGTGCGAGACGGCCGAATTTGCTGTGATCAATCACCAAAATCGCGCGCTGCGCATTGGAACGCATACGCTCGGACGCGCGAACTTCGGACTGGTGAAACTCAAGAAGCCGACCGTCCTCTCCCACGCCTGCCGTACCGAAAACAGCGAACTCGGCACGAAAACGCTCAAAGAATTCGACCACCTCCTCCCCGACGAAATCACGGTCGGGAAGACGAAGCTCCCCGCCTGGCAGAATGATGCGGTTCGACACCTCTTCACTCAGGGCCATTGCCGCACTGAGGTTGTTGGTAATGACGGTCAGTTCTTTGCGGTAGCGCAGAGCGCGCGCTACGCTCAGGGCCGTCGAGCCAATGGAGACAAAGAGCGTCGCGCCATTAGGTATCTGAGCCGCCGCCACCTCGGCGATGGCCCGCTTCCCCGCAAGATTGGTGCCCGCGCGCTGGTCGAAAGGCGTGTTCAGCCGGTCTTCTGCCAGTTCGATCCGGCCATGCACCCGACGCAGATTGCTGCCGTCACAAAGAAGATCAATATCACGGCGTACCGTCTGGGTTGAGACCCCCAGCATTTCGGCAAGGGCACCAACGCTGACGCCGCCACGCTCCTGAACGACCTGCTGGATCATGTCGCGCCGTCTGATCTTCTTGGATGCCATAGTTTCCCCGCAGTGTGAAAAAAGTATAACCAGCAAAAGCAACAAAACAACAAAATTCTTGATTTCCGATGCCCTTTACCCCCTGAAAGGCTCCAAAATTACCATTTTACTCTTTCCATACGTATCGCACCCAACCACTTTGATGTTTTTTCTTCCATTTCTGCGTGTGCCCGCTACCATGGCCTCGTCCGCACCAAATGTGCGTGATCTCATTAAATGAAGGATTGACCGCACGCATGGATGACGTCGTTAGCATTTTCGAACGTTATCAATCTGTGCGCCATCGGCTGCCCAAGGCCCATTTTCCAGCCGAGGCCTTGCAGATAAATTCGCTGATGGACGTGCTTGATGAGGTAGACGCCTTTGTCTTCGATGCCTTCGGCGTTCTGAACGTGGGTGAAACGCCAATACCAGGTGCTGCGCAACGACTGCGCCAGTTGCGCAGCGCCGGGAATAAGATCCGCATCCTGTCAAATGCAGCGAGCTACAATCATGACCGCGCCGTCGAAAAATTTCGCAAGTTGGGTATTGAGGTTGCTTCGGCAGAGATCATTACCAGCCGTAGCGCGGCCTTGAAGGGTCTTGGCGACATGCTCTGGGGCTGTATTGCAGCGCCATCAGACGACTTGACGGACATACCTGCCGCGACATTGCGCCTTGGCGATGATCGGTCCGAGTATGACAGCGTTGATGGCATCCTGTTTCTCTCGACTGAAATCTGGAATGTAGATCGTCAGGCCATCCTGACTGAGAGCCTTCTGCAGCGGCAGCGTCCCGTCGTGATCGCCAATGCCGACATTGCGGCACCTCGGGACAACGGGTTTTCGCTGGAACCGGGTCATTTTGGGCATCTGCTTGCCGACTTGGGTCTGCCTGACGTCCGCTTCTTCGGAAAACCTTTCCCCGAAGTTTTTCAAATGGTGAGTGACACCCTCGAAAGCTCGCCGCCGGACCGGATCGCAATGTGCGGTGACACGCTACATACCGACATCCTCGGTGCCGCAGCCCATGGCTGGCGGACGGTTCTGGTGGAAAGGGACGGCATGTTTTGTGGGGTAGATGCAACTCAGTTCACCATGCAGTCGGCACTTGTGCCTAGGTGGCGGCTCTCTCGCATATAGCGTGACCGATCTGGCAAGAAGAGTAGAGCCAACACTATCGATTGGGCTTCTGAGTTTTTTGTTTGAGATTTCTTGGGTGAAATTTTTTTGCATTTGCAGCGAACTACAGCAAAGTGATCTGCAACCGCGGCATCCGAAGCATCAGACGAGCGGCCGCTGAGGGTAGTTCAGCACCTTTGGAGACCAATAGACGCCTGACCGTTTTGTCCTGTGTGGATGGCGTCTGCTTTGCAAGGAAAAAATGCGTAGATGCGCGGCAACATCGAAACCAGCCAGCAGGGGCAGAGAGTAGCTTAAGCCATTCCGGAATCTGTCCAACGGATGGGGAGGTAGCTCAGACCACCCTGCCCGCCTCAACCAGATTCCTTCTGACAAGACCAGACATCAAGCTCTTCAAGCAAGTCCACGTGAGACCTACGGAAATGCGGACAATCACTGTGGATTGAAATAGCATCATATTTACAAAAACTGGACCCCGCTCTAGGCGAAACAGGGGCCTAGGAGAGGTTCGGTTTTGTTCAGAGATCGCCGTCGTAGGCCTGGGCGTCGCTGATCTTGTAGCTCCAGGCAAGGCCGGCGTTGCGCCATCCGTTCTTGACGCGCTCGCCCTTGTGCGGGCCTTCCTTGGCCTTGTCGCCTTCATAGCCGTCGATCAGTGAATAGACGTTGCGATAGGCCGGCCCATGGATTGTTTTGAAAGACGATAGTCAGGTCAGGAGCTCGGCCACGGCTTCGAAAACAGGTTCAGGTTTTTGAAAAAGCAGTAGTTGCCCAGCATTCTCAACACCGCGCAACTGAATGTTTCCAAAGCGCCTCGTGAACTCTGCTACATCATTGAAACCGTATTGAGGGTCCATCAGGCCGTGGACATGGATGCTGGGAACGCCCGCTGAGCAAACTCTTTCCACATAGGGTGCCCAGTCTCGAACTATATGAAATGTATCGGTGAAAGCGCCAATGTAGCCTTGGTCGGTCGCGAAATGAAGGCTTCGCCTCATCAGATCGGAGAGATCGGATCGATGGGTGACGTGATGATCGCACGATCCCTTTTCGTAAAGCGTGTCGAAAAAGGGAATCTCGCCTGAAGCCCTTATTTGTGCGATGCCGGATTGAAAAAGCGGTGGAAGCAAGGCTGGCATGAACCGCATTAGAAAGGAAAGCAATCGTTGAGTGGGTGGCATCGTCACAAATTGCTTGGCTTTCAACACCGGAACGATCGACGCCGCGTTGACTAGGCCTGCTATGCGATTGGGTGCATGTGCTGCCAAAGCATAACCATAGACCGAGCCTGTAATATTCGTCAGGCATGTAGCTCTATCAACCCCATAATGATCAAGTAGCGCTAACAGATCATCGACGAAGCGTTCCGGTTCATGCTCGGGTAATCCAGGAGATGGGTCCGACATGCCGAAATTTGGTCGTGCCGGGGCAATGAGCCTGAGCTTATACTTGTCGAGGTACTCCAAGGTGGACTTGGGTAATTCGCTTCCGAAGAGCATTCCGTGGATAAACAGCACCGGCGCACCATCGGTTGGGCCTTGAAGACGCACCTCCAAGGTTCGTCCATCCGAGAGCGTGATGATATCGAGTGACGTCGGCGCTCCATCGAGCAGGGATGGCCGCGAGCGCCGTGGCGGTGATGATGCCCACGCCCGGGATCGTTTCGAGCCGCCGGCTCGCCGCACTCTGCCGATGCCACGCCATCAGCTGTCGTTCGATCTTGCCTA
>NZ_JBXWRM010000015.1:0-110602 GCF_059612905.1 Ruegeria sp. YKSD163
CTGCAAGGGCAAGGCGTGGATCGCCGAACGTGTCCAACATCATCGCGAGGTAGCGGGCGGCCCCGTCGAGGTTCTGCAGCGGGTCACGCGGGTCAACGCCGAGATCACGGGCAGTGGCGGGCATCAACTGCCCCAGACCGATGGCACCAGCGCTCGAGACTGCATCCTGTCGGTAGGCACTCTCGACCTCGATATTTGCGCGGTAGAGAGTCAGCCAATCGCGAACCGAGAGATCCGTGCGCCGAAGCCCGGGATGCCCGGCGTAGCGAAGGCCGGTAGCCTCGATGGCCGCCAGAACATCGGCGCGGGGCAGGGTAGCGGGCCGCGCAATTGCGGCAACCTGGATGTCTTCTGGCTCAGCGTCAGTCTCGCCGAGGATCGCCAACTCGTCAGCAGCGGACCCCTGGCCAATGCCGTCATTGTAATTGCGGGCAAAGCTGTCCTGGGAGCGGGAAGGGGTCAGAGAGCCATCGCTCTCCATGACCAGAACCATTTGAGCTGTCGCTGGACCCGTGAGGAACCAAGAAAGAAGAAGGCTACTTGCTGCCGCCTTTGTCGGTTGCAGCCAGCTTGTGTGTTGTCCGCTGGCCTTCTTCGAGCGGGACATCAGCATGGGAGAAGCCGATCCCGATGAGGAAGGAGACCACGCCGGTGATAGTTTTGAACTCGCGGATCTTGATGTCGTTGTAAGTCGTCCGGGTGCGGGCCGTGACCAGCAGCTTCTCCACGCCCTCGTCAGAGACGACGCGCATAATCCAGACCCCGTAATAGCTCGGGCCCTTCTTGTGTGCCGACTCCTGACACAGGATTTCAGCGCTATAGCCACTTTCCACGAGTTCGCGGAAACGTGCTTCCGTAACCACATTTGGTGCTTCGATGTCCCAGTTCATGGCCCGGCTCACGCTTTCTTCAAACGCGCAACGTCCGGGCATTCCCACTTGAAGCCCAGAGTTACGATAGTATATTATTAACCGCAAGATATAATGCGGAAGATACGGCTGTATCTCGGTTACTCAAACTCTAGGCACGGCCATTGGCGTCTATCAAGGAAAATAGGGGTTTCAGAAACCTGCGGTTGAGCCGATGGGTGGGCATGCAGTCTGTAGCACTGCTTTTGCTCGTTCCGGCTGCAAGCCACGCAGAATCCTGTCTCGCCCCGGTCCGGCCCTTCGTGCCAAGCGATTCGCAAGTCGCCCGGGACTACGCCGATATCATCCGGCGGGACTTTGAGGTCTACATCACCGACATTCAGGACTACTTCCGCTGCCTCGAGCAGGAGCGTGCGCGCGCCTTCGAAGAAGCCCGCGAAGTCAGTCAGGACTACGGTCGGTTTCTAGAACTGGTGGGGGATTGATGGGCGATTGGGTGTGCATCAGACCTGCACGCTTTGGAAACCAGACGCCGATAACACCCTCAAATATCTACTTTTTAGATAACAGATTTCATCCGCTAGCGACGTCACAAAAGGTATGTGACGCGTGGCGAAAACAATCAGAACAAATGGCCAGTTGGCGCTCGTCCGTGCGTTGGTTGATGCACGTCAGAATGCGGGTCTCAGCCAGCAGCAATTGGCGGCGAAGCTCAAACGCCACCAGTCGTTTGTGGCACGTCTCGAAAGCGGGGAGCGTCGTATCGACGTCGTGGAATTTACAGTTCTGGCGAGGGTCATCGGCTTTGACAAAAATGATGTTCTGTCGATCGTCGAAGCCGCCACGGAGCCCGACCACAAGATTTGAGACGTATGTAATTTTGGGACGCTCCGCTTTGTGCGTCCCCATGTGAAATGAGTTCCTCAACAAAGAGCAATTAGCCAACATCCCCAAGCGCGGCATGTGGTGCAGACGAGCGCCGTACCTCGTCACGCTGCAAAATCAGAGCCTCAGTGCAGGAAGTCAGTAAACAGTGAACGATGATAGAGGAGAAGGCGTCGCGATCGCCAATCTGATCGGGACCGACGGGTGCAGCGTGGTTGGTTGGGTGTATCGCTGGACGACAGGCGTGCACGCGGTGATGTGGGACGTCCACGGGCCCCAGCCGGTATTGGAAACCCAGCCGGATCTGTCTGAAGAACAGAAGCAGGAAATCGACTTCGACGCGCTCACGCGGATCGGACGAGGCGGCGGCGGATAGGCCTCCAAGGCAATCGCCAGTTCATCTTTGTTGGATAAGGTCCGCCGACATAACGGACATTGGGGCCGCGCGCGGCGAATGCGGACTCTGAGCCCAGACCTACCAAGATGCCGCACCATGGCGAAGGTCTGCTTTATTGATTGGTCATTTGTCTACAAGAACCGCCTGACCATTGCCCTGTAGTCCTCAAACACGGACCCATATTGCGCTTGGAGCCATGGTTCTTCCGCGAACGGCGCAGCGATTAGAACGGCTATTCCGGCAAAACCAATAAGCGCTGCTCCAGTCGACGCACAAAGCACGATCCAGCCGACAATCATTGCAATATCGGCGACATATTGTGGATTGCGGGAAAAGCGATACATGCCGCCCGTTCGAAGCGACCCTTTCGCGCCGCCTGTCTGGGCTATCCCGAACTGCGCAACCTCCGACCACACGATGACGTTTCCAACCAGAATCAGAGGAATGCCAGCACCGAACCGTAACCAAGTCGGGATTGGCAGGCTCCCCCAATTCATGATCCCAAGGACGATCAGAATTCCGAACAGCGTGAACGTCGGCATCCAGACCAGAACGGGGGTCGCCTTGGTATAGCGCTGCGGCGGCCAAAGACGGCGCTCAGGGTATGCAATGGACCAAAGTATCGCGGCTAGGGTTCCTGCCGCCATCACGAGGCCGACGACGATCAAGACTGCCTGCATCAAACTTCCACATGCTCATGGTTGGTGATGCCCCGTCGCTCTTCCAAAGCTTGGCGCACAATTTGAAAGGCCGATGACAGAAACAATACAGCCATGATGGTTGCCACAATCAGGTCAGGCCAACCGGTTGACGTGCCCCACACACCAAGGGCTGCAAACATCACGGCCACGTTCCCAATCGCGTCATTGCGCGAACACAACCAGACCGATCGGACATTGGCATCACCGTCCTTGTAACGGACCAGCAGCAATACGCTTGCCAGATTGGTGAGCAGTGCAAGAAAACCGACGATACCCATGATCTCTGCGGTTGGGACGCCAACATAGAAGACCCGATAGACCGTTGATCCGAACACCCAAAGACCCATCATGAGAAGGCTGACACCTTTGAACAATGCCGCATTCGTCCGTGCGCGAAGCGAGGCCCCGATGACCGCAAGCGAAATTCCATAGGTCAGCGCATCGCCTGCAAAGTCGAGAGCGTCAGCTTGCAGCGCTTGAGACTTGGCAAGATGACCCGCTGTCATCTCGACAAAAAACATCGTCGCGTTGAGCGCTATAACGATCCAAAGCCGTCTTTTATAATCGTCTGAAACGCCGTCAAACTTGGCGTCATGTCCGCAGCAACCAGCCATGGGAATCCTCTTTCATCTTTGGTTGCTCATACTGTAATGTCTCTAGTGACTAGAGGTTCAAGGGGTTTCTTCATGTATTCTATCGGCGAGCTTTCAAAGCGCACAAAGGTCAAGGTTCCAACTATCCGGTATTACGAGGAAATGGGGTTATTGCCCGAAGCAGAGCGCACGTCCGGCAATCAAAGGCGATACGACAAGGCCGGGTTAGAGCGACTTAGCTTTATTCGCCATGCGCGTGATCTTGGGTTTTCAATTGAAGCCATTTCTTCGCTCATCGACTTGCAGGATCATCCAGACCGGTCGTGCGAGGCTGCGACGGACATCGCAACCTCTCAACTTGAAGAGGTTCGCGCGAAGATCAAACGCCTCCGAACGCTTGAAAAAGAACTCAGCCGGATATCGAAGGGCTGCAACGGTGAGGGCGTTTCCGGGGACTGCTACGTGTTAGCGTCGCTAGCTGACCACAATTTGTGCGACCGCGAACATTAGCAACCGTGAACGCGGACATTGGACTGTCGAGAACGAACGGCAAGAAAGTCCCGTCAGCTGACCTAGGCTTCGACAGCAGCGAACGACCGGTGATTGAGTAGGTCCGAGCACTTACGCCGACACGGACGAATGCCAACGCTGTCTTTGTCGGTGCTAGTAGTTCACCTGCTCAAAGCCGTAGTGCCCTTCATAGTCACGCCAGTCGACGAAGACAGAACGGTGATAGATGCCGGGGCAGTTCTGGCCCCAGCGTTCGAGGCCGATATGGGCGGAGGGTAGGGCGCTGATGGAAGACCTCTGCCAGGCGAAATCGCCTTGGGTTCCGTATGTGCCGAGGACCACGGTGGCGCTACGGTTGCAGTCGCCGTCACGTCCGGATTCATGCTGTCGCGCATACCGGACATCGAAGACTCGGATGGATCGTACGAAGTTGAACTCAGGTCCGCTGATATCGATGTCCGCGCGATCTCGAATGAGCCGAAGGGCCTGGTCGGCAGGAACGAAGTCACTAGGTGTTTCTGGAATGCGCCAAGCAGCCATAATTGGATCAGCGGTAACGCGCGCTGGAAAAGACTGTCGCGGTCTAGTGCTGTTGTTCTGGAAAAACGCTTCAAAGATGCGGTTTGCACTGTCTTCTGCTGGAGCGGTCTGAAGGGACGCGCCCATAGGACAGCGCCAGATTTGAAGCGGCGGTTCCACCGGCCATGGCGTAATGCGTCGAATGAATTCGGCGCGCGCTCGTGCGCAAGGGACGGAAGCAGGCCAGCCGCCAGACAGGCACAGGA
Organism: Ruegeria sp. YKSD163; assembly: GCF_059612905.1. Taxonomy (NCBI): domain Bacteria; kingdom Pseudomonadati; phylum Pseudomonadota; class Alphaproteobacteria; order Rhodobacterales; family Roseobacteraceae; genus Ruegeria; species Ruegeria sp. YKSD163. The sequence goes on from NZ_JBXWRM010000015.1 coordinate 4,741, forward strand.
GGATCGCGCAATCGATTGGGTATGTCTGCGCGCGGGCGGGCATCGGCAGAGACGTACTTGTCACAGTCAGAGCGACTGCGACCGAGGGGAGGAGCTTCTTGAATAGATGACGCATGCTGAGGACCCTCTGTAATAGGGTCAGCATACATACGATAATATACTATCGCAACACTAAGTATAAAATCGCATAAGGAAGTTTATGTGAATAAATGATGGTCGCAGAGAAAGTCGACTGTTGTCTCCCGACATGCCAACCTGCTCACATGCAACGGTTCTTCTCAACCAAAATGCCGGGCGTGCAATTTGTGATGAACGTCTTGGTCTTCAGCCTGATCGGTCTCCTGCCGGTCTTGCTCGTTTATGTCATGCGTGCGCCTGGATTTGCTTCGGCGTTGATGGACGGTGGACCGGCGCTATCACGATTTTTCAGGCAGGTTCTGACGAATGGGCTGCCGGTCATCTTTATCGTCAACTACGTCGGTTTCTTTCTGTTTGCGGTGTTGAATGCCAAGGACGCCAATGGCCGTGATCCGGCGTCGTACATTCTCCTCGATCTTGTAATCCGCGTCGCTCTCTTTCTCGTTCTCCACGCCTTCATATATGTGCTCTCCGCCAGTTGGTTCGGCTCATTTGGAGGTAGTCGGGCCACGGCTCTTTCAGTGGTTGCGCCCACACTGGCGCGGTCCGCACACTTTGAAAATATTTCCGGGGTCTACCTGTATGCTACGCTGGTAAGTGCGCTGCCGCTCTATGTCACCGCGGCGGAAGACTCACTGATCCTGAGACCATTCGTCAGACTTTTGCCGAAAAAAGCGGGGGCTGTTGTGGTTGCTTTGTTTGCCTTCCTTTTGACAGTTCTGTGCCTGACGCTCACTGCGAGTGTAATGGCGCGTCTTCATGGCTAGGTCAGCGTGTGATTTTCACGTGGCCGATAAGCGTGCGCTGCTTTGGCCAATGCCATGATCCAGAGCCCTGCTAGAACGAAACTCCAAAGCGCATTCCAACTCGCCATAGATAGGTTCAGGAATTCCCACGCGACTTCGTCACACATCACCAAGTTTGATGGTGAGGATGACGCGGAGGGCAAAAGGTCCGCACCTGACAAGTTCGATATATCGAGACCAGAGCCTGTGCACGCTGTCGGACCTTCCCACCAATCCCGTTCGACGCCGGTGTGGAAAATCCCGATGCCCGCTGTCGTGAGGGCCGCGGCAGCACCTGCCATCAAGAGCAGCAAGATGGGCAAACCAACCATCAGAAGCGCGCCAATAACGATGGCAATGGCGTGAGGATACCGCTGCCAGATGCACATCGCGCAGGGCGCATATCCGAGCGCCTGAAAGATGAATGCGGCGAGCAAGAGCACAGCCGATCCACCTGCAGCGAGCATCCCGAGTTGTTTTTCTGTCACTTGTACCTCATAGAGTCAGACTGGTTGAGTACCAGGGGTACGTCGTGAGTTTCCCAAGCCTAGTAGTGAACACAGGTGCCCAATTCACTACTCGCCGGTCAGTAGCTTCTTTCGAGCGGTGTAGTCCTCTGCGTCAATTTCGCCCTTGGGCAAGCGCAGATCGAGTTCGCTCATCGCATCGGACTTTTCAGCCTTTGTCGCTCCTCCATCCATGTTGCGAATAAACCAAACGACACCGGCAACAACCAATCCCAAAACGATGATCCAAAGGATTGGACCAAACATCATCCCCATCCCGTATCCCCAGCCCGACATGTGGCCATAGTCATCTGGATCGGCCACGGCAGGTGTCGCAAAGAGCGCTGCAATTATTCCCAATCGATACATGTCCACCTCTTTGTCCGATCGTTATCCCTATCCGGTGATACTTTGATACTCGCTCAACATCCTGTTTTCACGACCGGAAATGTATCAGTTTGTAGAGTTGACCTTTTATCAGACGTCGCAGTACGACCGAAAGGTAACGAGGTCAGATCAGGCATCAGATGGACTCCAAGAAACGGTCAACGCTTTTGACGATCGGTGTGATCATCGCAGGGTACGCCGCCCTGCGCACAGTCTCCTCTTTGCTGCCGGAAAAACTGGAGTTGCAGGCGCTCGATAGACCAGAAGGATTTCGCAAGTTCGTTGCGGGTGAGACGTCAGGCGGCTTCGATCCTTTGGTAGGCTTGGGCACGGCGGACAGCATCGAAGTGGCGGCGCAGAAAGCCGCAGCCTTGGGGCGCGTCTCCGAGAATATTTGTTCGGCCCTTTACGGTGGTCTGACTCCCACGCCTATCCAGGTCCCGATGGCGTCGTTCTCGGACTACTATTGCCCCTTTTGCCGGGTGCAAACCAAACGATTGGCCGACATGACGAGCGAGATGCCAGACAAGATCGCAGTGGCGTGGCATGAATTGCCGCTCCTCGGCGACAGCTCAAATCTTGCGGCCAAGGCAGCTCTTGCGGCGAAACGGCAAGGCGCGTACGTCGCTTTCCACGAACGTTTGATGACAACGCCGTTCCAAGCATCGCCGGAATACCTTGCCCGCCTCTCCGATGACATTGGCGTCGATAGCAAGAAATTGATCACCGACATGGAGAGTGCCGAGATCACGCGCGAGCTGGAAGACAGTGCAGCGCTTGCACGCGTGTTCGCCTTTGTCGGCACGCCGGCCCTCGTGATCGGCCGTACAGTCGTCCAGGGTCAGATCAGCGACAGAATGGTTCGCGAGATCATCGAGTTGGAGCGCGAAGAGGGTTGGCGAGATGTCTGTACGGCTGCATAGGCTGCAACGCTCGCCCCGGGAAGTCTTGGCGTTTCTCGTCAATCAACGGTGGAGGCAATATGGATAGGCGGTGCTTCATCCTGCTTGCCTCGACGTGGGTCGTGGGGCCCCAGGTCGCTGCGGCCGCGACGCGTGAGATATGGACGGCTGCCGAGACGGCCGACGCATTGGCGCAGGACAAGATTTCCCTGATTGATATTCGATCGCGCCCCGAATGGGTGGAAACAGGTGTCGCAAAAGCCGCATGGCCGATCAGTATGCACGAACCCGGGTTCGAGCAGCGCTTGTTCGCCGCACGCGATTTTTCAGGCGAGAAACCCATTGCGCTGATCTGTGCCACCGGCGGGCGCAGCGGCCGTCTTTTGAGCGTCTTGAAACGAGCCGGCTACACGGGCTTCATCGATGTGTCGGAAGGCATGCTGGGATCACCGAAGGGGCTAGGCTGGTTCGAACGCGGATTGCCGGTGACAGATCTCGAGGCGGCCTTGGCAAGCCTGCCTGGCGCTTTGCGTTGACCGCATGCTCATCCAAATGACCGTCCGGGTTTCTCACCTCGGGGCTTGGCCTCTGCTCTTCTTTCTCGGTTGCATGGGCATCTTCCTATCCGATGCCGTCAAGGCTGCCGAATCCGAGAGCTTTTCAAACCCCGCCGTAACCGCGCGTCTGATCTCGGCCGAAGAGGGGATTGCGCCAGATGCCGCCTTCGTCTCACTCGGATTGGCCCTGGAGTACGGCGAGGGCTGGAAGGGATACTGGCGCACGCCCGGCGAGGTTGGCTTGGCACCGAAACTCGACTGGGCTGGTTCGACCAATCTGAAGTCTGCGGAACTCCTCTGGCCCGCGCCGGAACGTTTCGAGGCTTTCGGGATCGAGAACTTCGGCTATTCAGGTCAGGTTGTCTTGCCGATCCGGGCGAGACTTGAGGACGCCGGCCACCCTCTGGAACTGCGTGCCCGCGTGTCCTTGCTGACATGTTCGACTGTCTGTGTGCCCCATGACTTCGAACTTTCACTCGCCCTGCCACAAGGCATCGGGATCGATACAAACTCGGCTCGCCAGATTGCCACTTATGCCGATCGCGTTCCCGCGGTACCCGAGAACAGCGACATCAGAATATCGGTCACGGCCCTCGATGCGCGCGCCTCGGCTCTCATCGTTGTGGCAACGAGCGACAAACCGTTCGGTGAGGTCGACGTGTTCCCGGAATTCGGACCCCTTGTGACCTTTGGCAAACCAGATATCCGGTTGGATCGCGATAGAACGGAACTCTGGGCACAAATACCGATCAACGCCTGGACCGAAGAGCACGCAGAGCCTTCGGTGACGATCACAGACACCGCACGTGCAATCACGGCGCCGATCACTCTTACCTCGGATCCCCCTGCCCCACCGTTTGCAAGCGCGAACCCTCGAACGAGTGTGCTGAAAGTCGTGGCGGTGGCCGCCATCGCCTTTCTCGGTGGTCTGATCCTGAATGTCATGCCCTGCGTGTTACCCGTTCTATCGATCAAGCTCACATCTGTTTTGAAGGCAACCGGTCAAACCCGGCAGATGACGCGCAACGGATTCCTGTTTTCAGCTTTGGGGGTACTGACATTTGTCTGGGCGCTTGCGGCTGCCTTAGTGTTTCTTCAATGGATCGGAGTATCCGTCGGCTGGGGTATACAGTTCCAAAATCCGGTCTTCGTGACTCTGATGTTCATGGTCATCGCCGTCTTTGCCGCCAATCTCCTCGGTGCATTCGAGATAACCCTGCCCGCGGCCCTTCAAGACCGCCTGGGTGCCAGCAGTGCCAGAGCCGGGTACATCTCAGACTTTGGCACCGGACTGCTTGCGGCCATCCTCGCCACGCCGTGTTCCGCCCCGTTCCTGGGCACCGCGATCACCTTTGCGCTTGCGGGCACACCACTGGACGTAATGGTGATATTCACAGCGCTCGGTCTTGGACTGGCCCTCCCCTACCTCGTCATTGCCGCACGTCCCGAGTTGGTCACGCGGATGCCCCGGCCCGGGCGATGGATGCTTCTGGTCAGGCTCCTTCTTGGCGGTCTGTTGCTGGCAACAGCCGCTTGGCTTTTGTTCGTTCTTGTCGGCGTGGCGGGTGGGCGGGCAGCTGCCTTCATCTCGGCACTCACAGCGATGTTCATCATTGCGGCATCAATCCGACAGGCAAGCCAATGGGTACGGCGTGCGGTTCTGAGCGCCTGTGTTTTTCTGGCGATTTTCGGGGCAGGCCTCACCTCAACGCCCGACCGCACCACTGCGGGGGTTGATGCGATGTCTCGCTGGCAGGATTTCGAACCCTTCGGCATCGCGCGCCGCGTCTCCGAGGGAGAGACGGTGTTCGTCGATGTGACTGCGGATTGGTGTCTGACCTGCAAAGCCAATAAGTCTCTTGTGCTCGACAAGGATCCAGTGCGTGCGCGGTTGCGCGACGGTTCCGTGATCGCCATGCAAGCGGATTGGACCCGGCCAGATGACAACATCACGCGGTTCCTCGAGCGATATGACCGCTACGGCATTCCGTTCAATATCGTCTTCGGGCCGGGGGCGCCTTCCGGCATCGCTCTACCGGAGATTCTAACGCCACAGGCAGTGCTCGACGCGCTCGACACCGCTTCAGTGCGCAGTCTCGTGTCAGAGTGATATGCCAACTTGCGCGTGTTTGATCGAGTTGACTACTTCCACATATGATTTCCCCGTTGTCTGATACCTTTGCGTCGTATCCCATGCGAAAGTCCGAATAACCTCTAGCATCAGTTTTCGTGAGCACCTTGCGGTGCGAGCCAGCGCGATAGATACAGTCGTTCAAGTATGAAAACCGCGGTAATTCCGACGGCGGCATAAAGCACGATGGCCGGGTCACTTTGTAGTTTCATCGCGGTGAAGGCCGCCAGCACAACCGCATCGAATGCGAGTGCCAAGAGCAACACAGTCGCCGCCGCTCCGATCTCCTTCCGGCGGAAGCGGAAGACGCCCCAATGCACGACCATATCCATGATGAGATAGAAAAACGCGCCCAATGAGGCGATCCGGCCCAGATCGAAGAACACAGCCAGTGTCGAGGCAATCACCACCGTATAGATCAGCATGTGGCGCTGGATCGTGCCAGACATGCCAAAATGGCTGTGCGGGATCATTTTCATGTCCGTCAGCATTGCGAGCATCCGTGACACGGCGAACACACTGGCCAGAACGCCTGATGCAGTAGCCACGGCGGCCAGCAAGACGGTTAGATAGAATCCGACCTGCCCGAGCGCGGGGGCCGCCGCTTCTGCCAGAGAATAATCACGTGCGGCAATGATCTCGTCGAGTGTCAGGCTGGCGCCCACGCCGAACGCCACAAGCAGGTAGACAACCACGCAGATCGCGATGGAGATCATGATCGTGCGGCCCACGTTGCGATGGGGATCGGTGATCTCTCCGCCGCTGTTGGTAATGGTCGTGAAACCCTTGAACGCAAGGATGGCCAGTGCGACAGAGGCAATGAACCCCACGATCCCTGATGGCTCAGCCGTCTGCGATGCGGCGGCGAACTGAAATCCGCTCGACCACAGAGCGGCAATACCAAAGAGAGCGATGCCGCCGATCTTGATTGCCGCCATGATCAGCGAAAACAGCCCTACGGAGCGGTTGCCTGCGATATTGACGAGAAACGCGAAAACGATCACTGCAACCGCCAAGATGGGGACGAGCGGCCCGCCGGTGATGTCGAAGGGGCGCAGGACGTAGGTGGCAAATGTCCTTGCCACGAGGCTTTCTGCAATCACCATGCTCAGCGCCATCAGAAGCGCTGCTCCCGCCGCGACTGCGCCTGATCCATAGCATTTCTGCAGGATCATAGCGATCCCGCCCGCCGAGGGCCAGGCGTTCGACATCTTGATATAGCTGTATGCACTGAAGCTTGTCACGATGGCACCGGCGATGAAGGCCAGCGGGAAAAGCGGTCCGGCCAGTTGGGCTATCTGCCCGGTCAGCGCAAAAATTCCCGCCCCGATCATCACGCCTGTACCCATCGCGACGGCACCGCCAAGGCTGATTGATCCTTCGCGATAATCGCTGTTCTCCTGGCTTTGCTGCATATTAGTTCTTGCCTGTTTTCAGATTTTTCAATTCTTGTGGCCCATCACCGTTCTGGCCAGAACCTATTCCTGCAGTTCCACTATCGCACCCGAACGAACCCTACTTGCCTTCAGCTCTCGCGGGCAATAGGCACAAAATGCAATCAACAATGGGGACAATTCGCAATTCTGGCTACAGACCTCATTTCCGCACATCCTCAGATTTTGCGGCCGCCCTGCTCACTGCCCGCCCCCGCAAACCTTGGAAAAAACGATGGCACTGACTGCGCGTATTGCTCATAGACCTGTCCGAAACGGGCGCGGGTGTCTGCCTCCTCGCTGCGTGCCAATCGCACGTACATCCAGACCAGTACCGGGAACATCGCCAGTGTCAGAATGGTCGGCCACTGCACGAGAAAGCCTAGCATGACCAAAATGAACCCCACGTATTGGGGATGTCTGATCCTCGCATAGGGCCCGGTGACGGCCAACCGGCCCTGCCGCTGTGCATTCCACAGATGGTGCCATGCCACCGAGATCAGCCAGAATCCTCCGCCGATCAGGGCGAAGCTTAGCAGGTGGAACGGTCCGAAATGCGGGTTCGATTTCCAGCCGAACATCATCTCGGGCAGATGGCCGCTATCGTGGGCTAGCCAGTCGATATCCGGCCATGTCGATTGCAACCAGCCGGACAACACAAAGATCGTCAACGGAAACCCGTACATTTCGGTGAACAGCGCCAAGACAAAGGCGCTGAATGCACCGAAGCTCCGCCAGTCTCGGGACGTTTGCGGCTTGAAAAAGCTGAAGGCGAAAATGATGAAGACAGCCGAGTTGATGAAGACCAGAAGCCAAAGGCCATACGATGCACCTGCATCAGTCATCATTTATCATCTCCCTTGCCATGTCCGCCGTGGCCTCCGTGTCCGCCATGCATGAAGAAGTGCATTCCGACACAGAGAAGTAGAGGCAGCCAGATTAGCAACCCGCTGCCCAGAATGTGCACCCGATGCTCGTAACCCAGCAGCAGTCCACCAAGGACAAGCGCGAAGATCAGGTAGATGCCCGCGCGTGATTTCCAGAACGAGGACGGTCTTGGTGGATTGTCCTGCGGGTGATGATCGCCGTGTGTCGAAGGTTTTTCCATGTCACTTTTCCTTTGTCAGATTTTCGCGCCGCGCAGTCGCAACGCGTTTAAAACAACCGAGATGGACGAAGCGCTCATCGCGAAGGCGGCGAACATCGGGCTTATCAGGATGCCAAGGAAGGGAAACAGTACGCCCGCGGCTACTGGCACGCCCGAGGCATTGTAGATCAGTGCAAAGAACAGGTTCTGTCGGATGTTGCGCATCGTAGCGCGCGATAGACGCCGAGCGCGCACGATCCCGTCAAGGTTACCCTTGATCAGCGTGAAGCCCGCGCTTTCGATAGCGACATCCGCACCGGTGCCCATGGCGATGCCGACATCCGCCTGCGCTAACGCGGGTGCATCGTTGACGCCGTCGCCCGCCATGGCGACCTTGCGGCCGGCCTCCTGCAACTCGCGGATGATCCGGGCCTTGTCTTCAGGCAGAACATCTGCGCGAATCTCGTCGATCCCGAGCCGCGCTCCGATAGCCTTGGCTGTGCGTTCATTGTCGCCAGTCGCCATGATGATCCGAAAGCCCAAGTCGTGCAGCGCCTTTAGCGCAGCTGGCGTCGTTTCCTTCACCGGGTCGGCCACGCTGACCAGCCCTGCAATCGCGCCTTCCAGTACGACGAACATCACCGTTTCGCCTTCGTCACGCCGCGCGTTAGCCTTTTCGGTCAGCGCACCGGCCTCTAGACCCATATCCGAAATCAATGCGAGATTTCCCAGAGCCACCGCTTGGCCGTCGACCACACCCTTGACGCCCTTGCCGGTCACCGCCTCGAAATCGCTGGCTTTCGCCATATCCACGCCGCGGTCTTCAGCACCACGCACGATGGCTTCGGCCAGCGGATGTTCCGATCCGCGTTCCAGCGAAGCGGCCAGTCGCAGCACCTCGGCCTCGTCATGCCCCGGTTCGGGCAGGACCGCGATCAGCCGGGGCTTGCCTTCTGTCAGAGTGCCGGTCTTGTCCACGATCAGAGTGTCTACCTTCTCGAACCGCTCGAGCGCCTCGGCATTCTTGATCAGAACGCCCGCCTGGGCACCGCGCCCTGTGGCCGTCATGATCGACATTGGCGTCGCCAGACCCAGTGCGCAGGGACAGGCGATGATGAGGACCGCCACTGCAGAGATGAGGGCATAAGAAAGGGCGGGCGCTGGTCCCCAGATCGCCCAAGCGATGAACGACAAGATGGCGACCACGATCACTACAGGCACGAAGAACCCCGCGACTTTGTCGGCGTATTTCTGGATCGGCGCGCGCGACCGCTGGGCATTCGCCACCATTTCGACAATCTGCGCCAGCATCGTGTCGGCTCCTACTCTCGTCGCTTCCATCACCAGGCTGCCGGTGCCGTTGATCGTAGCCCCCGTCAGCACGTCACCTTCGGTTTTCTCGACCGGAACCGGCTCCCCCGAAATCATGCTTTCATCCACCGAAGAGCGGCCGTCGACAACGAGGCCATCGACCGGTACCTTATCACCGGGACGCACGCGTAGATGGTCACCGACTTGCACCTCTTCCAGCGGAATTTCCTCTTCGCTCCCGTCGTCGCGGATCACGCGCGCAGTCTTGGCTGCCATGTCCAACAGCGCGCGGATCGCTTTGCCGGTCCCTTCACGGGCGCGCAACTCCATCACCTGCCCCAGCAGGACAAGGGTAACGATCACCGCCGCAGCTTCAAAATAGACGCCAACATGGCCTTCGGGATCGCGGAAGCCATCGGGAAAGATGTCAGGTGCAAGAACGGCTACGATGCTGAACAGCCAGGCCGCCATCACGCCCATGCTAATCAGCGAAAACATATTGAGGTTCATCGTCCGGAATGAATTCCAGCCGCGCACCATGAACGGCCAGCCGCTCCAGAGGACGACGGGTGTGCCCAGTACAAGCTCGATCCACAAGGTCGTGCGTTCGCCGAATATGTCGCGGACGCCCCCAAAACCTAGATAAGGGCCCATCGTCAGAACCAGCAGCGGCAGGGTAAGCACTGCGCCGACCCAAAACCGGCGCGTGAAATCCACCAGCTCGTGGTTCGGTCCGTCCTCGACCATCGTGGCGCTTTCGAGCTCCAGCCCCATGCCGCAGATTGGACAGGATCCCGGATCGGTCTTGCGGACTTCGGCATGCATTGGACAGGTGTAGACTGCGCCTTGGTAACCGGCGGGCACGGTGTCGTATCTGCCTCCCTCTTCACCAGTCTTGGCAACGAAATGCCCATGGGCGTGGTGGCCGTGCCCGTCCGCGGCACCGTGTCCGGCGTGATCATGTTGCGGTGCCGCAAGCTCGCCTTCAAGCACAAGATGCATGCCGCATTTCGGGCAATCTCCAGGTTCGGTCTTGCGCACTTCGGGATGCATCGGACAAGTATAGATCACACTCTCTTGCGTCGGGTCAGGATTGGGTGTTTGGTTCATGTGTCCGCCTCAAACGTATTCGGGTTTCTCAAGTCGTTGTGGGTGTCAGGACAGCGTGTCGAGCCTAGGTCGGCGGCCGATTACGCAGGGTCCGCATCGCATGGGTCGTTAGACACCGCGTTCGATTCCTTGCTCATCGGCAAAATCCCGATGTTTCGATACATACTGCTGTACTTCGTCTAGTAGCTGGAAGGTCAACACCTCTTATCACCATGGGGCAGATTTCGGCGACGACGGGTGATGTGTCGATATCATTCGACACGCGTACCACTGATCGGTTGGGGAGTTGTCGTCATAACTTTACCTCCCTATTCGCGATGGCGTTGAAGAGCCCGCCGAAGATCAACGCGACATACCAGCCATAGAGAAAGCTCTCGACCAGACCGATAATGAAGCTCACCGGGGTCAGCCAGACGAACCCAGGCAGCAGTCCAGCCCAGGTTTCATACATCGCGTAGTCGGGGAAAATCAGGTCGAACACGACGCAGACCACGAATGTCACTGCCAGAAACAGGCTTAGTGCCCAGCCCAGCGGCATAAGCGGCAAACCTGAACGCCCTGCCCCAGTATCTGCGCCCATCACACAGGCCCCGCAGGTCATGCGCAAGGCCAGAAAAAGGATCGCCGCTATCGAAGTGAAATAGATTATTGGCAGCATGGTTTGCTCCTTTTTTGTAGATCAGATTGCGAACAAAGAGATCCCGTAGAATGCCGGGCAAGCTGGCTCACCCGGCACGATATTCTAGTTGTCGGTATCATCCGTCGACATAGAGCCCATCCTCTCGCGCATGTTCATCCGCCCGGCCGGGGCGACCATCTCGGAGGGGCTCACTGCGCCATCTCCGTCGGCATCCAGATGCTGGAACCGGTCAACCATTGACTCGCGGATCATTGCGCTGTGCAGGGTTTCAAATTCGCTCAGGGACAGGCTGCCATCGCCATCCGCGTCAAACTCGCTCAACCGCGCTTGCATCGCCGCGGTAGCCTCCTCGGCCGAGGGTACTCCCATCATTCCAGGGCCCATCATCATCTGCATCATGCCCCGATCCATCATAGCCATGCCCGGTCTGTCGCCATGATCCATCATCCGGGCGTGCATGCCCATCATCATGGGCATCATCTTTTGCATCATGTCGGTCTGATCACCAGTCATGGGACCAGACTCGCTATCGCTTGTTCCCGTGGCCACATCAGGCTGCTGAGCACCATGACCGTGACCAGCTTGGGCAAAAGCCGCACCCGTGGCACCCAGCAAAAGCGTTGCAGAAGTCGCGAGTATCTTGAAGGTTTGCATTATGTATTTCCTTTTTGCTTCAGTTGATCATGTTCAGCAGAAACGGCGTTGCCACCGACTGAATCAGAGACGCCAATGCGTCAGTTGTTGCTGCAACAGCAGCCCCCTTTGCCCGACTTTTCCGGCTTGCTGTCTTCCGCTGGTCGCGGTTCTTTCTCGGCGACAGTCTCGGTCTGATTCACACCTCCGCAGCATCCTTTCGACGATCCAGTGTCTTGGGCCGGGGTATTGGAACGATTGTCCATTTGAAGTTCCTCGATATTTTGCGTTCATTCAGTAGACGCTCACCGTCAAAGAACGTTACAGAAAAAGAAAAGTATCATGATTTCGGGGAGGAGGTCCGGTAGCTGCGCCGCTGAAAAACGCCCTAATATTAACGCCTTGGCAATCGTTTTCCGGAATAGCGACACACGGATCCATATACCCCCTTGAAAGAGGCCCTGCTTGTCCTCTCACTCGTTGGTCAGTTCGAATGGGACCCGACAAATCGTGTCCGTCGGTATTTTTTGGAGCTCTGTCTCCGCTCCCGCGATGGTCGATCATCCCCACGCAAATGCTGTGCCGACTTCCAATCGCCGGTATCTGTTTGGGCATGCGCTCTCAAATGCCGTAGGCCCATGCCGCCAGTCGGCCCATGTGGATGTCAACACTATGGACACCGGACACGTTTTCCACGGCGACCCGAATGGCGTTCTCTTCGAAATCGCTGTCTGCAACGCCCCAGATTGCGACATTGCCCTTGTCCACGGTGTAGTTGATCAAATTGACTGTCGCACCGGGAACCTCTTTCAGGGCTTCATCTATCTTCGAGCGCAGCACCCGATCATCTTCCGATGGTTCCCCCAGTGCCCCGTCAGGAATTGCTGACAAGGCATGGAGCAGATTTGCCCGACTGACAATTCCAACGACGCGCTCCTCCCGCAGCACCGGCACCCGTTTGATCCGGTGCTTTTCCAGACGGCGCGCGATCTCGGCAACCGGTGCGTCTTCTTCGACCGAAACGACATCGCGGGTCATCACGTCCGCGATATGATGGCTGTTGAGCTTGACGAATTCCTGGGCAGAATTGCCTGACCCGCTCAGCAGTTCGAGCCACCAGGATCGGCGCGGGCCGTCGGTATCTCGGACGCGCCGCATCAGGTCTCCTTCGCTGACCAGTCCCTTGAGGTCGCCGTCCGTATCAACCACGGGTAGCGCGCTGACGTGATGGTCGAGCATCAGGCGCACGGCGTCCTCGATTTTTCCGTCCTGCGGGACGGTGATTACGGATGTCGTCATGATATCCTTGGCTTGCATGTCGTTGTCTCCTTCTCAAATACTGTGTTGAAGCTCGATCAGTTGCTGATGACCAGGCCCTTGCGACCGGACAGGTCCAAAAGTCCCATAGGATCGCAGCATTCGGGGAAGTCAGGCATCTTCCGGTTGAACCCGGGTATCGGCGGGTGCGTCTAGCACCTTCTTCTGTGCAGTTTGACGCTTCGCGGTCTTGCCGTGCTTATGCCCACCGTGTCCATGCCCGAAGAGATGCATCGCAGCCATTCCGCCGATCACGAGGACCAGAATCCAGTTTTCAGTAAGCCATTCCATGATCGTTCACTCCTTGCTGGATGTGGTGGTCTGAATGTCTGCCTGCGTGCCAGTGGCAGCGATGGGGAAACTGCCGTACATCACGCCAAAGACATGTGTGAGCCATGCGTCGCGCGCGTTGCGCAATGACGCCAGGCTCTCGCCGGTACGCGCCAACAGCGCGCGTTCAAAAAGAATGGCAGGATGGTCTTTCGGCAGGGGATTCCGCGTCTCGCGTACGGTTTCCGCGGTTGATTTCACTAATGCCATCCATGGGTTCACACGGTCGGAAAACATCGTTCTGGTCCATCGCATCGGATGCAGGACGCGCAGCATCTCGGCACTGGCGGGGGACGTCGCGGCCTTGATCCAAGGGCCAACAAATGTCGAATAGGCCGCCTCGTTGATCCGTGACATCTGCGCGACCTGGGCCAGCGCTCCATGGTCTGATCCAAAACCGAGATCGTCGACGTCGCGCGGCTCGAAGCGCACGTCGTAGTCGCCGGTCTTGCGCTTTGCCTTGCCGGAACGGCTGTCGATGAGCATCTCGTAAAGCCCGGGCGCCAGCGTCTCGACCGTCTCGAGGCTTTCCAGGATCGCCCGATGCTGAAGCCGCGCGACGGAACCGGAGACGAAGATACCCAGATGCCCGACAGTCTCGTGCGTCATGTAGACGATGCGCTGTCCTGCGGCCTTGAGCGCATCGGTGTCAGGATACAGCTTGGCAATCCAGCCCAACGCCTGCTGCGGCGGGGTGATGTTGTCGCCCTCCGAGGTAAAGACGATGATCGGGTTGCGAATCCGTTTCAGGTCGATGGTGCAATGTGCGTCCAGTTGCATCTCGCCCTGCTCCAGCCGGTTGCCGATAAAAAGGTTCTGCGTGATGCCAAGAATTTCCTCGCGGCTCAGCGTGTAGTAACCATTCCACCAGCGTTCGAAGTCGAGGAACCGCTCACGCTCGGTGTCGGCATGGGAAAAGAGGTTGGCGTATTTCTCCCAGATCGCCTTTTCGGGTTGCAGGGTCTCGAAGTTCTGCGCCAGCCACGCGCCATCAAACCGCCCGTCGCCCAGATCGGCGATCATGTGCGCCGCCCACGACCCGCCGGTGAGCGCGCCGAGCATCCGCATCGGGCTGGTGGCCGCCTCGCCCGACCAATAGCTGAGCGGAGAGCCGTTCAACACGATGGGCCCGGTCAGACCGTCGCAATCGGCGGCCAGCAGCGCGACTGCCCATCCGGCCTGGCAATTGCCGTAGAGAACAGGCGCTGTATCCGGATGACGGCGGGCGACTTCGGAGACAAAATCGCGCAGGGCATGGTGTACGTCAGCCAGCGTCTGGCCGGGCATGGGTTCTGGAAAGAAGATCACGAAATAGACTGGATGGCCCTCGTGCATAGCCATGCCGACTTCGCTGTCGTGCTTGAAGCCGCCAATGCCCGGCCCGTGCCCTGCGCGCGGATCGATGACGATGACCGGCGGTTTCGCCTCGTCCACGCAATCCTCCCAGCAATCGTCTCCAACTCGCGTGATCCTGAGCAGCGCATAATTGGCGGGCCGCTCGAAAGTGCGGGCATCCAGCGAAAGCTCGTAATCGAAATCCAGAAGCGGCGGCATGCCCCGCCGGTCATGCGCGATCATGTTATCCGCGCGTTCACGTAAGGTATCAAGGAACAGCAGCCAGCGTTCGAAGGCGTCTTGGGCGTACGGCACATTCGCGCCAGCCGAGGTCTGTTCCGGCACAGGTTGTGAGGATTGAGTGGGCGTCACAGTTGCAAGTCGCAAGCTCTTATTCATCATCAGTTCCCTTCTGATCATTGATTTCTCTGGATGGCCGCCCTGCAAGAAGCGCAAGTGCCATGTCCTTTGCGACATCCTCGCGCAGACCGGCCAGCAGGTAGGCCGCATCACCGGGTTTCAGACCCAGTGCGCGCGCTGCCAATTCCAAGGGTTGCTTCAAGACTCCCACGCGATGGAATAAGGCCAGTGCCATCGGAGCGTCTGAATGCGCGGGAGGCTCTGCACAATTGCATATCATCCGCGACACGAGCCCCGGAACGGCGGCATCCCGCGACGATTCCGTTGTTCTCGAGCGCCCATTCGTCCTGACCCGTGGCATGTTCCGGTTCCTCCTGCTGTGCTGCTATAAGGCGAAGTCACAGAAGAAGACGTCGGTGGACGGAAAACGTTACAGAACCGACCGCGTTTCGATCAGGAACTCTGCTGCTCTGCTTCGCAATCAGTTTCGTGCTCGGCGTTCTTGCAACCCTCAGGCTGACAATAGCAATCGTCACGGTCATCTTGGCAGCAAGCGCCGCAATGATTTGTCAGCGCCTCGCGCAGAGCCGTGCGCGCCCGGTGTAGCCGAACGCCAAGGGCGTTGCGGGTCAGTCCAAGGTCGCGCGCTACGTGCTCGCGGTCCTCTTCGCCGAAGTCGATGCGCCGGAGTAGTTCCGAATCCGCCGGGCGCAGTTCGGAGATTAGTCCGCGATGACAGGTGCACAACCGCGCCATCTGAGTCGGCGCATCGGCGATCCATTCCTCCGGTTCGCGCGCCACTGCCGCATCCAATCGACCACGCCGCATGCCCTTGCGGTAGAAGTCATTCAAAGTGGACCTCAGGATCGCATAGAGCCAGGCATCCATCCGTTCGACGTCTCTGAGCTGATCCTTGCGTCCCAGCACGCGAATGCAGAAGTCTTGCAGGACATCCTCTGCATCCGCCCGATTTCCAAGCCGTTTGATCAGAAACCCCAGAAACGCGGTCCGTCCATCCAGCAACGCACGTTCCGGCGAGGTGTCCGGCACCTTCGCTTTTCCGGTATCTTGCAGTACCATAACGTTCCTGTCCTTTCCAAGTTTTCAGAGATTTAATCGATCAACAACGAGATCATCGTCTTTCTTCACATTCAATGCTTCGAGACGCTAACATGAACTATCCATCCTCCTTTCGTTTCATCGCGCCGAATTCCATGAAGACTCTTCCGTTTTGCTGAGAAGTCATTCGACGACGACAACCACGATAACCGGAGCGCCTTAACTCATTGAATTGATTTTTTCCTTTCTAGATTTTGCTAAGCTGATCCTGCAGTCTACCGTTAAGATTGACGAACGAAATGCCCACAATGACCAATAAGATGCCGAAGAGTTGGACAGCGGAAAGACGCTCGCCAAAGAACAGTGCACCAATTGTGAGGCCGAAAATCGGCACTAAGAAGCTGAACACGATCGCTCGGTTTAGTTCCACGACCTCCAGCACAGAAAACCAAAGCCAGTAAACCAATGCAGAGCCAAACAAGGCCAGACCCAACAGCGACATTACGAAAACCGATGTCCATTGGATGGCAGATTGATCTTCAAGGAGTAGGGCCGCCACGGCAAGAGGCACGCTGCCGATCAGCATCTGAAATCCCATTGCAAACAGACCGTCAACCTCACCTGCGATAGATTTGATAGCCACGTTGCTGATCGTCACTCCAACGGCTGCTAGAACAATGTACGCAAAGCCGATGGCCGTTTCATCCTGCACTTCGTTTTCCAATTGCGGCAGTGCGATCACAAGTATCCCGGCGAAACCGATCAAGAGCCCGCCCCACCCGACCTTCGCCAGTCGCTCGCCAAGCCATGCGACACCGAGCATCGCGGCAAGTAGCGGCTGAGCATTGGCGACAACTGTAGCGAGTCCGGGAGATACGAATTCTGCCGCATGAAACATTCCCACGAAACCCAGACTTGTCGCGCCAACGCCAACAACACAAAGCGTCAGCCATGTGCGACGGCCATGCGGAATCGGCCGACCCAAAAATATTGCAATAAGCACCAACGCGACACCGGCCAGAACCGCACGCAGTGTCGCAAACGTCAGATGTGGCGAATACTGCAGTCCCGCCGTGATCAGCGGGAAGCACAGGGCCCACAAAAGCATGGCCATAACGATCTTGGTTGTTGTCGTCAGCGACACTGGGCTTCCTTTTTCATGTCAACAGCAGCGGGAATTTCCGGAAATCATCCGGTTGGTAACTGTCGATCGAGGGCAATACCAAAATTGCACACGCAATAGATTCAAAACGCAGCCCTGGCGACAATCCAATTGATCATACAAAACGCCTACCAAACACCTGCCGCCAACGCGACTAAGGCAAAGAATAGGGCCGCCAATCTCATTATTGTTATTCCTTCGATGTTTGGTCCGCCCACATACGTCGGCAGACTTCTCCTAATCACCCACCGGAAGCAGAACGAAAATCACGCATGTACTACCTCCAAAGCAAAATCATGCCTTGGCACTTCCTTTCGGTTTGCCTCAACCTTTGAGAAGAATGTGGTTATCTCGTGATATCTAATCCGGGTGTCTTCCAGAGTCTGATAATAGCGAAACAGCTCTTTCAGAGGCGCTGAAAAATCTTTGTGTGCCGCCAGCACAGCAACTAGCGCACCAAGGCTGATGCGTCCTTCGATAACGAAGTACCCTCCTAGGGAGTAGAATAGGAATGGCGTCAGCGCGGTCAAAAAGTTGTTCAAAGACTTAATAAAGAATTTCAACTGGAAAATGCGACGTCTTACTTGCTCAAGCTCACGAAAGCTGGTGCTTGTCCGTAAAAGAGGCTGGGACCCGGCTGCCTCTCCTCGTAGTTGGTCGCTCAGAAGCTTGCCCAGTTGGCGAACCTCGGAAATTCGCTTTCTAGAAAGGATATTCACCCGTCTTTGCAGTTTTGGAAGCAGGATAAGTTGTATCGGCAAGACAGTCAGCGCAGCTGCACCCAAAACCGGGTCTTGCATGAACATGAACAAGAGAATGGTCGCAAGGGTTCCCCCCTGCATGATGGGTAGCGTAAGCACGTCGGCCGCGAAGCCACCGATTGGCTCAACCTCCTGTGCGAGTATGGGAACAATCTCACTCTGGTTCTTGGAATCCGGATCACTGCGCCACTGACGGAAAACCAATAATCTGAAGCGACGCAGGAACCTCTCGGCAACATAGCCCTTGAAGACGTTCAGGATGTATTTGTTCAGTCCGCTAAGTATGATGGCAAACAAGTAGAGGCCACACAAAACAAGGAGGAACGCCACCTGGTCAAATTCATAGTCCCAAAAACGGACTGGGAACCGATCAGAGTCCAATGCATTGTTCACGATTTGCTTCGGCAACTCGAGTGTCAGATACAATATGGGCATGGCGACAAGGCTCAACGTGATCATCATTGCCTGTTGCTTTCGCGAATGCCGCAGGACGGAGCTAAATAGACGAGGATCCAGACCGCGGATCCATTCCTTCTGCGGTGTGACTATTCTCGAACGACGCCAATGTTTAAGAACAAGTCGAACCGTGAGATAACTTGCAACGGCGGCCAGAAGTGCCGGCGCCAAAACGAGGATCAGGTGTATGAAAGGGTGAACCCAATCAGGGGTGGAATCATGATAATCATACCCAAACACGGAGGATATTTCGTGAACGATGACATGATATCTATCCAAAAGGGACATGCGTCAAACTCTTAACCCTTTGATCTGGGGCGGAAATGGTCATGCACGATGATCACGCCGAACATGCCTGCCTCACGATGACCCGGGATCAGACAAACAAATTCCAGATTGGTTATGTCCGAAAACTCCCAATCCAACGTCGCAGTCTTTGCGCTTGGGATTGTGACCGAATTCGGATCGTCGTGCTCCATATCAGGATGCCTTCGCATCCATTTCTGATGCTTGGCGATCTCATTAAATGATCCCAGAAAAAACTCGTGATCGATAGACCCTGAGTTGGTAATCTCAAACCGCACCACAGAACCGTGCTCGATGTGGATCACATCAGGTTCAAACAGCATATAGCCGCTCTCGGTTTCTTTTATGTTCACTGCGATGGTGCGGCTAATATTAGCGCCAGCGCCCGGTCTTCCGATTGCAACGTGCCCAGGATGGTCGTAGGCCTTCTCATGCGGCCGGTCGCCAATTCCAGAGTCTGCGAAGACAACTTGGGATGACAGGCTGATGCTGACCCCTAAAGTCAGCATTATTGTCAGCCGTTTCGGTTTCTTGCACCAGCGGCCAAATTTGAGAAGTGTGTAACTGAGCAGCATCGTCACTCCATTCAAAACCGAGGTGAGGTGAAAGGAGGCGATACCGGGCACCGCCTCCTTTGGAGATCACTTGAGTTGAGTGACGGTCAGCTTGCCCTTCACTGGCTCTGCCACGAATTCGATAGCTTGACCCTCAGACATCTTGGCAATCATTGCCTCATCGGCTCTGAACACCATTGTCATCGCGGGCATGTCGAGGTTGAGCAGCGGCCCGTGGTTGATCGTCACCTTGCCGCCCTTGGCATCGATTTTCTTGACCGTGCCCTGGGTGTACTCCACCTCGGCTTGGGCGACCTTCTGCGACACTTTGATGGGCCCATGCATGCCGGATTCGTAGTGACCTGGGATCAGACAAGCGAATTCGAACGTCCCTGCGTTCGAGAACTTCCAGATGACCTCCCCCGATTTGCCTTCATCGAGACGTATCGAGTTCGGGTCGTCATGCTCCATATCCATGGCCGCCATCGCTTCCTTGTGCTTGGCGTTTCCGGCGACATCGTCAATGACGAATTCATGCTCAATTTCGCCCTCATTCATCACATTGAAGCGGATCGTTTCACCCTCTTCGAACTCAAAACTCCTCGGTTCAAAGATCATCTCGCCGTCGTCCGTTTCGCGCATGATCACATTGATCGTCCGCGAAACTTCATTCGCCATTCCCGGCATGCCCGCCGCCATCTCAGCGTGCGCGTCGCCGTGAGCATCATTGCCGTGGCCATGGGCCTCCTCGCCGTGACCGTGCGCCTCGTCGGTTTTTACTTCGTCATGACCGCCAGAATGGGTGCCTGCAGCATAGACTGGCATCCCAAGCGTCAGAGCGATCGCTGTTGTCAAAAGAAGGTTCTTCATCAGTTTTTCCTGTTTTTTGAGTTGGTTCGAGTTCCTGTAAAGGCCGGTTAGCCTTTAGAGGTTGGCTTCGGAGTGAGGATTGTTTTGGGGCTGTGGTTCGACGCGAATTCCGGCAATTCCCCAGTCCATTCGTAGGCTTGCTCACCGGGAGGATTTTCGTACCAGCCCGGATCAGAGTAATCGTCCGCGTCGATGCCGTCCCGCACCTTCACGACTGAGAACATGCCGCCCATCTCAAGCGGCCCATGCGGGCCCCAGCCATTCATCATCGGGATTGTGTTGTCCGGCAGCTCCATGGTCATTTTGCCCATGTCGCCCATGCCAGCTGTCCCCATGGGCATATACTCGGGTTGAAACTGGCGGATTTTTTGCGTGAGCGGCTTCTTGTTCACACCGATGAATGTGGGCACGTCGTGTCCCATCGCATTCATTGTGTGGTGCGATTTGTGACAGTGAATCGCCCAATCCCCCAAGTGGTCTGCGACAAATTCGTAGGCGCGCATCGCACCCACCGGGATGTCGATGCTGACCTCCGGCCATTGAGCGGACTCCGGAACCCAACCACCGTCCGTACAGGTGACTTTGAAGTCGTAGCCGTGCATGTGAATTGGGTGGTTTGTCATGGTCAGGTTGCCGACCCGAACCCGTACGCGGTCGCCCTTGTTGACGACCAGCGGGTCGATGTCCGGGAAAATGCGACTGTTCCACGTCCAGAGGTTAAAGTCTGTCATCGTCATGATGCGAGGGACATAGGTACCTGGATCAATGTCGAACGCGTTCAGCATGATCAGGAAATCGCGGTCCACTGGCATGAACGTCGGGTCCTTCGGGTGGACCACGAACATCCCCATCATGCCCATCGCCATTTGGGTCATTTCATCCGCATGCGGGTGGTACATGAAGGTCCCGGATTTGATCAGGTCGAATTCGTAGACGAATGTCTTTCCTGGTTTGATGCCGGGATGGCTCAATCCAACAACACCGTCCATGCCTGATGGCAGGATCAATCCGTGCCAATGCACGGAAGTCGCTTCCGGCAGCTTGTTGGTGACGTAAATTCGGATACGGTCACCTTCCACCGCCTCGATCGTGGGACCGGTCGATTGGCCATTGTAGCCCCAGAGATGCGCGATCATGCCGTCGGCCATCTCGCGTTCGACGGGTTCGGCAACAAGATGGAATTCCTTGACGCCGTTGTTCATCCGATAAGGCAACGTCCAGCCGTTCAGCGTGACAACAGGGGTATAATCCACGCCCGAAGAGGGGCGCGGCGTCACCTGTGTGGCAGCGGTATCCATCAGTGCCGCTTCCGGCAGACCCATGTTCAGTGTCTGGCCCCAGGCTTTGGAGGATACCAGCGTCGCACCTGCGGCACCGGCTCCGAGTAGTTGACGTCTATTTAACATATCATCATTCCTTTCAGTGTGGTGCGCCACCGCCAGCGGCTACTGCTGCGCCTTCGCCACCGCCGCCACCAGCAACTCCACCGCCGTAGATCGCGGCTGTCACGTTGGCTTGAGCGATGTAGAAGTCGCGCTTCGCGTTAGCTGCTTCCAAGGAAGCGGCCAGTTTTTGACGGACGTCCGTCAGCAATTCAAAAGTGTTGGTGATCATCCCGTTGTAGGAAAGCAGGCCCTCCTCCTCGACCGTCGTGCGCAACGGGACTAGAACGTCCCGATAATGACGGGCGATCTTGTACGAGGCATGATAAGCTGCTTCGGCACCTCTCGCTTCGGAGCGTACGTCAACGGCTTTTTCAGCTAATACGTTGGCCGATTGCAGATACATAAGTTCGGCTTTGCGCATGCGTGCCTTGCCGGTGTCGTAGATCGGGATCGCGAACTCGATCTCGACCTGTGGAGTGGTTTCGCTTTCGGTCTCGCCGTCCTCCGCCTCTCGTTCGAGTTCAAAGCCACCGACGATCTCGAGGTCGCTTACGATCCGTGTCTGATCCGTCAGGCCAAACGCTTTTGCTTGGGCTTCAAGACCGAGTTTGGCGACCCGCAAGTCGACACGGTTTCGAAGGGCTTTAGCCTCCACGCCCGTGACGCGACCGATCGACCTTGGCAAAGCAGGCAGAGCATCTGGCACAAAGTAGTTCACTTCGGTACCCCAAAGTCCCATCAATCTTGTCAGTTCTTCCTTGGCTATCGTCGCATCCAGCCGCGCGCGAGCGAGTTGTCCGGCAAGCTCAGCGTTGAATGCTTGTTCGCGTGCCTGCCCTGCTCGATTCAGGGCGCCTGTTTCACCAAGTCTTCTGGCAAGCTCGGAACCAGCGTCCGAAGTCGCCTTCGCGCGCTTCAGATAGCTGACTGTCTCAAAGGCAGAGACTGCATTGACCCAAGCCTGTCGTGTCTGATTTGCAAGAGCCAGGGTATCGTTGACGGCCTCCAATTGGGCTTGCCTGAAATTCGCATCTGCAATAGCGCGCCGTTGTTTCCGTGTCGTTGCATCCAGAATGTTCGCTCGGATCAGCCCTTCAATCGCACGGTATGCGCCTAGTTCAGGCGCTCCGATACCCAGAATACCGAGCGAGACAACTGGGTTTTCAGGGGTTGATTGTTGCCATGCTTCAGCGGCGGAAAGGCCCACGTTGGCGTAGGAGGCCTGCAGGCCTTTGTTGTTGAGAAGTGCTACCTGGACGGCCGTATCCGCCGAAATGGTCTTGCGATGCACCATCGCATGCACCTGTTTGCGCAAGGCTTCGTTTTCGGCCTGTGTTTCGGCGAAGACGGTTCGTTTTCCAATTGCTGGCGAAACTTGACTTGCAACATTGGCGAAGCCAGCTTTCGGCTCAGTGTAAGCGCCGGGAATGGCGGTTGCACAGGCACCCAAGACCAATGGCAATCCGACGACGAGCGGGAATTTCGATACACGCATCAGTTGCCCTCCGTCTGTTCTTCGTTGACTGAGCGCCAATCGCGTGGGCCGGTCGGTGCGCGATAAGTGTAGCCAGCCAACGGATCCTGATATTGGACCGGTGAAAGAACGGAACTGTTCGCAGCTGCTTGTTGATCTGCAACAATCGGCAGAGGAGTTGGCTCATACGCACACGCGCCGAGCACGAGGGCCAAGGCCCCCGAAAAAACATAGGATTTCATGGATCATACCTGACTTTATTGGACGATGTCGCCGCGCCGCGAGGGCCGGATGACAAACCTCAAAGAAGAGAAATCAGGTCAATACTCGAGGCGGCCGCAGATCGGCAGTCGCACCTGCTGAGGGTTCAAATTCTGCGGCCCGTACAAAAGTCTCGGACGCCTCTACAGACACAGCAGCTTCTCGGGGCTGTGGTGGCATGAAGGCCATACAAACGCCATCGCAGCACTCAGCAGAGGACCGGTGTTCGCCCGCGGCTGGTGGCTGTGTCTCACAGATGCCTGATGCGGCATGTAACTCACAGTGGTTTGCTTCATTATCAGAGATCAGACTGTGTTCATGAACTACGTTCGAAAAAGCGTGATCAGGCGCATGTGAACCAGCATGTCCGAGTCCGGATGTCGCAACGACCAGCGTAAATACGACGACTAGCTTCAGAAAAGCCAAACGTAACTGAGGTGTCCAAAGGCGTTGCATCATGCCATACACTTGCCGAATGACTGCGAAACTGTCAATGGGAACAGCGCCTTACAATTTGATACATTTCGCGTTGGCGCCTGTTCCGATTTCTAGCATTGGATCGCGGCCCTAAATCCACCCAAGAGCCCGCGCTGGCATCCAGAGACCCATAAAGATCATCATCAGGTTCTCGGTCAACGACACAAAGCCAAGGGGAACGTTCGATCCGCCACCGACGCAAGCGCATTTAAGTTCCCGCTTGTCAATGTAGACGGCTTTGAACACGGATACCGCACCGATGGTCCCAATGACGAGTGCAATCGGCGCGCTGATCCAGAGAAGAGCCCCCGCTACCATGAGAATGCCGGCGATGGCTTCCCCAAATGGATAGACGTAGCCGTACCGTACCCAACGCTGCGCGAGTAAATCGTAGTTCAGGAACATCGTGGAAAATCCTTCGATATCCTGGAGTTTCTGCACGGCGAGGAAACACATTGAGATCGCGATGAACCATTCGAACGCGCGAACGGTGAAAACCGAGCCATAAAACGCCCAACTAAGACCCAAAGCCATCAAGAAAGCGACAGAGAAAATCGCGATGACGGGCTGGTAGGACGTTTCATCATCGCCGCGGACCTCCTGTCCGAAGTGCTCACGTAACGCGTCGTATCCGCCGATGCGCTCACCACCGATAAATGTCTGCGGGGTGGTCTCGACCGAATACTCTTCCTTGAAAGCATCGGTTTCTTCTCGGGAAGTAAGGTGATGGTCCTCCACCGTGTATCCTTCACGCTCCAGAAGATCCTTTGATTTCAATCCGTAGGGACACAGATGGTCTTCCATAACCATCCGATAAAGAATGGCCTTTTGAGCGGGTTGATTGCTATCTTTTGGCATGTCTCATTCCTTTTCTTCAGCTGCGGCAGGTCCAGTAGCCCATAAAACCGACTGCGAGAGGCGTTTCACCCGTCAGCTCGAAGAGAAGGCTTGAGCCTTCACCATCATCGGCGTCGCTTGGCGTCAATGTCACCTGGCCACCGTCGGCTGTTAGCACACCACCTGACGCCACACTGCCCTGCGCGCTGAACGTCACCAACGCGCCAGATACCTTTGCAATGGCTTGCCCGTTGCCATCTGTCGCCAAAATCGGATCAGCATTGACAGCGCGAACAAAAGTGCAAACCGGTTGCGCTTTCAGGCCACGGTCAATCTCTTCGGCCGAGAGCGGAGCGGGACGAATGCCTGCGATGACTGGGGTCGAAATCGCCTGCGTCAGGCTCTCCAACGGCGCAAGACCTTCCGACTTACCAAGCGGCCAATCTGACCCGGCTTCACCATTGGCCGCGATATCAGCCAGCAGGAAGCGCATTTCCGCGATTTCCCGATCTTGAGCCACGACAATCTCTTCAGCGAGGGCTTTGACACGTGGGTCGGTGATCTCGGCTCTCTCACTTGTCATGATGGCGATCGAATGGTGAGGGATCATGGCACTCATCCAGCTTTCATCTTGGACGGTCTCCTGGCTGCGCACGAGCCAGAGCGCGCCAGCGAACATCACTGCAGAGCCCGCAAGGATGGCAACATTGGCTGCCATGTTTTTGTACATGCCCCACATGAAAAGAAGCATCACGACCGCCATCGTCGCGCCCATAACGAACGTCATGTAGAAACGTGTCTCGCTCCAATAAATGTGTTCAAGTGAGTAGGAGTTGAGGTACATCAACCCGAACATGATGGCGGTTGACGTTCCAACCATTGCGAGAAAGCGGCCATACGACGACTTGCCGTGCGCCTTATTGCTTTCTTCACCCTCAACTCTCGAGTGATTTTGATATGTTGAATCTGACATAGGAGTTCCTTTCGCTTTCATCCAAAACTAGGCTCCAGCGCTGGAGGGTTCCCAACGGTTCAAATTTATTTTCGGAAAGGGTTCTTTCCAGACATCACCTGCAGCAAATAGCCACCCGACGCAGTGATAAGCAGAAAGCCATGAAACGCGCTGATACCAGTCAGGAACCGCAAATGACCTGATGGTTGAAGATCACCCCGGCCAAGCGTCGTGAGGTTCACAAGCGCGAAATAAAAATAATCCATGGGGTACAAATTCGCTGTGGGATCCTGCGCCAATTGCAAAGAGCCAATGTCAATCTGGTGCACAGCAATCCAAAAGGCCGAGGCGTAGATGGCCGCCTCTATGATGTGCGCTGCGGTGATCAACGAGACTGAGATGAATAAACATCTTTTGGGGTGCGCTGCCGGATCAACAATCCGCGTCGCAAAACGAAGAGCGCCGTAATGAATTGCTGTGCACGCAAGGATGAGAAGCGCCGCAAGAAGCATTGACTGAAGCATTTGTTGATCTCTGTTCGGTTGCTTTGTGCGGCCGTCTCTGACGTGCGAGAAGAACAGGATAGTGATCAGGGACAGCGATCAATCCGTGATCCGTCACCGTACCCTAGCCTGTGCTATTTGACTGATTTCCGTACGGGCGCACCACTGGCCATATCCGTCGTGACATAATCCAGCTTTGCGTCTTTCCACGCGCCAAATCCTCCTTCCAGATGGGCGATCCGTTTCGCGCCGGATTGTAGCGTTTTTCGCGCCATCTTTTCCGATCGCGCCGACGACCCGCACATCAGAATAAGTCGCTTTTCGTTGTCTTCCGGCAAGAATCGCGGATCGAAAAACGGCATGGGCAGAAGCAAGGCGCCCTCGACGTGCTCAAATGCATATTCGGCTGGCGTGCGGACATCCACGAGGACGATCTCACCCTTGCGCAAGGCTGCTTCAACCTCTTCCGGCGTCCAGGTTTCGAGGGCACCACCATCAACCATTTCTTTCTTCATTGCCTCACCTCAGAATTTGTTTGCAGGTATCTTGAAATAGGAATTACCGTCGGCCTCCGCTGGTGGAAGACGCCCACCACGCAGGTTGACTTGCAAGGCAAAGAGCATGCGATCAGGTAGCCCCAGCGTCGCGTCGCGCTCTTCCCGAAGTTTGATGAACGCCTCTTTCGACTGATTGCCGCCGACGTGCGGATTGTCGGCCCGGTGTTGGGCGACAGTTGCCTCGCAGGCCGGTCTCTCGCGTTTATCGGTCCCGTAGTCGTGACCGATAAAAAGACGGGTGTTTTCTGGCAACGACAGAATTTCTTGTATCGAGTTCCAAAGCTCCCCGGTGCTGCCACCCGGAAAGTCTGCGCGCGCGGTCCCCACATCGACATGCATTAACGTGTCATGTACGAACGCCGCATCGCCAACGACATAGCTGACAGAGCCGAGCGTGTGTCCTGCCGAAAGCAGGACTTTGACACCAAGTTCACCGATGGAGAAATCGATGCCCTCGGGAAGCAGACGGTCGAAATCATCTGCCACCGGAAAAGCGTCAGGCAGATGATAATAGTCCCGCCAAAGCTCCGCGATCTCGGTGACCTTTTCTCCTATGACATGCGGCGCACCGGTGCAGTCCGCCAGCCACCGTCCGGCGGTCAGGTGGTCGGCATGCGGATGTGTGTCGAGGATCCATTGCACGTCGTAGCCGTGCTGCTTCACGATCCCCAAAAGCTTTTCCGCAGACTCGGTTGACGTGCGGGCATGGGCGGGATCGAAATCCAGCACCGGATCAATGATTGCGCACTTTCCAGTGGCGGGATCCGCACAGATGTATTGCCACGACCCGGTATCGGGTTCGTACAGACAGTGAACCAGCGGCCCACCGCTGCTAGAATGGCTGGTGAATTCTTGTCCGACCGACATGTGTTCCCTCCTGTTTTTTTCGCACTTATCAACTGAACAACCTTCCAGCACTGGATGGTTCCAAGGGATTTCGCCAACGAAAAGAGGAATTTGGAAAACGTTGCGCTAATCCGCGCTTCTTCCGGTCGTTGGTTTGCATCCAGCGAGCGCACCAGAAAGATCCTTCAAGATCGGGCAATCCGGTCGGTGGTCGCCGTGGCAGGCCTCGACGAGATACGACAAGGTCTCGCGCATCTCTTGAAGCTGAGCGATTTTGTCGTCGATTGCGCTCAGGTGCTCTTCAGCTATGGTCTTTACCTGGGCACTTTCACGCGTTTCATCCTCGTAAAGGCTCAAGAGATTACGGCAATCCTCGATCGAGAAGCCGAGCGCGCGCGCGCGACCCAGGAACGCAAGCTTGTGCAGATCGGTCTCGCGGAACGCGCGGTATCCGTTGCCGCTGCGCTGCGGTCTGACCAGACCGATATCCTCGTAGTAGCGGATGGTTTTGGGCGGGATGCCGGACCGCTCCGCGACTTCTCCAATGTTCATGAGACGATCCTCCTATTCTGCGGGTTGGGTTTGTGCATTGATCCGTGGTGCGGTGGTGTCTCTATCTTCCCGCAAAGCCGGCGCGATGCGGCGCAGACGCAGAGCGTTTGTCAGAACCGATACCGACGACAGGGCCATCGCGCCCGCCGCGAAGACCGGGGAGAGAAGCAGACCAAAGGCCGGATAGAGAACCCCGGCGGCGACCGGGATGAGCGCGACATTATACCCGAAGGCCCAGACGAGGTTCTGGCGAATGTTCGACATGGTGCGCCTGGAGACCTCGACCGCATTCACCACGCCGCGCAGATCGCCTGACATCAAGACCACATCGGCGGATTCGATGGCGACATCGGTTCCGGTGCCAATGGCAATGCCCACATCCGCATGGGCCAGGGCCGGTGCATCATTGATGCCGTCGCCGACGAAAGCAATCTTTCGGTCTCCCGCGCGCAGATCGTCGAGAGCTGCTACCTTGCCATCTGGCGGGACCCCCGCGATCACGTGGTCGATCCCGGTCTCGCGCGCGATGGCCTCCGCCGTCTCGCGTTTGTCTCCGGTGATCATCGCAACCTTGAAACCGCGCGCGTGCAGGGCTGCGATGGCCTCCCTGCTGGCGGGTTTCACGGGGTCTGCCACAGCAATCACTGCAGCCAGTTTGCCGTCGACAGCCGCATAAAGCGCTGTCCGGCCCCGCCCTGCCAGCTCGGCTTCCGTTTCGAGCAAAGCGGCGATATCGATGCCTTCGCGGGTCAAATAACGGTCCGCGCCGACCATCACCTCCTGACCTTCGACGGTCGCGGCGACGCCGTAACCCGTGATCGACCGGAAGCCCGTGGCATTCGCGACGGCGATTCCTTCGACCCGCGCGCCGCGAACAATGGCTTCGGCGATGGGATGCTCAGACTGGGCCTCGACGGCAGCGATCAGGCTCAGCAACCTGTCTCGGTCGAAACCGTCGGCGGTGACCAGATCGGTAAGCGTCGGCTGACCTTCGGTGACAGTCCCCGTCTTGTCGAGTGCGATGACATCGACTTCGGACAGGGCCTGGAGTGCATCACCCTTACGGAACAAGACCCCCATCTCTGCGGCGCGCCCGGTGCCCACCATGATCGACGTGGGCGTAGCCAAGCCCATGGCGCAGGGACAAGCGATGATCAGAACCGAGACGCCGGCCACCAGCGCAAAGGTCAAAGCCGGGTCCGGTCCGACAAGCAACCAGACCACCACCGTGAGCGCGGACAGCACCATGACCGCAGGCACGAACCACAGGGTCACGCGGTCAACAAGGCCCTGGATGGGCAGCTTGGCGCCTTGCGCCTCCTCGACCATACGGATGATCTGGGCGAGCGTAGTATCCGACCCGACCCGTGCGGCCTTGAACGTCAGGCTCCCGGTGCCGTTGACGGTCCCGCCCGTTACGGCCGCACCTGCAGCCTTCTGCACAGGCACAGGCTCTCCGGTAATCATGCTCTCATCCACATTGCTCGACCCCTCGGTCACCTCGCCGTCCACAGGGATCCGTTCACCCGGTCGGACCAGGATCACATCGCCGACGGCGAGTGCATCGACATCGACCTCTACCGTTTCACGACCCCGAACGACGCGCGCGATGCGGACCTGCAGGCCCAGCAGAGCCTGAATCGCAGCGCCGGTGCGGCCCTTGGCGCGTGCCTCGAGCCATCGGCCAATCAGAATGAGGACGACGATGACCGCAGCGGCCTCGAAATAGACCGCGCGCACACCCTCTGGGAGAAGTCCGGGAAGAAAGGTTGCGACCACCGAATATCCCCAGGCCGCGCCGGTGCCGACGGCGACGAGGCTGTTCATGTCCGGCGCGCCCTTGAAAAGCGCGGGAAACCCCTTGGTGTAGAAATGGCGTCCCGGCCCGAAGAGGACGAGTGTTGCGAGGACGAACTGGATGATCCAAGACGTTTGGAGACCAATCGTCGTCATCACCAAGTGATGAAATGCCGGAACAAGATGGGAGCCCATTTCTAGAATGAAGACCGGGAGCGTTAGAATTGCTGCCAAAAGGACGCTGCGGCGCAGTCCGTCGGCTTCTTCTGCCTTGCGTGCGACGCGAGACTGGCTCGCCTGCGCCTCTGCAATCTCGGCCGGATAACCAATCGCCGCCGATGCGGCCATCAAGTCGCCCAAGGACACCGCGCCCTCGAAATACTCGACCGTCGCTGTTTCTGCCGCCAGGTTCGCGCTGACGGAAAGCACTCCGGGCACGTCCGCCAGTGCCTTGTCCACCCGCCCGACGCAGGATCCGCAGGACATGGACGCAATGTTCAAGGTGACCTTGGATGTCCGCGCCGGATAACCCAAGGAGGCAAGCGTCTGCGTGGCGTCGGTAAGTCGAGACGGATCATCCAGCGAAAGGCGCGCCGTTTCGGATGCGAGGTTGACGGCGACTTCGGAAACCCCGTCGAGCCCCGCCAAGGCCTTTTCAACACGTCCCACGCAAGATGCACAGGTCATGCCTTCGATGCTGAGCGTTGTTTGGCTGATGTCGTTCATAGGGTGTCACCTCGATTGCGCGTTCGAGGTGGATATAGGGCCTCCAGTGACTGGAAGCTCAAGGGGTCATCGGAGATTTCTTTTTCGGTCGCCACGACATCAATCTACAACATCTCTAACCCTATGTTTCCGATAGAAATGTATCGATATGTAAGCTTGTCGGACAAGCGATTGGTACGCTATCGCCGGTCAAGGAGTTCGTTTGATTAGTATGTCAGATCAAGGAAATAAGCCGCAGAATTCAACGATGATGCACGTGGGCATGTGGGTTTGCTGCGCGGTCATGCTGCTTCCGCTGCTCGTTTTTTTTTGCCAGAGGCGGCACACTTTCTGGCTTGCAGGACAGTTTGGGCGTTCTAGCCCCAATCGTCCTTTGCCTCGGCGCACATGGCGTGATGTTCTTCTTCATGGGAAAGTCCTGTCATGGAGGCAGCAAGTCATCGAACAGCAACGCAACCATCGCCGCAAAAACTTCTGTCCCGACATCAACGAACGCTTGACCTTCCACCAACTGGAATCCCTATTTCCAATTGGTGAGAAAAGGATGCGCCATGAAATTTCACGTCCCAGAGATGAGCTGCGGCCATTGCGTCGCTGCAATCGAAAAAGCGGTCAAGGCTGCAGACCCGTCAGCAACCATCCGGACGGATTTGGCTTCACACGCGACAGAGATCGACTCGACAGTCTCCATGGCTGCCCTGCTTCAGGTTCTTGCGGAGGCTGGTTATCCGGCGACCGCTCTGGGAGAAGGTTCGGAGGATTGAAAATCCGGATGAACGGGACCTCTAAGGCGTTGGGCCTGATTTTTGGTGCGTATTTGCTGACCGGATGTGCCACGACGCCGGCGGTTGATGCGGACGGTGCCTTCACCGAATTGCCTGAACCACTCGTCGGTCTCGCTGCGCCATACCAGAACCTCAATAAGGTACGGCTTGATCCGAATGACAGTTGCTTCTGGTATTTGCACAACGGCCCGGTCGAAGCGACCTGGTTGCCGCTCAGAACGTCACAAGGCAATCCAATCTGCCAGGCGGTAAGCTAGGTCAAGACGCTTTGAGCAACATCAAGGTGCCCATTTAGCTGCCGATCGCATCTTCGGGCGGATACAGGTGAGCGGTCTTGCCCGTTTCCACGTTGGGATAGAGATCGTTGATATGTGCCATGATCATGCGCACGCATCCTGAACTCGCACGACCTCCGATCGAACGCGGCTCAGGCGATCCATGAATACGCAGATAAGTGTCCCGGTTCCCCACGTAGAGATAAAGCGCACGGGATCCCAATGGGTTGGTTGGTCCCGCGTCCATCCCCTCCGCATGCTGTGCATAAAGGTCCGGGTCGCGTTCGAGCATGTCGTCCGTTGGACGCCAAGTGGGCCACTTGGCTTTACGCCGGATCGTGTAGACACCCGGCTCGTACAATGTCCCACGTGCGATGGCGACGCCATAGCGCATCGCCGTGCTGCCGTTCGGCTCGATATGGTACAAGTAGCGCGCAACGGCATCGACATGGATGTCACCCGGCACGAGGCCCGCCTTTGCCTCCACCCGAACCGGTAGGAACCGCGGATGAACCCCCCACGGATTGGAAGTTGAGGGGTCATAACCCGGAGGTGTGACTTGCGCATCCCAGACATCCCACATCGCGCGCGGGGACGTGGGCGCTGCCGATATCGACGTGGCGAGCGGCGCCGAAAAGAGCATTGCAGACCCTACCACAAAGTGCCGACGCGTCAGTTTGGCCATCAAAGTACCTCTTTCACTCGTTTTGACTGTGTCCGTTCGCCCATTGTCAGGAAACTATTGACCTGCGGCGCGTGCTTCCTGCGCAAGACGGATCATCTGATCCGCCTCGATGACCCCCGGAACCAGCGCGTCTCCGATCACGAAAGACGGGGTACCATTGAAGCCGAGCTGGCGGCTTATCTCCATTGATGCCGCGATATGGGCATCGATCTCAGGCGCCTGCATGTCCCGTCTTAGCTGCGCGATATCCAAACCAATCTCCTGTGCGACCTGGATGACGGACGCTTCCTCGGCCCGGCCTTGCATGCCCATCAAAGCCCAGTGAAATTCCTCGTATTTGCCCTGCTCTCGCGCGGCCAATGCGGCGCGCGCGGCAAAAACGGAGCCTTCTCCGAGGATTGGCCACTCACGATACACCAGCTTCACATTGGGATCTTCGTCCAACAGCGCTTCGATATGCGGCTTCACGCGACGACAATAGGGGCAATTGTAGTCGAAGAATTCCACGACAGTAACATCGCCTTCGGGATTGCCGAGAACAGGCGCGTTCGGGTCGTTCTCGAGGAGATCGCGGTTTTCGGAGAGGACACTCGCCGCTGCGGCGGCCTGCCGCTCCTGTTCACGCCGTTCAATGATCTGAACCGCCTCGAGGACAATTTCTGGGTTTTCGCGGATGGCCTCCAGAACCAATTCCTTGACCCGGTCTTCGCTGAGCGCGTCAGCATGAGACGGCAGTGGGGCGAGCAGAAGGGCGGCCAGTGGCATTGCCATTGCGATCTTCATGGGAGTTCTCCTAGTTCACCGGCACGCCATGGGTGCGCGCGGCTTGCATATCCTGTATTTCCTCGGGCCAGGTCGACTTGATGTATCCGAGGATATTCCAGATTTCCTGGTCGGAAAGTTGGTCGCCGAAACCGGGCATGCCGCTGTCGAACTCCATGCCCTGAGCGGCCATCACCTCTCGGCCCCCAAGCTTTGTGTAGTCGAACAGAACCTGGTCGGCATGATGCCAGGTGTGACCGGTTTCATCATGGGGAGGTGCCGGCAGCCGACCGTCCGCGCCCGGACTCCGCCAGTTGTCCTGACCCTCAAGATTGGCCCCATGGCACGCGGCACAGGTCTCGGCATAAAGCGCTTCGCCGGCCACGAGATCGATGTTTTCCGGCATCACCCCGCTTTGGACATCACCGGCAGACTCGGTCCAGACATAGGCTGCCGCCCCGAGCGCCGCCAGCACACCAATCCCGAGGATGGCAGCCATCGCTCTCATGCCACAGTGACCCATGTCATCATGCCGGACGCCGCGTGTGACAGCATATGGCAATGCAGCAGCCATTTTCCTGGGTTGTCTGCCACGAAGGCAATGTCGCGCACTTCGCCCCGGTCGAGCAGCGTGGTGTCGCGCAGCGCGCCGAGGCTGCCATCGGGTGCGATCTCGTGAAAATGCATGCCATGAAGATGCATGGCATGCGGAAACGATGTGTCATTGGTGATCTTCAGCCGAACGGTTTCGCCACGCGACAACTCCGCCAGTGCTGGACCATCCATGCCCCCCACCGCGCCATTGAAGGCCCAGAAGTTTCCTGTCTCCATCATATCGCGCATCGAAGACATCCGACCGCCCATCATGGCACCGCGCATGCCGCCCATGGCCCCCCCTTCCATCAGCAATGCGATGTCCCTTGCCGATCCCAGATCGGGCATGGCATGGGCATTCGGCGGCAAGGGTTGAGGCGTTCCGCGCCGCGCGCTTGTACCGTCGCCTGTCACCTCGAAGGCCACCTGAGAAAAGGTCTCATCGCGGCTCAATTGCACGATATGGCCCGCGCTGCCGACCTCTGCGGTCACGTCGACGATCAGGTCCACCCGTTGTGCCGACGACAGCAGGAATGAACCTTCCACGGGTTGCGGCACGGCCAGCGGCATCCCGTCCATGGCCACAATCCAGCCTTCGAGCCCCTCCAGCGCAAGTTGGAAAATCCGGGCGTTGGACGCATTGATCAGCCGCAGACGCAGACGCTCATGCCGTTTCACGGTCTTCGCGAGATTGTAGACGCCGTTCGTAGTGATGTAGTTCCCGAGGCGCCCGGCATGGCTGAGGTCATGCATCGCCCCGAATGTATCCGCAATCTGTGCTGTCTCCGGATCGATGCGCCAATCGTCAAGGATCAGGACCTCTTCACGGTCGATATCGATCGGCTCCGGCTCTTCGACGATCAGCGCGCCTTGCAGACCGCGCGCGACCTGCTCGAACGAGCGGTTGTGCGCGTGATACCAGTATGTGCCCGCGTCGGGGACAACGAAATCATAGTCAAAGCTGTCCCCGGGGCGAATGGCCTCTTGCGTCAGACCGGCCACCCCATCCATCGCATTGTCGATGCGGATTCCGTGCCAATGGGTCGATGTCGGATCGGGTAAGTCATTGATGACCCGTCTCTGTACCCGTGCACCTTGCGTAACCCGGATCTCCGGGCCCGGCGCGATACCATCGAACCCCCAGATCTGCGTTCGTCCATATTGCTCGGGCAGAAGTTGGATGCCGGCAACCTGCGCATGCAACTCCTTGTGTCCAGCCGCGTGAACCTTGGGCGTGCCGAGTGCCGCCAGCGCGGTGCTGGACGCGATGAAATGCCTGCGGGTCATTCTCAGGGTCATGGTGATACCTCGGTGCTCGGACAAATCAATGTCCATGATATGGGTTCCATGGCGGTCAGGGCTTTATCGCTCCGAAACGCCCCTAGCGAATGCGCAAGTCCGCCGTTCCAAACCCTTTTTGGTTTTTCTCGCTAACCAATTCAATTGATCCCGTTTGCGCGCTGCAACTCGCGCACGTAGGTCACGATCATCTTGACGTCTCCATCGGTCACACCTTCAACAGGCGGCATGTTTCCGAACCTCCAGTGATGCGCCCGGACGCCATTCTTTGCGGCGATAAGAAAGGCGGCATCCCCGTGGTGACTGGGTTCGTAGATCTTGTGCACAAGCGGGGGTGCCACGCCGTCCTGTCCGGCCGCGTTTGCGCCGTGACAGACTGCACATTTCGCATCGTAGGCCATTTTGCCGATCTCCGCGTTGGCGGACAGCGTTTCCGGTAACGTAACGTCGACGATGGCCATACCGGCGCGGGGTGAGCTGTCGGCTTTGGGCTCTACGACCTTGCCACTTGGCCCTGTCCACCAGAAGCCGACGGCCAGAACCGCAGCTATAATGATTGCGACAACAGTGTAGCGCCCGATCAAATCAACTTGACCTTCGTGCCAACAGGGACGCGCTCGAACACCTCTTCGATGTGCTCATTGTAGAGACCGATGCAACCGTTCGACGACCGTCGTCCAATCTTGCGCGTATCCTGAGTGCCGTGAATACGGTAGTACTGCCAGGACAAGTAGAGCGCGCGCGTCCCGAGAGGGTTAGCAGGATCGCCGCCAGGGATTACGGCGGGCCACTCGGGATTGCGCTCGCGCATGGACGGTGTTGGTGCCCAACTTGGGTTTTCTCGCTTCTCCACAACCTCTGTGTACCCGAGCCGTGTCAAGTCCTCTGACAAGGGAACTGATGTCGGGTAGAGACGCATTTCCCCATCGGCCGTCCAATGCTGAAGAGCTTTTGAGCTAGTATCCGAGATGATCAAGCCGACGCCGAGCGTATCGAAGTGATCCTGCCAGTTGTGGGTCTGAAAGGACGACACATTGCGCTGCACCGGGTCGACTGTCTGAGAGCTGACAAGAGAGGGCGAGAAGAGCATCGTAGCCCCGATCGCACGTGCGAAGCCGCGACGGGTGAAGGAAGATCGGTTTCTTGCCTGCATCGGTCTGCCTCATTTCCATGTCCAACGGATGTGTATCTACTCAAATTCAGGTACTAAAGGAACGCCGCGCGGCGCAGTTTTTTGTAAGGATATGTAACAACGCATCTGTCAGACGACAGCTTCACGCCTTTTTGATCCGTGTTGAAAATCCGCTGTCTAATTCTGTTTCTGTGTGCTCGGCTGTCGGTATCGTTGCGGCCCGGAGCATTGTCATCGGCAAGACGACTCGCGCGCAAAGCCCGCCATCTTTTCGGTTCGAAAGGGTGATGGTACCGCCGTGTTCCAGAACGATGCTGCGCGCGATCGAGAGGCCCAGCCCATGTCCGCCCGTCTCATGAGAGCGCGATTGTTCCAGGCGGAGGAATGGCTGGAACACATCGCGCAAACGGTCTTCGGGGATCCCGGGCCCTTCGTCGTCGACCACGATCTCCAAACTTTCAGCTGACACGCGCCAAGACACCGTCGGGCTGCGCCCGTACCTTTGCGCGTTGTCGATCAGATTGCGCAAAGCCCTGCGCAAAGCATTGGGCTTGATCCGCACCTTCGCGTCCGGTCCCGTTCTCATATCCAGCACACCGTGTGTCCGGTGTTTCATATCGGTCAGGTACTCGGTGATCTCGACCTCCTGCAGGTCCTCGTCCCGTCCTACGCCGCGGGCATAAGCGAGCATGGCCTCCACCATGTCCTGCATTTCGGCGAGCGAAGCCGCAATGCCCCCTTTGGTTTCCGGATCCTCTACCATTTCGGCGTGAACGCGCAGGGCCGTCAGTGGCGATCTTAAATCATGGGCCAATGCGGACAGCATCTGCGTCCGATCTGACACGAAACGGGCCAGCCGGGCCTGCATGTCATTGAAGGCCGTCGTTAGGTTCCGCACCTCTGTCGGTCCGACTGGCGTGAGTGGTTCTTGCCCGCCACCGCGGCCAAACTCCTCCGCGACAGCGGCGAGCTCGTTCAAGGGCCGCGTCAGGCGCGTCAGCAGGAACCAGAACATCGCCAAGAGCAATACCCCTGCCGTCAGTACGAAGGAAAGCGTGGACGCCCAAGACCATTGGATTGGCGGTCGCTCGAAACGGGTGGCGACGTTCAGCCATTGGCCCCCGGCGACGGCAATCGAGACCTCCATCTCGATTGCCGCGAGCGTGCCTTGCATCATCTCGGCGTGCATCTCTGCCATTTCCGGCGAGAGGTTCGGCAGCGGCAGAAGACCCTGTTCGATTTCATGGACTTCGACCCGAATATCACGGCTGTATTCGTCGTTCAGAAGCGCGCGGATTCGGGCTTCCACCGCGCCATCAATATTGTGATTAGTATGAACGACTGCTGGTTGTTCATCGAGATCGAATCGCACGAGTGGTGAATTTGCGGCAACAACTATTTGCTGTTGCAGATCGCCCGGTGCTTCTTCGATAAGGCGTGCGACATTCGCTGCGCGTCCGGCGACCTCACTACCGATCGCTGCCTGAACAGCCAGAGCCCGTTCATCTACGAATAGCCAAAGACCGACGATCTGCGCCACGAACAGGACCGACACCACCAGGAGGGCGATCTGCGATCGGAATCCGAGGCGCATCATCCCTGAACCCACACTTCACTGTTCAGACAATAGCCGCCATTACGCACCGTCGAAATGATCCGAGGTCGAAGCACATCGGCTTCAATTTTTCGGCGCAGCCGCGACACCTGATTGTCGATGGTCCTGTCAAACGGTCCCGCTGTGCGCCCTGCGCTCAACTCCAGCAGCTCATCTCGGCTCATCACTGTTCTTGGATTTCTAAGGAAGACGGCCAGCAGCTTTGCCTCCGCGGTTGTCAACGCGTCGGTCTTTCCATCAGGACGAATGACGTGACCGGCGTCATGATCGAATACGACTCCAGAGAACGTGACCCGCTTGCCCGCAAATCCACCTCCGTGCGGGGTGTATCCAACTCCCGCGCGCCGGAGGATTGCGTTGATCCTTGCAAGTAATTCGCCAGGATTGAATGGTTTGGCGAGATAGTCATCCGCACCCGTGTCGAGACCCTTGATCCGATCATCATCCTCGCCAAGTGCCGTCAACATGAGAATTGGAATACTTTGTTGCTGACGCCGCAACCTTGCACAGGCTGCCAGCCCGTCCTCGCCCGGCATCATGATGTCGAGCACGATCAGATCGAATGTGTCATCCTTCAGTTGCGCATCCATATCGGCAGCACTTTTTACCCCTTTCGCCCGCATTCCGTTTTTCTCTAGGTAGCGTGTCACGGAATGCCGGATCTCGGCATGATCATCGACCACAAGAATGCGTGGTGGGGCCGCCATCATCAATCAAGGCCCATCAAGGTGGCCCGCCGCATCGCAATGCTGTCGCCAGTGCCATCGGGTTGGGTCCACGCGAAGTATATGTCGCGACCAAGCCGAGCCATCTTCGGGAAGTTCATTGATGCACCGCCCGTGTTGATGGCAACTACCTCGCGGGCCAGACAGCCTGTTTCGCTCGTGATTTGGCATACCATGAGCGCCTCGTGGCCCTTGGTCCATTCGACCCAAGAGACCACAGCCATCCCGTTTTCGATCATCTCAACATCCACTCTGCCGACCGGATTGCCCAGATCGATCCGGGCAGGTTCCGCAAAGCTGTGGCCAGCATCGTCGGAGAAGGCCACATGCACCGCAGCGACGTCATCCGCACCGGTGAACCAGGCAACGGCCACACGATCTTCGTGTGTCGAGATTGCTGGTCCATTTACGGGACATCCTGCCAACTCCCAACCATCGTCATGCACTCGAACCGGTGGCTGCCAACCATCCTTCGTCAGCCGAGCGACGGCAATATCCCGGATCTCACCCTCAGTCCGATCGCGGTAGGCTGCGAGGACTTCGCCGTCGCGTGTCGCAGCCATGCTGGTCTGGCAACAGGAGCAGGTTTGCATGTCTATTGCCACATCCCGTCCAAGCCGCGCGTCGCTGCTCAGTGTCGTGGCGCGGAGCTGCATCGCGTCAGGCAAAGCCGCTGCTTTGCCCTTGTGCTTTCCATAGGCTCGACCGTCAAGCCAAACAACGGCCATATTGTCTGAACCGATAGGCAGTAATGATACAAAGCCATGCTGTGAGAATGATCGATCCCCGTGCGGAACCACTGGTTCGCTCCAAGTTTCGCCGTGGTCGTGGGACAGCGCGATTTCAATACGGTAATCATAGCCGGACGCTCCGATTTCACGTAGCCAATGCACGGCAATTGTGTTGTCGGGAAAAACCGCAATGCTTGGGGAGTCGGCCCAATTCACAAAAAGATCAGCGCTCTGATGGACGATGCTCGGTTCGGTCCAGTTGTGATTTGAACCGCTGGACATCATCACTTTTGTTTGACCTTGCTCGTGTTCCATCCAGCTCAAATAGAGCGCACCGTTCTGACTAGTCAGAGATGGTTCGTGCGCACCAGGTGTGGTTACTGCCGTAATTTCTTCGACCCGTTCAAAGAGCCGCACTTCGGTTTGTGCGGTTGCTAAACTCGCACCCGCAGTGAGAAGCGCAGCGAGTAGAGTTCCAAAGAGCACACCGAACCATTTCGCATTTGGGGATCCCTGGAAATAGCTATGGATTCTCTTCGGTATCATCGGTTTATAAATCATGAGGCGCACAATAGATTTATTTTTCGGGAAAGGCCCGCATTTCGTTTGTCGCAATATGTATCAATGATCCAGACATGTCTTGACCTTCCAGTAGCTGGAAGCCCCATTTAACCCAGCATGACAAACACACGACCAGACACACCGGGGCAACATCCCGCCCAATCGGTGCACAAGACCGTGGCGGCACCCGCGTGGATCGGGTTTGCGCTTTTTGTGGTTACAATGCCCGCCCACCTTCTTCTGGAACAGGCAGACTCGCTTGCCCTGGCGGCGGTCTCACTGGCCCTGATCGGCGGGGCCTATATCGGGTTCGGTGCCGCCGATGGCCGTCGCTCCGTGTTCTGGTCCGAGCTCGGCGTCGCCCTTTTTTTCGGGGCGGCGGCCGTGTCGGGCCTTCTCTGGCATTGGGCAGCCCTGCCTCTGGGCCTCGCGCTCCATGCTCTCTGGGATTTGGCCCATCACAATGCGGGGCCCCTCGCGCGGGTCCCGCAATGGTACATCCCGTTTTGCGTTGTCTTCGACCTGATGGCGGCAGCCTTTCTTGTGCTGCTTTATACGAGGTAGGCCATGGTGCGTCTCGTCATACTCGCCATTCTGGGGCTCTTGATTCTCGTCCTGGCGCGTCCGGATCTTGCGGGCCTCGATATCGATCTGCCGGAGCGCGACGACCTGCGCCTTTGGATTGATGCGGCTGGTCTTCTTGGTCCGGTTCTGGTCGTGGCGCTGATGACGCTAGCGATCGTGGCCAGCCCCCTGCCCTCAGCGCCGATCGCGCTGGCTGCCGGGGCCGCTTATGGTCACACCTACGGAACACTACTCGTCGTGCTCGGCGCAGAGATCGGCGCGCTTGCCGCGTTTCTGCTCGCGCGCGGGCTGGGGCGCCCTTTCGTGGAACGCCATGTCGGCGAGACGATCGGACGTGGACTTCTGGGGTCACAGAATACACTGACGGTTCTGGTGTTCGGAAGCCGACTGCTGCCGTTCCTGTCCTTCGACATGGTCAGCTACGCGGCGGGGTTGAGTGCCCTGCACCTTTGGCGGTTTGCCCTTGCGACGCTCGCCGGGATCATTCCGGCCAGCTTCTTGCTGGCCCATCTCGGCAGCGAGGCCATGAACGGGGACGTGCAAACCGCTACCTGGACGGCGCTGGCGCTTGGCGCATTTACCGCCCTTTCCGTCCTCTTTGCGGTCTGGCGCGACCGCCGCACTCCAAAGAAGGAAATCTGACATGGCCACTCATTCACACGCGGGACATATGCCGTCGTCGGGAAAAGCTCTGGTCATATCCGCCTGGTTGACCGGCATATACTTCGTGATCGAACTGGCCGTCGGGCTCTGGACCGGCTCGATCGCAGTGCTGTCGGATGCGTTTCACACGTTGTCCGCCGTCGGGGGCGTGCTCGTCGCCATCATCGCGCAGCGGATCGCGCGCCGCCCGGCGGATATGGCGCGCAGTTACGGGTGGTATCGCGCCGAGATCATTGGCGCGCTTGTGAATGGCGGCTTTCTTCTCGGCATGGCGCTTCTGGTGATCTGGATGGGGGCGATGCGGCTCGGAAATCCGATCCATCTGCCCACGGGACCGATGCTCTGGGTGGCCTTCGGCGGGTTGGTCACCGAAGTGATCTCGCTCGGCCTGATGTGGAAATCCAGCCAGGATGATCTGAATGCCCGCGGAGCGCTCTGGCACATCATCCAGACCTTTGTCGGCAGCCTGTTGATCATCGTGACCGCGCTTGTCATCGAGTTCACCGGCTTTCTGGCGATCGACCCGATCCTTGGTATGGCCTTCGGGGTCGTGCTCCTCTGGGCCTCTGTTGGGGTCATCCGCGAGGCGGTGCATATTCTGTTGGAAGGAACCCCTGAGGATACTGATCTCGAGGCCGTGACCGCTGATCTGCGCGCGCAGGACGGCGTTCTCGATGTTCACCATGTCCACGCATGGACCCTGACCAGCGGCAAGCATGCCTTCTCGGCCCATCTCCGCCATGCCAAGCCCGCCAATGCGGCACGCATCCTTGAGACCGTCTATGCGCGCCTCACCAAGCATCACGGGTTTCACATGGTGACTCTGCAGCTTGAAACGGATTGCCTCGATGAGCGCCACGCACAGGATCTGGATGTGACGTGGTCGCAACCGGGTGGTTCTGATGGTGCAAAGGGTTCATCATCGGATGTGCACGCCCACGAAAACATCGAATCGACAATGCATGAGAAAAACGAGTGATTGACGCCATTCTCAACGCGGAACCTGAACTTCGACTGGCCGCCTTCCTCAGCGTGCTGGCCATCATGGCGCTATGGGAAATCGCCGCTCCCCGCCGTCGGCGTGACATTCCGCGCGTCATCCGATGGACGAACAATCTTGCGCTTGTCGTGATCGATACGGCAATCCTGCGACTGACCTTTCCCATTCTGGCAGTAGGCCTCGCCGTCATCGCCGAAGACCGAGGCTGGGGTTTGTTCAACACCTTGGAGGTCCCCGTCTGGGCGGCAGTGCTCGTGTCAATGCTTCTGCTTGATATCGCGATCTACCTGCAGCATGTCATGTTTCACGCCATTCCTGCGCTCTGGCGCCTGCACCGCATGCATCATGCGGACCTCGAATTTGATGCAACGACCGGCCTGCGCTTTCATCCAATCGAGATCCTGATCTCGATGGTGATCAAGCTCGCGGTTGTCGCGGCCCTGGGACCCCCGGCCGTCGCGGTTTTGTTGTTCGAGGTGATCCTGAACGCCACGGCCCTGTTCAACCACGCCAATATCAGTCTGCCGCCGTCCGTCGACCGCTGGCTGAGGTGGATTGTCGTCACCCCCGATATGCACCGCGTCCACCACTCGGTCGATCCGCGGGAAACGAACTCGAATTACGGGTTCAACCTGCCCTGGTGGGATCGACTTCTCGGGACCTACGTCGAGCAACCTGCGAAGGGACACAC
The DNA here is from genome assembly GCF_059612905.1 of Ruegeria sp. YKSD163. NCBI lineage: Bacteria > Pseudomonadati > Pseudomonadota > Alphaproteobacteria > Rhodobacterales > Roseobacteraceae > Ruegeria > Ruegeria sp. YKSD163. Next base: position 47,341 of record NZ_JBXWRM010000015.1, read on the forward strand.
CGGCATGGATATCGGTATTGAGCAATTTCGGACGACGCGAGATTTGTGGATCGACAGAATGCTGGTTCAGCCGATCCGGGGACCCGCAAGCGGATATGCGCTCGATATGTCCGGGTATAGCAAACCGCAGTCCGAACAGGCGCTCGGCTCCCAGTCCGATAAGACCAATATTCCAGAAACCGAAGAAAAGGATTGATGAATGAAACGACGTAGTTTCCTGCTGACCGGTGCTGCCGCGACGCTCGCGCTCCCGGCCATGGCCGATGCCGAACCAATCCTCAAGGTTGTCAAAACCCCGACCTGCGGATGCTGCACGGCCTGGGTTGATCATGTCCGGCAAGCCGGGTTTCAGGTCGAGGCCCAGGATGTCGATCAGGACGCCCTCAATGCGCTGAAAAATGGGCTTCAGATCGCGCCGGAACTGGCCGGGTGCCACACCGCCGTGGTGGGCGATTACTTCATTGAGGGCCATGTGCCGGCAGAAGACATCGCCCGGCTTCTCTCAGAGCAACCGGCGGCGCGCGGGCTGAGCGTGCCAGGTATGCCGATGAGTTCCCCCGGCATGGGCGGTCCCGGTGCCGGCGATACGTTTGATACGCTGCTTGTCGGGACCGATGGCGCGACATCGGTCTTTGCCAGTCATAGCTAGGCCAATCGGTAGGTTCCGCGGGATGGGTTCTTGACCCGACCCGCTTCGACAAGCGCCCGCAGCGCACGGTAGGTCGCCTCATGCGTCAGCTGGAGGCGCGCGGCAAAGTCGATGACGGTGCCATCCAGAAGACCCGCAACGATCCCCGCCATCACCCGATCCTCGGCGCGTCGGATGCCGACAATTTCCATGATCTGCCGGTGCGCCTGAACCTGTTGGGCCGCCTGGCGTCCATAGGCCCGCGCAAAGTCCGGGTTCGCGAAGCCGGCTAGAACCGCGGATTTGTCGATCCGGATCAACGCACCTGCATCCATCACGATGGCATCGCAATGATAGCGCTCCGAAAAGACCGAGGCTTCGGCAAAGCTGGTCCCGGATGTCGCCCGGTGAATGATGAGCCGCTCGCCATTCGGACCCACCCGCTCGAGATGTACACGCCCGGTTATCAGCACATAGAGGCCTCGGGTCCGTGCACCCTGTCGAAAGAGAACGTCGCCAGCCGCAATTGTTTGCGACTGACGCGCAGTTGTCGGGAAAAGGTCGTAGGGCTCTGGCAGCATATGATTGAAATCATATTCCAGAGCAGGCCTGCGTGCTACGAAAAACGGGTATCGTGCCGTTCAAAAGGATCCCGCCATGCGCCTTGTTGCTCTTCTGCTTGCCCTGTCATTGTCTGGACCCGTCGCGGCCCAGCACAACCATTCCGCGACCGGGCATGCGATGCCGGGTCCCCAGGAAACCGGGCAATCGGCCTTTGCTGCCATGGCCGAGATCGTGGCGCTCCTACGCGCCGATCCCGCTACCGATTGGGCAAATGTCGATATCGCGGCCCTGAGGCGACATCTGGTGGACATGGAGCTTGTGACGATGGAGGCCGAGGTTACCCGCAGTGTGCGGCCCGCCGGTATCCGGTTCGAAATCCGCGGAGCACCGCGCGTTCTCGAGGCCATTCGCGCCATGGTGCCTGCCCATGCGCCGTTCCTGGCTGCCGAGACGGGTTGGGAGGTCACGACAGAGGATCTCGGGGACGGTGTTGCCCTGCTCGTCGATGGCGATACTGACCAGATACAGGGTCTTGGGTTCTTCGGTCTGATGACCATCGGCGCGCATCACCAGGAGCATCATCTCATGATGGCAAAAGGCGCACCACCCCACCATTGAGCCGATGATAGGCCACAGTTTCCCTCCGCCAGGCACCGGGTTGCAGACAAAACATTACAAAACCCGCGTTGACGTTCCGGGGCGGGAAGGTTGCACACTCGCTGTGCTATGGATGCCACCGACAACACTGAACGCAGGGATTTCCTGTATTATGCCACTGCTGGCGCGGGCGTGGTCGCGTCCGGTGCGGCGCTCTGGCCGCTGATCAATCAAATGAACCCCTCGGCGGATGTGCGCGCCCTGGCGACTATCTCGGTGGATATCTCCGGGCTCGCAGAAGGCACGCAACTGACCGTCAATTGGCGCGGAAAACCCGTCTTCATCCGCCACCGGACGCAGGCGGAGATGGCCCAGGCGCGTGAACAGGCGGTCTCCGCGTTGCCGGACACCGATGCGCGCAATCCCAATCTTCCCGGCGTGGCCACAGCGCAGGACGAGAACCGCGCCATTCCGGGCCATGACGCCTATCTGGTGATGATCGGTGTCTGCACGCATTTGGGATGTGTCCCGCTTGGTGATGGCGCGGGCGATTTCGGGGGCTGGTTCTGTCCCTGCCACGGGTCACATTACGATACCGCGGGACGTATTCGCAAAGGGCCTGCGCCGGAGAACCTGCACATTCCACCTCTGGCCTTGTCCGACAACATGGTGCTGACGCTCGGGTGACGCACTTCAATGGCTGACCATGTACTTACCGCCTGAATTCAGAGAATAATTCAAATGGTTGCCGATAAGCTTAGTGTGCAATGCACCACATGCGATATCGCCCGTGCCCCGTCACCTCGCGGATCAAACCGCTTGCCTCCATCCACGCCAGATTTCGCTGAATAGCGGCGCGACTCGCTCTGGTCATGGCCTCAGCCATTGGGGCGGAGACCAGAGGCCACTCCGTGAGAACCTTTCGCAAGGCGGCTGGCGTCCGACCAGACAGTTGCTCCATGACGTTTTCTGCCCGCCCGGTCCACCCTTCAATATCATCAAGTGTTCGCATCGCCGTCAGAATTGCGCTGTTCATCCCATCCAGCCAGCGGGGCAAGCGTTCGGCTGGCGAACCCGAAACACGCAGCCCCCCTGCCCCGCCCATGGCGAGCGGCGCGAAGATGGCGCCGCTTCCATCGCTCGCGGCAATCCTGGACGCGGTGACGGCGGCTTCGATCTGGTCGCCGTGCTGTCCGAGGCCCGCCAGACTCCAGAGATAAAAACCCATGCAAGCCCTGGTGATCGGGTGGAGATCGGTTGCGGCTGTCATGACCTCCAGCCATCCGCCTGCCCTATCTTCAAAGCGCTCGGCGCTGTCTTCGATGTTCTCGGGATCGCAGCGATCCAGGAAGGCGGCCAAGTCAGCCTTCGGTCCGGGACCGCCTGTCAGGCGCCGAACAGCCCATCCAACTCTTGCCAGGGCATTTGGGTCATCCTGTGCACCTGACAGCCGCATCGATATCCAGAGCGCCAGACGATCAGAACTCACCCGATCCCCTGCGAACCAGCTAAGGTCCGCTGCCTCGATAAGAGCGAGGCGATGCCGCCAGCCTTCCGGGCCGCGCAGCAGCCGGTCATTCAGAGCACCCAAGCGTCCAGCGACCCGTGCCAGTCGCGCAGCGTGAACGCTTTCTGCCTTTGCCCAGTCTTCGGTGACAGCAGTGTCGGGCGGCTCTGCCCGTGGCCCGGGAGGCAAATCATCTCGTTCTTCCTCGAGTGGCCCAGGCAAGAACCAGAGATCGTCTTCATGAGCCTCTTCAACCTCCTCCAAAGTGCTGAGGGGGTCACCAAAAACATCACTCAAAATAGAGGCTTGCATCTTCATATGTGCAAAATACTGTGCTTTTGCACATTTCCCAAGCGTTTTTGTAGCCGTTGCTTGTGCCCCTTTTATAGTACGCGCATGCGACTGTCGGCGAAACCTCCCAGATCGCGCTCAGCGCAAGGAAACCAAGGCATTGTACGCCAGAACGACGAGAGAACACTTGCTTGCATTCGTTAATAAACGGTCGTTTATTAGTGATACATAAAATTGCAAACGGCCAGATTTCATGCCCCTGATAGGCTATGCCCGCGTTTCCACAGAGGATCAGACCCCCCTGCCCCAGTCCGAGGCGCTGCAATCGGCGGGCTGTGCCGAGATCTTTGAAGAGCACGCCTCAGGCGGCAATCGCGCGCGTCCTGTGCTCACGCGGGTGCTCGAACGCGTCCAGAGCGGCGATACGCTGGTCGTCGTGCGGATCGACCGGCTTGCGCGGTCTCTGTCGCACTTACTGGAGGTGATCGAGCGTCTGGAGGCCAAGGGAGCTTTCTTCCGCTCGCTGCAGGACCCCATCGACACCGCCTCCCCTCAAGGAAAATTCACATTGCAGGTTCTGGGCGCCGCGGCGGAGTTCGAACGCGCGCTGATACGTGAGCGCACGAAGGCCGGGCTTGTCTCTGCGCGCGCCAAGGGCCGCGTTGGTGGCAATCCTGGGCTTCGCACCAAAGACCCCGCCGCGCTGCGCAAGGTGTGGCTGGCACGACAGGACGGCTACATGGAGCGCCTGAACGAAACCGCGCAGGATTGGGTGCCCCACGTGCGACGCCTGCGGCCGGATATGGCCTGGGAAGATGTTTTGCGAATCATTAATGGCCCCCTGCCCCACGACCGGCACTGGACCCAAAGCCGCCTACTCCGTGCTGTGAAAGCCTATGTCCGCGACGGGTTTCTACCAGATGCTGTGCTTGGCCGCGCCGGACGCCGCGAAACCGATGACCGCCTGCCGGCTATCGTGGCTGCCATCAAAGGCTCGGACCCCGAAATAACACTGCAGGCGATCTGCGACCGGCTGGAATCGATGCGTGAGCGCACCCCTCGAGGGCGCACCAGCTGGCAGCCGTCTTCGGTCAAAATGCTGCTTGAGCGTGCGGAAAAGTTGGGGCTCCTCTGAACACGACACTTGTGTTGGCCTAACAGATTGCCACTAAATCTAGAAAGTGCTTGCACGAATCTGGCTGCTCGGGCAATAGTCTCGAAAAATAACGCGCGGTCACATAAAAAACGCGCCCACGGATCGGGGCAGACATGAGCGAAGCAGAACAGGATCTAGATATCGCCATCGGGCACTACGCGGAACTTCTCGCGTCGAACCTGCATGCTCAGCGCGCTGCACACTTCCCACCAGATGCAAAGAAGGAGATGCGCACTTTGACCAGCGGCGAAGCTGCTGAGCTCCTTGGCGTCGACCATACCTATCTTCGGAAGCTTCATCGAGAAGGAAAGATCGTTGACGTCGAGACGACGGCTGGAAGTCATCGCCGCTATACGCTCGACGATATCTGGGAAATCCGACAGACGCTTGAAGGAAACGCAAAAAAGTCTGGAACTTACGTGCCTGGACGTCGCGACGGTGACGAGCTTCAAGTCATTTCAGTGGTGAACTTCAAGGGCGGGTCCGGCAAAACGACGACGTCTGCTCACCTCGCTCAGCGCTTGGCGCTCAAGGGGTACAGGGTTCTTGCGATCGATCTCGACCCCCAAGCATCTCTTTCGGCTCTTCACGGAATCCAGCCAGAACTCGACCTCATGGAGGGCGGAACCCTCTATGATGCCGTTCGCTATGACGATCCGGTTCCGATCGCCGAAGTGATCCGCAAGACCTACATCCGCGGCCTTGATCTTATCCCGGGCAACCTTGAACTCATGGAGTTCGAGCACGAGACGCCTGCTGCGATCCAGCGAGGCGGAGCGAAGGCGTTCTTCGCGAGAGTTCATGACGCACTCGATAGTGTTGAAGCGAACTACGACGTTGTTGTGATCGACTGTCCGCCGCAACTTGGTTTCTTGACAATGTCAGCACTTTCCGCGTCCTCGGGTGTGCTCGTGACGGTTCACCCGCAGATGCTTGACCTTATGTCGATGTCCCAATTCCTGCGAATGACTGCGGATCTCCTTGGAGTAATCAGGGATGCAGGCGCAAATCTGCGCTTCGATTGGCTTCGCTTCTTGCCAACGCGATACAAAGTCGGCGACGCGCCACAGACCGAAGTCATCGCCTTCATTCGCGGGCTCTTTGGGAGGTCGGTCCTGACCAATCACATGGTTGAGTCGACCGCAATTTCTGATGCCGGCTTGACCAAGCAAACGCTCTACGAAGCTGACAAGAAGGACTTCACGCGTCAGACGTTTGATCGTGCGATCGAATCTATGAACGCAGTGAACGATGAGATCGCTGAAATCATCCAGAACACATGGGGGCGGAATGGCAAGAAAGCCTAAACTTGGCCTGCCGCTGCAGACCCTTCGCAACGCTCCTGACGCTCTTGAAGGGCGCCGACTGCGTGGCGGTGTTTTTGAGATCGATCCGGTGCAGATTGTTACCGAAGGACGGTTGGATGACAGGCTTCAGATTGAAGTTGAGGGCCTGAAGAACTCTATTTCCAAGAACGGTCAGCGTGTGCCTGTCTTGGTCCGCCCACTGGAAGGCGATCGCTACAACCTGATCTATGGCCGCAGACGCTTGGAAGCATGTCGCGAACTCGGTATCAAAGTTCGAGCCATCGTCACAGAGGTTGAAGGTGATCAAGCGCTTCGAGATCAGCTTCTCGAGAACCAAGAGCGTCGTGATCTGAGCTTTATTGAACGTGCGCTTGTAGCGACGGCGCTTCTAGACGGCGACCATTTGGAAGGGGCTGAGCGCACCAATCGTGGTGTCGCCGAAGTCCTTAACCTCCACGAAGCTGGGGTTTCACAGCTCTTGAGTGTCGTTCGGACGGTCGGCGAGGATCTCATCCAGGCAATTGGTGCAGCTCCTGGGATTGGTCGCCCGAGATGGGAAGAGCTCAAAAAGGCTTTGGGTGCCTACGACGGTGATCGGGACCAACTGCTAGCCATAGCTCATGCAGCCAAGTCCGGAAGTTCCGGCTCGGCCGATGAGGTTTCTGAGCGTGCGTTTCTCGCAGTTCTGGCAGCTGCGAAGAGCGCAGAGAAGAAAGCAAGCCCGTCTAGAAAGGGTGTGCCTGCTTTGGCGATCCCCGGTGTTGGAGCTGCGACGGTCAAGACTAGCCGCCAAGGCAAGCAGCTCAAACTTGATCTAACTACGGATGAACCTGATTTTATCAGCTGGTTGGAGGGCAACGCCCCAAAGCTGATTACCGAGCTTCATGAGCGCTGGAAGCGTTCAGGAGACTGAGGAAGAGCAACCAACAAGAAGGAGGCACGATACAGGCAAAAAGAAAAAGGCCCCGAGAAGCTAGCTTCACGAGACCTTTGTAAGGTTTCGCACCGGGATCAGCCCGCTACAAAATCTCAGTTTTCGCACTTCTGAATGTAGCGTTCTGGCCCCTACCCCGCAAGCGCAAAGCGATTCGCGGGCCCTAGAATTTTTGTCTTCGTGGACATTTTCATGGAGTACACACCAATCTCGCCGTTTATGCGGCCGATTTCGCACGCCCATTTGCGCGTCATTGAGCGACCCGAGGCATCTGTTCCAGCCAGACCCGTTAACAAGTGGGAACTCCTGCGCGAGCTCTCCAAGGCGCAAGCGGCCTTTGGGGTCTCGGAACGTGATCTGACGGTTTTGCAGGGGCTCCTCAGCTTCTTTCCGGACGATGCGCTTGGCGGGAACGCCGAGATGGTCGTCTTCCCCTCGAACAAGGCGATCTGTGAGCGCCTGAATGGTATGCCCTGCTCCACGATGCGTCGTCACCTCGCGCGTCTTGTCGAGGCTGGCTTGCTCCAGCGGCGCGATAGCCCCAATGGGAAGCGCTACGTCCGTAAGCACGGCGAAGACCGCGTTGCCTTTGGCTTCGATCTTTCCCCGCTCTACTGTCAGTCCGAGGAGATAGCACGGGCCGCAGAGGCCGTACGTGAGGCTGAGGAGCGCGTCAGGCGCCTGAGAGAGGTCGTAAGCCTCATGCGCCGCGATCTCGCGGCCCTCGCCGAGTTCGGAGACGAGATGCAGCCAGGCCTAGGCTTCTGGGATCAGCTTCGCGACAGGGCTGCCCTCACAGCCCGCGCGCTTCGCCGCAAGCTTTCAGTTGAGGACCTCGCGGCCTATCGAGCCGACCTTGAAGCTCTCCTTGACCAGGCACGCAACATCATTGATGGCCCTGAAACAGAAGAAATGAACACCAATGATGCCCAATCTGAGCGTCACCATCATAATTCAAATAAAGAATCTATAGATCTTGAACCTGCTTTAGAAAAAAGCGGGGCGGCGGCGGGTGTGCCAGATGTGGATACGAATGAGCCGGTGGCTGACGTTGATGAACAGGACACAAGACACCTGCCAAAGATCCCGCTGCACCTAGTGATCGCGGCATGTCCCTCGCTCAAGACCTTCTACCAAGGTGAGATCCGGCATTGGCATCAGCTTTTCGATGCGGCGTGCCATGTGCGGCCAGCCATGGGCATCAGTGCGTCTGCATGGGAAGAAGCACAGCGTTTCATGGGTCCGGAGCAAGCGTCGATCGTCGTTGCTGCCATGCTGGAACGCTTCGCCGACATAAGATCGCCTGGTGGATACTTGCGAGCTCTGACTGCCAAAGCTGCGGCAGGCGAGTTTTCCTGTGGCCCAATGGTCATGGCATTGATTGGCCGGCGGAACGCGGCTTAACAGCTGTTAAACTCCGATCTCGTGCGGCTGGCATGGCATAACTTAACAGCTGTTAAGTAGGCTCTCGGCACACAAACGGTGTTCGAGAGAGAAAAGTTAGGGGGTTGAGGTGTGGCGGTATTTGAGATCGTGAAAGTGGCTTTCGTCTTCGTCGCGGCGAAGATCTGATGACGAGGGCATCCCGATCATCATGGTAAAACCTCAGCTGGTGACCATCGCTGCTAGTAGCGCAAAGGCGGCTAGCGAAGAACATACAGAGCGTTGCGCTGTAGCCAACCTAGCAGTTGCGCGCCTCCGCGGCCCCTGCCCTTTTCGATGTCTGAGATCTGATGATGAATACCCTCAACAATTGGCTCAACGCTATCCGGCGCCTGCTGACGGCGATTTGGGTCCTGGCCTCGGATATTCCCTTGGCCTTCATCGGTGCTAATGCCTGAGAGGTAGGTTGTGGATGTCTGTTGCATGATATCGTGGCTACGGGCCGTAGCGCACAAGGAGCAGACGATCGATGGTTGCCAAAACCGTTTGACCAAGGGCTCGATCCTCGAATTCCCGCGCGCGGGGAGCCGGTAACTTCTCAGTCACTTCGATAATGGCGACATGGCCAGCGAGGCAATCGGTTCCTCAAGCGCAGCAGCTGGTTGCCAGCGGTCCCGCGTTCCACTGATTTGGTCGTAGTGGACGGCGACGACATCGAAGAACAGCGGGTGCAACTTGATCTCTTGATTTCATGACACCCGAACTCTTCAAAAGAGTGCTTTGATGTTGGCTGCGGAATGATCTGATCCACCCGGTGGATGAAAGCGATTTAATAACAATGGGTTATTGTGTTTTAGTGTTCGCGATGAGAAATTATGCCCATAACAGCCATCATCGACATGGTTTCCCTTTCCAGGGTGCCGATCCGCTACATCGGCGGGAAGCCAAAGCATCAGCACGCTTTATGAAGAAGTTGGCAGTTGCGGGCCGATTGAACGGTTTGGGCTATCTCGTGAAGAAGGAGCCGCCACAGGTCTAGCCGATGGGCCCTGTGGAAGTTCTGATCCCGTCGTACCAGTACAGTTCGGTGGCGATTGGGTGTTTCATGGGTTTGGTCCACGAAAAGTGAAAGTGTTCTTCGGGTTTTGTGACTGACGGATGAGGGCCTTTGGGGTCCCTCAGATGGGTCCGGGCCGGGTTCCGGTCTGCCGTTCCGGATGAAGGGCATTCCCATGCAAACAGGTGTCTTGCGCGTGCTCCGCGCAACCGCCGCCTCCTGGTGGCGACATAGAGAGCTGCGCCGAACTGGCCAGACGGCGCTGGCACAGCGGCTCGAACGCCAGACCGTCCTGCGTGATCTCGGCTATCTGAAGCAGGCGGCGTCATTGCCAAACGCGCGTGTGATCTGCGGCGAGGGTGGGACATTCCTCCATCTCGGTTGGACCACCGTGTCGAGTTTCGCGCCGATCGAGCGCTTTCCCTTGGCCGCGCTTACGGTCGCGCGAGGGACGCCGTTCATCGATATCCGACCCATCAGTGACGTCATCGCCTTCGCGAACGTGCCGCGGGTGGCGCGAGGCGGATCGGTCGACGCTGACCATTCAAGTGCCGGCCAGTCTGTCTCGCTGACCACCTACATCGACATGGTCGAAAAGCTCGGCGCGAGCATCACCAACGATCCGCGGCCCTGTCGGTCAACCTGATCCCCAAACTTCTCACCAACACACGAAAGGACGCCAGCCATGGCCCGATCCCGCACGCCCAAATTCGATGCCTCCGAGGTCATCACAAGCGAAATCATTCGCATCATCGAGCGCGGTGTACTGCCGTGGCGCAAGCCATGGACCGCAGGTGGCAGCTCGCGTCCTCTGCGCGTTGGAGGAGAGCCGTACCAGGGGGTCAACAACTTCATGCTGACCATGCGCACCGTGATGGCGGGCCATAGCTCGCCCTTCTGGATGACGCTGCCTCAGGCCAATGCCTTGGACGCGAAGGTGCGCAAAGGCGAGAAGTCCTCTGTCGTTGTCTACTACGGCCAAAGCCGGAAAGACGCCGGCGGCGAGGATGATCAGGAGGAGAGCGATGATCGGTCCGAGGAGGCCGGCATCTACCGCTTCCAGAAATCCTACCGCGTATTCAATGCCTGCCAGATCGAGGGCTTGCCCGACAGCTTCTTCCCCGATCCGGAGCCCGAGCCCGAGCATCCGCCGTCCGAGCCCATCCCGCACATGCAGGCGTTTTTCGATGCCATCGACATCACAACCGTCTTCACGGGAACGGAAGCGTACTATCTGCCCCCCGTGGACAAGGTTTACATGCCATCCATCACGCGGTTCCAGGACCCGCGCAATTTCTACGGGGTCTGGGCGCATGAGTTGGCCCATGCGACGAAAGCCCCCCATCGATTGAACCGTGATTTCGGGTTCTCGAAGTTTGGCAACACGTCCTATGCGCGCGAGGAGATCGTCGCGGAACTGACCTCGGTCTTTCTGGGGCAGACGCTCGGCTTCACGGCGCATACGCTCGAGATGAATGCCGCCTACCTCCACAACTGGTTGCGTGTCCTGCGCTCCGACAAGGGCGCGATCTTCCGGCACGCCGCCGATGCGCAGGGCGCCTGTGATTATCTGATCGCCAGATCGGAGGCGGGCAGGGCAGGGGAGGTCGACCAGGCCGCTTGAGGGAATGTGTCTCGGCAAAGGGAAAGCAGGCTTTGGGAAGGGTATTTCAAACTTCTCAAAGGACAGACCCATGACCTCCGTAGCACACCCTCTGACAGACCGCCCAGACCCCGCCGTAATCGCCGATCAGAACGATGCCTTCCGCAAGCTCGCCTGCCTCGGGATAGCGCCAGAGGCGCCCATACAAGGCCGCATGCATGTGACTCGCTCGCTCATGGAGGCCGGTGACGGCTTCATGGCCGAGGCGGTGAAGGCCACGGGCATATTCGAGACCTTCGAGTCTGAGAATGACCCGGAAGGCTGGCACGATTTCGGGGCGGTCGAGATCCGGGGCGAGACCGTGTTCTGGAAAATTGATCTCTATGAAGCAGATTCCGACTTCCGCTACGGCGCCGAGGCCCCGGACAATCCCGCTACCACCATGCGCGTGCTGACCATCATGCTGGCGCGCGACTGGTAGGGGAGGGGACATCCCAACTCTGACACCTCAAGCGATAAAGGCCCGCTGCCCCTAAAAAGGTAGAGCGGGCCTTTTGTTGTCGTGATCCCCGCCCTTGGGGATTGACCGCGCATCTGAATGCGCGGGCCGCTCCAAATCCATCGAGAAGGATATCCCATGACCGCAAGTTTCAAACCCGTCTCCGTCGCCATCGGCGATCTGACAGCTCACCCCGCCAATGTGCGCAGCAACTCCCCGGAAACCTACGACCCCGAGAACATCGCTCATCTGAAAGCCAGCATCGCCGTGCTGGGCCTGCTCCAGCCGCTCCTAGTCCAGAAACTCGACGGCAAATACGCCGTGCTGGCCGGCGGGCGTCGTCACGCCGCGCTGAAGGAGCTGGTCTCGGACAAGGCCGCCAAGGGCTTCTCGGCGAAGACCAAGGTAGATTGCCGCCTTGTCCCTGAGGATTGCGACGTCACCACCGCCCTGTCGCTCGCCGAGAACATCACGCAAGCGCCGATGAACGCGATCGATGAGTTCGAGGCCTTTGCCCGGATGATGGAGGTCGACGGCCAGACGCCCGAGACCATCGCCAAAACATTCGGCACGACAGTCGCCGCCGTGAAGGGCCGGTTGCGCTATGGCCTGATCCACCCCGACATCCGCGCGGCGGCTCGGGCGAAGACAATCACACTCGACACGATGAAAGCCTTTGCCGAGCATCCGAGCCAGGAGGTGCAGCGCGAGGTCTTCGAGACGCTCACGAAGGACGGAGGCTATCTGCAGGCCTATACCGTTCGACAGGCGCTGAAATCCCGCGGGGTGCAGGTCAGCGATGATATCGGGGCTTTCGTGCGCGAAGACTACGAGGCGAGGGGCGGAGCGATCGCGGCCGATCTGCTGGAAGAGCATTCCGTGCTCGAGGATGCGGCGCTGGTCGAAACCATCCTGCTCGAGAAGCTCGGTGCCGCCGCCGAAGAGGCTCGCATAAAGCTGGGCTTTGCTTGGGCCGATGCGATGGTGCGCTATGATTACGCGACCATGGCCGACTATGGCCGCGTCTATCCCGGCCCGATCGAGCCGGATGAGGCTTCCCAGAAGCGCATCGACGAGATCACCGCCGCGCTCGAGCAACTCCAGCTCGAGATGGAGGATGAAGGGCTTGAGGACGACGCATACAACGCCCTCTACGACCGTGTGGACACGCTGGAGGAGGAAGCTCGCGACCTGCAAGAGGCCTATAGCGCCGAGGACCTCGCCCGCGCCGGCGTGATCGCGTCCTGGTCGAGTGGGAAGGTGACGCTTCATGTGGGTCTTATGCGCCCGGAGGACACCGTGAAAGACGAGGGCAAGCGCGGCGCCTCGAGTACCCCGACCGGGGAGGAGGCTCCGGCCGCCGGCGAGATCACCTACCCGGCCTCGCTGGCAGAGGACCTCAAGACCGAGCGAGCCATGGCCCTTGGTGCCGCGATGGCGCTGCATCCCGATGCCACGCTCGATCTGACGCTCTTCAAACTGGTGAGTGACGTTCTAGGTCGCGGCATGAGCGTCACGCAGGCGATCAGGATCGATGCCCGCAAGGAATACCGCAACCACGCCAAGATGGACGAGATCGACGAGACCTCGCTTGAGCAGGTGGCGGCGGCGCATGACGCGCTCGACCTCTCGTGGCTCGATGACACCCGCGCGCCCGCCGATCAGTTCGCAGCTTTTCGCGCGCTCGATGCTTGTGAGAAGGCCAAGCTCGTCGCCTATGCCACGGCCAGCACCACGCAGTCCTGCTTTGCGCGGGATCGGCAGCGCGACAGCCTGATGCATGACTTCGAGATCGAGATCATGCCCGACATCCGCGCCCATTGGACGCCGAACGCGGCGCTGTTCAATCGCTTCAAGAAGGCCTGGCTCCTGAAGATCCTCGGCGAGGATCTGGGCCTCGCCCAGGAGGCGGTCACGCTGGCCTCCTCGAGCAAGAAAGAGATCGTCGCCTTCTGCGACAAGCTCTTTGCTGAGCCCTTCGCCACACTCACGGACGTGCAGCGCGCTGCCGTGGCCGCCTGGTGCCCGCCGATGATGCAGACGGCCGGTGTCGCCTGTGATGAGGCGGAGCCAACCGCGGAATCTCCGGAGCCTGACAGCGAGGTCGCGCAAGCGGTCTGAGCCCTCAAGCGACCCGCGCAAGCCCTTCTGCCTGCGCGGGTCGACCCTCCCACACTCAACGGAAAGACATCCCCATGGCTATTCTCAAGTTCTCTGCCTCCGCTGTCGCGGCGCAGATCGCCCATGCGCGCGCCAGCAAGACCTTCCTGCCCAACTGGAACGGCCCGGTGGACAGGCCCGCCCTCATCCTCATCGTCGGCAATGGCGTGCATCTGCGCTCGAATGGGATCGACGGCACGACCACCCGCATCGTCACCACCGAGCAGGCCGATCCCTCCTTTGCCTTCGCCGACGGCATGAACCCGTTCCGGGACACCGACTGGATGGCGCAGCGCCGCATGGCGTTTCGCGATCTGACCGGCCAGTTCTACACCGACATCCTCGACGATGTGCAGGTGCTCATCGACCGGGGGCAGGGGGCGATCCGGCTTGCCACCGATGGCCACAGCATCCGCGTCTTCGTGCGCCGGGCCTCGGACTACCTCATCGGTGGAACCTACGACGTGCCATCGGGTCTTGGCGGCACGTTTCGGGTCATCCTCAAGGATGCCTGCGACACCTTTGCGATCGTGCAGAACTGCGGCAATTGCGAGGATTTCGACGCCATGCAGCCCTATCGCGTGCCGCTTGACGCGCTGATGGAAATCGATGACCGGAGGGCTGCCTGATGGGTTGGCTGTTCTACACGGACCGCAGCGTCCAGACCTATACGGATGAGAAAGCGGAAATCACCCGGCTTTGCAGCTTCGAGAGCGACACGCGCAAAACCGAACTGGTCAAAGCCTGTAAGGTCGGTTCCACCTGGTATGCGGCGGCAAAGGTCACCAATCGCGACGGCACACCTGTCGAGGACACGACCTATATCACCGATCCTGACAACTCGATTACCTTCGGCGCTGTCTTCCTCACCCGATACGATGACGGCTGCTGGGGCTACAAGGACATGGAAGAAAGCGCCGGCCCCGTCGAGTCCCGCGCGCCGCTCAGCCTTCTGGCGCTTCTCTCCGACCTGAAAGACCCTGACAGCTACGCCCATGCCTGGCGCCAGCGTTGCCGGGACTGGGCTGCGATCCCGGACTACGAGGAAGGCGACAAGATCAGGCTCGCGGCCCCTGTGACGCTCACCGATGGCAGCACCTGCCAGATCGTCACTGCGACCCACTACAGGCGGGGGCGGCAAAACCGCCGCTGCTACCGCATTGAGGAAACCGGCGGGCTCGTGCGGCTCTCTAGGGCCTCGCTTGCGGGCTCGGAGCTGATAAGTTCCGCGAAGGGTGCGGCCAGTCCTGTGCTGGCGGAGTTTCTGGCGGGGCAGGGTGGCTGAGTTTCTCGCTGAGACAATACGACGAAACAACGCGCGCACATACCGCCGACTTGAAATCGTATCTCAAATGAGATACATGATTCCTATCAATTGGAGAACCACCATGCCTGCCCAAACATCCATGCTTCATGTCCGTGTTGACGATCAGTTGAAAGCACAGGCTTCGGACGCACTTGCAGGCGTCGGTCTGACGCTCTCCGACGCAGTGCGTATTCTTCTGACCCGCGTGGCCGCAGAAGGCGGATTGCCTGCCGGATTGACTGCTGATCCGGATGCCTATGACGCCTGGTTCCGGGCGAAGGTACAGGAAGCGCTGGACGATCCAAGTCCCACAACGTCCCATGCCAAGGCGATGCAAGACGCCCAGGCATTGATTGACGGGAAGCGCCTTGCCAAATCTTGAATGGAAAGCGACGGCCACCGCCGACTTGCTGGCAATCATTGACTACATCTCTGACGACAACCCGGATGCCGCCCAAGTTCTCAAAGACGAGATTGAACACAAGACGTCCCTCCTTCCTGAACGCCCTCTGATGTACCGCGCGGGCCGTGTGGACGGGACTAGGGAGATGGTTGTTCGGCCGAACTACATCGTGGTTTATGCTGAAAATCCTGAGATGGTGACCATTTTACGCGTTCTTCATGCTGCGCAGCAGTGGCCATGATGGGGGTGCAGGCCCCCCGCTAAGAAATTGCCCGCTCTACGCCTTCAAAGTGTAGAGCGGGCTTTTTGTCCTTTGGAACTCAGACCCTGATCCAAAGGAAATCTCCATGTCCAAGCCCAAACTGGCAAACCCGGCTCTCTCAATCTCCGACGCTGATCTCACCTCTGCGCTGGCGCAAATCGGCGCGGAGATCGACCACCAACCCCTGCGCAGTTCAGCGCTCGCGCGCATCATGCGCGAGACGTTTCATGGCAGCGACGCCGGCGGTGCCTGGGGCTGGCGCATGGCATATGACCTGATGCAGGCCGCGGCTGTGCAGGCGCTGCTACGTGGCGACAAAAGTGAGGATGATTACTCCGCCGCAAAACTCCTTGCGTCACGTCTCCTGACGGAAACCCGCCGGTCAGAGCAGCAGATCCGGCTGCAGCAGTTTTCCACGCCACTGCCATTTTCCGCCTTGGCCGTGCGGGCGGCTGCGGTCCGCAAGAGCGAGACCGTTCTGGAGCCCTCGGCGGGCATCGGCGCCTTGGCCGCTTTCGCCGCCCGGGCCGGTGCCACCCTTGTGCTCAATGAAATCGATCCCTTTCGCCAGAGCCTTTTGCGCGCGGTCTTTGGCGGCGATGTGACGGGCCATGACGGTGAGCATATCGACGATCTGCTGCAGACGCCGGTTCTACCCGACGTCGTGGTGATGAACCCGCCCTTCGCTTCTTCGGTCGATCGGTCGCGGGACAAGCACATCGCCGCCAAACATCTCATCGCGGCTGCAAAGCGTCTCGCGCCCGGTGGGCGGCTGGTGGCGATCATGCCGCCGGGGTTCACGCCCGAACGCGATGCCGCGCATTGGTCCCGCGCCTGCGGTCTCCTGACGCCGCGATTGGCGCTGACGATGCCGGGACAGGTCTATCGCAAGCTCGGCACTTCTGTCGAAACCCAGCTGATGGTCTTCGACAAGGTACAGGAGGAAGGCGAGATGATCCGCGCCGGTGTCCGGGACTTGGATGAAGCCCTACCTTTTGTCCAAGTCGTGGCCGCAGCCCGGACCGAGATGCGCCCCGTACAACAGGCAGCGGCGATCCCTCATGCTCGGCCGACAGTTCCATCATCTGCCCCGCGAAAGGCCGCCGCTGCGCCTGTCGCCGCCTCCAAACCCCGGGCCAATGCCGTCCGCACGCTCAGCTTCACGAGCCTTCAGACCCCGCGCGACAACACGCCAATCTCGGATATCTATGCACGCTACCGTCCGCAGCGGATCGAGATCGCGGGTGCGCAGGAACATCCCACCCCGCTCGTCGAAAGCATCGCCATGGCCTCGGTTGCCCCGCCCATGCCCTCAAACACGGGCAGTGATGACTTGCGCCTGCCCGCACGGTTGATCGAGGAGGGAGATCTCTCCGAGGCGCAGCTCGAGACCATCATCATGGCGCATGATGCCCATGGGCGTGATCTGCCCGGTCGGTTTACCATCGATGGCGACCAGACCAAGCTGACGCGCGCCGATGATGACCCGGATGCACGTGCCTATCGCCTTGGCTATTTCCTCGGCGACGGCACCGGTTGCGGCAAGGGCCGCGAATGCGCGGGGCTCATTCTCGTGAACTGGCTTTCCGGGCGCAGGAAGGCGATCTGGGTTTCCAAATCTGCCACGCTTATCGAGGACGCGATCCGGGACTGGACCGATCTCGGCGGCTCGCCCGCCGACATCCAATCGCTCTCCAAATGGAAACCGGACCAGCCCATCCCGATGGGTGACGGCATCCTGTTCGTGACCTACGCCACGCTGCGGTCCGCAGGCAAATGCGGCACCACGCGGCTGAGCCAGATCCTTGCCTGGATGGGCGAAGACTTTGATGGCGTACTGGCTTTCGACGAGGCCCATGCCATGCAGAACGCGGCAGGATCCGAGCAGGGCAGGGGGGTCAAACCCTCCCAGCAGGGCCTCGCTGGTCTGCGGCTGCAACTGGCAGCACCCCGCGCCCGCGTCTTCTACATCTCGGCCACGGGTGCCACGAGCGTGCATAACCTCGCCTATGCCGCGCGGCTCGGACTCTGGGGGCAAGGTCCGGAATACCCCTTCCCAAGCCGCGAGAGTTTCGTCTCGGCGATGGAGGCAGGCGGTGTCGCCGCCATGGAGGTGGTGGCGCGCGATCTCAAGACGCTCGGCCTCTACACGGCCCGCGCCCTCAGCTTCGATGGCGTGGAATACGATGTGCTGGAACATGCGCTCACCCCGGCCCAGATCGAGATCTACGATGCCTATGCGGGCGCATTTCGGACGATTCACCACAATCTCGAAGCGGCACTGACGGCGACTGGCGTCAATGACGCCTCTGGGGAGACCAATGCCTCGGCCGCACGTGCCTCGGCCAAATCTCGCTTCGAGAGCACGAAGCAGCGCTTCTTCAACCACCTCCTGATGGGCATGAAAGCCCCGACCATCATCTGCGCCATCGAGGATGACCTCGCGGCGGGCAACGCTTGCGTCATTCAGGTGGTTTCGACAGGCGAGAGCCTGCTGAAACGCCGGCTTGAAACGATGGACCCCGACGACGAGCTCGTCGAGGGTGCCCTGACGCCGCGCGACTATGTTCTGGGCTACCTCGAACAGGCCTTCCCGATCCACGCGCAAAAGCTCGTGGAAATCGACGGCAATATGGTGGCGGAACCTTTGCGGGATGAGACCGGGGCGCTGGTTGTCTCGCGCGAGGCGCTCGCCCTGCGTGACGCGGCCATGATTGAGTTGATGACGCTGGCCCCGATCGCGTCGGCGCTGGATCAGATCCTCTGGGCCTTTGGCGACGAGGCTGTAGCAGAGGTCACGGGCCGGTCCATCCGGCCCCTCAAGGCCGAGGATGGACATCTCTTCATCGAAAAGCGCAGCCCCAGCAGCAATTCCTCCGAGACCCAAGCCTTCATGGAGGGCGAGAAGGATATCCTGATCTTCTCCGATGCGGGCGGGACGGGCCGGTCCTATCATGCCGCAAAGACGGCCAAGAACAAGAAACGGCGGCGGCACTACCTGTTGGAGCCTGGCTGGCGCGCCGATGCGGCCATCCAGGGGCTCGGCCGCACGCATCGCTCTGCCCAGGTCAGCGCGCCCTTCTTCCGGGTCTGCACCTCCGATGTGCATGGCGAGAAGCGCTTCACCTCAACTATAGCCAAACGCCTCGACCAGCTGGGGGCCTTGACGAAGGGCCAGCGCGAGACCGGCTCGCAAGGCATGTTCCGCGAGGAGGACAATCTCGAAAGCCCGATCGCGCGAGCGGCGCTGCGTGGGTATTTCGCCGATCTTGCCGTCGGGCGAGCCGAGGCGATGAGCTACGAGAGCTTCACCGACTGGACGGCCCTGCGGCTGATCGACAAGGACGGGGTGCTGCTCGAAGAGCTTCCGCCGATCCAGCGGTTTCTGAACCGGGTGCTGGCCCTTCCCATCCACATGCAGAACGCGCTCTTTGTCGAGTTCATGCGCCGGATCGCCGATCAGACCGAGCGGGCGCGGGCCGCAGGCACGCTCGATCTCGGCGTCGAAACCCTGCGAGGCGAAAGGATCGAACAGGTCTCCACCGAAGATCTCTGGACCTGCCCGAAATCCGGCGCCGTGACGCGGATCATCGGGCTCGAGGTCACCGACCCGGTCCGTGTGCTGTCAGCGGATGACGCCCTGTCGCGCAATCCCGACAAGCTCCCCATGGTCAATCGCGCCTCCGGCCGCGCGGCGCTCATCTCGGCGCGGCCCATGCAGATGTATGACGAGGACGTCGTCACGCTGATGCGCAAGGCGGTGCGGCCAAACGGGTCGAGCTACCTGGAGGAGGCGCGGTTCGGGTCTTCTGCCTGGGAAGAGATCAGCAAGCCTGAGTTTGCGCGGCTTTGGGATGCCGAGGCTGCGTCCCTGCCAAAAACCACCACGACCAAGCTCTATCTGCTGACCGGGCTTCTGCTACCGATCTGGAAGGACATCCCGACCACCAATGAGCGCATCTATCGGGTCACGCCGGATGGGGCGACCGCCATGATCGGGCGCACGCTGAGCGAAGAAGGGGCGGCCGCGCTGCGCTCCCGCTTCCTCGTCTCCAACCCGCAAACACCGCAGGAGATGATGACCGTCGCTCTTGGCACTACAGCGCCTGTCGATATTGGCCGGGGTCTGACCCTGACCCGTCGCCGTGTCGCAGGCGAGATGCGCCTCGAGCTGGGCGGTGCGGATCGGGGTATGATCGAAAGCCTCAAAGCGCTTGGCTGTTTCACCGAGATCATCGCCTTCCAGTTGCGGGTGTTCCTCCCGCATGGGGACGGTGTCGACACGGTCAGCATTCTGGCACGGATCGTGGGGCAGGGAACCCCCAGAGCGGCGGACCAAGCCGCCTGAAAAGTCAAAGAGGGCTTTGGGTCGGGCGTCGCGGATCGGGATTTGACCGGTCTGCGCGTTCCTGGTGCGCGGGCAGGCCAATGGCACGCCTGCGCGCGCCCCAAATTCAGACAAGAGGACAGACCCATGACCAATCCCCAGATCGACTATGCCGCAATGGCGGCTCAGTGGCGCGCCGAGCGCGAAACCACCCTGAAAGCAACCCGAGCGGAACTGATCGCGCAATTGCGCGCGCTTGGCATCAACGAGGTCACCGCCGAATACGAAGGCTATGGCGACTCTGGCAATGTCGAGGACGTGAATGTGCAGCCTGCGGAGGTCAAACTGCCGGAAGCGCTTGTCACCGCCGTGGGCGATTTCGCCTGGTCACTCGCCTATCACTATCATCCGGGGTTCGAGAACAACGAGGGCGGCTATGGCACGCTGACCTGGGACATTGCAGCAGACAGCATCACCCTCGATCACGCCGACCGCTATGTCGAATGCTCGCACAGCTATGACGAGGGGCTTTGAGATGGCCCATCCGCTTCATCATGCCGAAAGCTCTGCCCGGAAGTTCGGCGGGGTGCCGTCTGACTATCAGGCCGTCCACGATTGGTTTGACGCCTCGAAAGAACACCTCGCGCTCTTCACGCACCGGGCCTTGCGCCACCATACCCAAGGTCTGTTCGATGCTGAACGTGTCTTCGGTCTGACCCTGACCAATAGCGCAGGTCGGGACATCCCCGTGCGCTGGATCGGCGAGC
Organism: Ruegeria sp. YKSD163; assembly: GCF_059612905.1. Taxonomy (NCBI): domain Bacteria; kingdom Pseudomonadati; phylum Pseudomonadota; class Alphaproteobacteria; order Rhodobacterales; family Roseobacteraceae; genus Ruegeria; species Ruegeria sp. YKSD163. The sequence continues at coordinate 68,092 of NZ_JBXWRM010000015.1, forward strand.
AGCATGTTCGAGAAGACTGTCAGGGCCGTATCCCGAGTATGGCTGACTGGCTGCGACGAATCCAGCCCGAGCCATGGATGGCCAATGGCCATATCGAGCAGCACGTCAGCGGGGAGCCCTGCGGCGATCCAAGGGTTGCCTGGGCCTCCGAGGTCGCCGCCGGACGAACGGTTCTTGGCCTGAAAGATTGGATGGCGGCGCGCGCGACGCAAGCCACGTAAAGCGCCTGACAGCTCTCGGTCGTTTGCCAAACGAATGCTGCATAGAAGCCCGGTCGGAAGATCGGGCTTCTTGCGGCGTTTACCCACCATTCTTCTTAAGGAGCTTCGCATGACACTCGATGACATCAAGGCGGCCGTCGATGCCGGCCAAACCGTGCACTGGGCCAATACTGGCTACGTTGTCTACAAGGACCGGCTCGGTCAGTACCTCATCACCTATGTGCCGAATGGTAGCTGCATCGGTCTGACCGACCGGGGCGGGCACGGGTTGAACGGGGAAGAGGCGGAGTTCTTCATCGCGCGATCGAAGGACAGCGCGGAAAATCCGGGCAGTCCAACAAGATCAGAAGGGCAGGGGAGGGGCGTTGTACCCGGAGGCGCGGGGGCATTCCCACTCGGACGGCAGCTCTGACCCGTGCGCGGGGCTGAAAGGAAAGCAGGCTTTCTGATTTGTGATCCCTCAAGGGGTCGAGAAAGCAATCCCGGATGCGCTGGCAAGAACGTCAGGCACCGGCCAATCCAAGAAGGAACTATCCCATGTTCGCAGGAACCCTCACCCGCAATGTCGAGACCGCCGCCGCTGAATACACCGGCATGATCCACTCGACGCGCTTTGACATCGCCATCCAGCTCGAGGCACGGGCCAAGATGTCCGAACGCAGCCCGGATTACGACGTGACGGCGATCAACAAGTCGGGCCGCAAGGTCCGCATCGGCACGGCCTGGAACGAAACCGGCACGACCAGCGGCAACCCCTACATCTCCATGCAGATCGATGTCGGCCTTGGTCCCTTCCGGGTCAACGCGGTGCAGACGAAAGAGGCGCGCGCGGCCAAGAGCGGCGAATTCGAGATCATCCCGCTGGTCTCGAACGGCCTGATGAAATCCGGCTCGATCTCGGGCGAGCTCACCGCCATGGACGCCGACAACGCCTTCACCGGCTACATCGCCAACATGATGTTCGATCTGGAGTTCATGCTGATCGAGAACAGCTACAAGACCGAGGAGACCCACCCCGATTACCGCATCGAAGTCAGCTCGCCCCGGGGCACGCCGATCCGCGTCGGCTCGGCCTGGATGGCCAAGAGCAGCCGCACGGGCAATGACTACCTGTCGCTGCTGATCAACACGCCTGATGGCGACCTGCGTGTCAACGCCGTCCAGAACGAAGAACAGCGCGGTGGCCAGACTTTCTCGATCATCCCGTTCATCGAAAGCGGTGAGCAGCCGCAGGACGCGGGCGCGGGGCTGTCGCTGGTCGCGTGATCAACGCGCGAGATTAGACGATCTGAACCGAAAGGGGGAGCCGTGGGACCACGGTTCCCCTTTTTCCATGTCTGGCTGCACGACGCACGCATCTGCTTGCGATCTGATGAATATGATATACGATAATATATTATTGAATGGGTGAGGGTAGGCACATGGTGGCGAGACTGGGAAAAGCTCCGTGGTTCGAGAGCTTTGATGTAGACGCAGAGGTTGCAGAGCTTCTTGCTCATATCGAGCGTTGCACCGGAATTGCACTGCCTGAACGACAGCGTGATGTCATCATGACCCATGCAAGGGCAAAGCTCGACAGGACAAGGCAGGCATATCTGGAGGCCAAGGCGGCGGGTAAGCCGGTGTCCACATCGCGCCGCGCCTATCTGACCGACCTGCAGGACACGATCTTCATGGCGATCCCGGAAGAGAACCTCGCGCGGATGCTTCTGAGCGAGCAGGTTGTGAACGATCCATCATTTTACGCGGACGCCATGCACCGTGCCGCTGCGATCAGCGAGGATGAGCTATTCATGGCGCTGTCCTCTTCGCTGAAAGACATGACAGTCCAAGACGCCCGCGCGTTCGTCTCCAAACTTTGGCACGGCACGATTGACGACAATGCCCGCAAATATGCCGAAGCGTTGAAGCGCCCCGAGCGTGAAATCATGCCGCTGCGGCCTGGGAACACCGTGTAAGATCGGAGCCATTCTCTTGGCTTGAGCACTACCGAGGTTGGCCGCCGCGACCCCCTTTCCCGGAGGTGGCACCCTGTGCAGCGCGCGAAAGCCGTTGAAGGCGCTGTGGGGACGACTACTGTCGCCAACATGATGAAACGGGATCACATGCGCGTCTTCTTCCGGCGAACCGCGGCGCTTGCCGCCTTTGTCGCGCTGCTCTGGGCGGTTCAGGTTGTCAATTGGATCACCGGTTACGGCCTGAACCCGGCCTTCGGCCTGATCCCCAGGCATGGCAGCGGGTTGGATGGTGTCATCGCTATGCCCCTCCTGCATGGGAGCTTCTCGCACCTGATGGCCAACACGCCGCCGCTCCTGGTGATGGGTGGACTGCTGGTGGCAACAACCACGCGAGCCTTGCTGTCCGTGAACGCCGTGGTGATCGGCCTTGGGGGCGGTCTCGTGTGGTTGTTCGGCGGCTCGGCGATCCATATCGGTGCGTCGGGGCTGATCTTCGGCTGGTTTGGTTTCCTCATCGCGCGCGGTCTTGTGGATCGCTCCCCGATCACGCTGGGCGCGGCACTGGTGGTCGGTGTCCTCTATGGCTCTATTCTCTGGGGCGTTCTTCCGGGCCAACCCGGCGTGTCGTGGGAGGCACATCTCTTCGGCGCCATCGCGGGCGCGGGCGCTGCGTTCCTAATCCGAACGCATGTACATGCGCCGCGCCTCGGCGGCGTCGATCTGGACTGAAGCGGTACGCCAGACGTGGTTGGCCCCAACCGGACCTTCATCATTGACCGTCATGCTGCGTTGCGGAACGTCTTAGCTGACTTTTTTCGCCAGAGGCGTTACGCTCACACTGTCGCGTTTTTGCTTGGGGTGCCGAATTCCCGTCGACAAATCAGCGAGGATTTGCGATCTTCGCACAAAATCGAGACGGTCCGACAGACTAACCCGTTGGGAAAAAGGAAATCGTCGCAAGCACCAAGGGTCTGGAGCATGTCCAACGCAAAGCAGATACTGGCTATGCTCCAGAGCAAGGCGGACGGTGACGACGAGCATTTCTATTCAATTGCGTTGCAGGTTGCCGCCGCAGAGGCCCGGCAAGGGCGTCGTACACTCGCAGAAGACCTGAGGGCCGCTGTAGACAAGGCGCGGGAGAAGGCGACGTCGGGCCAAACCGTCGCCGTGCCTTTCGCGTCCCCGCGTGGTGATCTTGCCGACTTGATCGAGATGCGCCCGCCGCGCTTCGATCTTGAAAGCGTCGTCATGAACGCCTCGTTGCGTACGCGGCTGGATGACGTTGTCTTGCAACAGCACAAGCGTGACTGGCTCCGCGAACATGGCAAGACGCCCAACCGGCGTGTTCTCTTCGTCGGACCACCGGGTTCGGGCAAGACGATGTCGGCGGAAGCCTTGGCTGGTGAGTTGCGGTTGCCGTTGTTCGTAATCCGCCTAGAAAGCCTGATCACGCGCTTCATGGGTGAGACTGCCGCCAAGCTGAGGCTCGTTTTTGACGAAACCGCCCGTCACCGGGGGGTATATCTCTTTGACGAATTCGATGCTGTCGGAGGAAATCGAGGCGCGACGAATGACGTTGCCGAGATGCGCCGCGTGTTGAACTCTTTCCTGCAATTCATGGAAGAGCCGAATTCCACGGACAGCGTGATCATTGGCGCAACGAATTATCCAGACCTGCTCGACCCGGCTCTGTTGCGCCGGTTCGATCTGGTTATGGAATTCTGTCCGCCCACTGACGAAGAAATCCGCACGATCATCAAGTTCAATCTGCGGCCAATGAAATTCCCCAACCTGAAGTGGAAGAGCATTCTTGCATCGGCCCAAGGGTTGAGCCAGTCTGAGATTGCCCGCGCAACAGAAGACGCGGTGAAAAGCGCAATCCTGGCTGAGCGGAAGAACGTGACATCGGACGATCTGCTGCGCAGGCTGAATGACAGGCGAGAAATGCGAGAGGCGTTTCGACCTTCGGCAGTGAACAAGTAGTAGATGGCATCCAAGTACTCCTTACCGCATATCAACATCGAAAGCAGACGGGAGCGCGCGGACTTCAAGTCCACCAATGAGCGTTTTCCCGGAAGCCCTCCTCCTCGGGACCGCCAGCAGCATGGCGCAATGCTCCGAGGGCAGTTCTCGCAGGCAGCAAACGACTTTGAGCAAGATCGTCCGCGCGATGAACGGGTATCTCCCGCTGCTGGTGTCTATTTGGAAGTCGAGCTTAGACCGAACGCCAGCCCGGATAGTCTGGAGAGGAAGAAAAGCCATCTGAAACCGGCTTCTGCAAAGCTGGGAGCTGCCGATACTCGGATCGTTGGCCTGTTTGTTCCTGAAGACGCAAAGCCGGTACTTGAAAGCATTCTGGCCGACTACCAGTCGGGCGAACTGACTGAAAAAGGTCAAAACCCGCCATACAAGTCATTCGTTGAACCGATTGAGGCCATCCGAAAGGCCCGTCTCGAAACCTTCTGGACAGATGATCTGGAAGCGCTGCCGCAAGACCCCAACGATACGATCTGGTGGGAGGTGTGGTGCATCAAGTCGGCAGAGAATGCTCTCGATGCTTTGGCTGAAAAGCTCGATGCACGATGCGCTCCAAAGGAACAGCGTTTGGTGTTTCCAGAACACGTGGTTGTTCCCGTTCTTGCCGCGCGCGCTACCATCGAGTTGATGCTATTTGCGCGGTTTTCAATCACAGAACTTCGACGAGCCACGGATACTCCGCATTTCTTCATTGATGACCTAAATCCTGATGAACAGTTTGAATGGACCGACGATCTTGCGGGCCGGATCGAATGGCCCGGTGCAGAGGTTCCAGCGATTTGCCTTTTGGACAGTGGCGTCAATCGTGCGCATAGTTTGATTGAACCAGCTCTTTCACCCGCAGACCTTTACAGTGTTCGTCGGGAATGGGGGGTGGACGACACCGGTCCCCGTCCTGGCCATGGAACACAAATGGCTGGGATCGCTCTGCACGGCGACCTCGTGCCGAAGCTGGCTGATAACAATCCGGTTAAACTGGCCCACAGACTTGAGAGTGTAAAAATCCTTCCGCCTCCGGGAATGGAAAAGCCCGAAGAGCGCTTCTACGGCCCAATCACGAAGTCTGCCGTCAGCCTTGCGGAAATCGGGCGACCAGAACGCCGCCGCGTTTTCTGCATGGCGGTTACCAATGAAGACATCTCAGGGACACAGCCTTCAACATGGAGCGCCGCGCTTGACCAAGAGGCTGCGGGCGTCACAATGGATGACGAAAGGGCACCCAGACGCCTTATTGTCGTTTCCGCAGGAAATGCGCCCAATCCGATCATGTTGAACGAGGTGCAACCCTCGGACACTTATCCGATAGAGGACCCGGCACAGGCTTGGAATGTCGTAACCGTTGGTGGCTACACTGACAAAATCCACATTGCCGAACCTGAATTGGCCGATCATTCGCCGCTTGCCGAAGCGGGCGACCTTAGCCCTTTCACGAGGACTTCGACGCTATGGACGACGGGGCGCAATAGGCCGATTAAACCCGACATTGTCATGGAAGCTGGAAACCGCGCTGTGGATGCTTCCCGAACCACCGTTGTCGATACAACCTCTCTTTCGGTCGCAACGTCTGGTCCCGAAGTTGACCGGCGTCCGTTGGTGCCGTTTCGTGCTACAAGCGCGGCCACAGCCGAAGCTGCGCGACTGGCGTGCCGCTTGATGGCGGCCAAGCCTGAATACTGGCCGGAGACTATCCGTGCCTTAATGGTCCACGGTGCCGAGTGGACAGACAAGATGCGGTTTGCGCTAGACCCTTTAGGGAAAACCGACGCTGCAAAGCTGTTGCGGCACTTCGGATACGGTGTGCCCACGTATGAGCGGGCAATTGCTTCAGCTGAGAACCATCTCGCTCTGGTGGCGCAGTCCGAAATCCAACCCTATGGCGCCTCGGGCTTCAAAGATTGCCACTATTACGACTTGCCCTGGCCGCGACAGGCATTTGAAGCGCTAGGGGATGAGGAGGTGAGACTGAAGATCACCTTGTCATACTTTGTTGATCCAAACCCCGGAGCGTTAGCTTCGCTCGATCCATATCGGTATCAGTCGTTCGGCTTGCGGTTCGACTTGAAACGCCGGATGGAAAGCACTGATGAATTCAAAAAGAGGGTGAATGTCGAAGAGCGAGCAGACCCACGACGCAAGCCCCCCACGCAATCGGACACCGACAATTGGCGCTTTCCTGATGGCACGCCGTCCGGATCGCTGCACTGTAACGAATGGAAAGGGCCAGCCGCGTGGCTGTTAGCGCGTAATATGCTCTGCATTAAGCCGGTCGGCGGTTGGTGGAAGAACCGCGCTGATACCGCCACACGTCAGCAAAAGACACGATATGCGTTGGTGGTGTCAGTCAAGACCGCAAGAGAAGACGTGACCTTGCACACAGATATCAACTCGATCATTTTCGGCACCGTGCCGGTTTCCCAAGATATTGAAATAGGAACATGAATTCTGTCCTGCCTCTCGTCGGCAGGACAAGACGACTGTTCGATGCGCAGAAACCACCTGAATGTCCGCTCCTGCCGAGGCCTTCCATCTGAGTTGCGCACGCATCGAATGTCGGCTTCCCACCCTCAGATCGAATGCGTGGAAAAGCAATCTGTGGAATTTGCAGCGGCGTCGCCCCTACATCAATCTTGGTCTGAGCCTTGCGGCCTCCCCAGCTCGGCTTCGCGTGTCGCAGGGGAGAACGGCCCTTCGGTCCGTCGCGCATTCGGCCATGCGGCCTCACCGCGGCGTTGCGCTTGGCGTCCCGGTTTGCCCGCCTCGCGAGCACGTCCCTCCCCAGCCGCTCCGCCGGATTGCGCTCTGGTCTGTTTTGCGCGGCAAAACGATCCCGCCGCTCCATCCGTCTCCCGCGTCCGGTCAGGCCGTTTGCCTGCTCAGGTCGGTCAAACCTACCGTCAACACACACACACATGAGTGCGGAAGCATATCCTCCGGATGGCCCCCAAATCAGCCCGCGTCAAGGATCGCAAAACTTTTCGGCGAGGGCGGTGCCCGTGGCGGGGGGCGGTCCCGTGTGTGAGGGCGCGCATGTGTCGGGTGCTGCACGCAGAAAACTTTTGCGCCCGGCAAGCCGGCGGCTGCGCCGTCCCTGACCCGGGCAGATTCGGAAACCAGGCATTCGGCCATGCCCCCACACTCACGTGGTGGTCGAACCCAATATCTGGAGAATGAATATGGCTTACGACACAGCAAACACCTACGAGACCATCGAGCTTTTCGGGCTGACCGAGAAGGATGCACAGCTGCCGATCCCGGAAGATCACATCCTGACCGACCGCATCATCCGCGAGAGCTTCGAGGCTCTGCTTGGTCAGTTGCGCGGGACCGGGCTCGAGGCGGAAATCGAACCGCTGGCCCATGGGTTGGCGACAATACTGCAGCGGCGCAAGGTGGCACTTGGCAAGGAGATTGACCGCACCGCCGACAAAATCGGCGCACTGGCAAAATCCCATGACGGATCGGAGATCGCCGAGACCGCGCTTGAAGAAGCGCAAGCGCGCTTTCTGCAGCTGCGCGAGATTGTCGGCGCCATAGAGGTGATGAGCGAGGCTGCGGCGGAATGCTACGAGATCGAGACCGGCCACGCCTTCATCCCGGCAGCCGGGTCGCGCGCAAGCGTCCGGGCGCAAGAGACCGGGGCGGTCTTCGAGGCGCGGCAGCTCCTGGAGCAGCACGACCGGGAAACCGCCGAGAAGTCGAAAGTCGAGGGTGTTCCCCTGATCGTCTCGGGCGCCACCGACTGGACTGATGTTGATGTGATCTTCAACACGCTCGACAAGGTTCGCGAGCGGATCAAGCAGAACCGCAATCAGGAAATCTTCCTCTGCCACAAGGGAGGCAAGCACGGGGCGGAGATGATCGCGGCTCGGTGGGCTCGCGCACGGGGTGTCGCACAAGCGCGTTTCGATCCGCGCTGGTCCGCGCATGGGCGGGCGGCACCGTTCAAGTGCAACGACGAGATGCTGGACTACAAGTTCGCGGCGACGGGGGTTGTGCTCTTCGGCGGCAACGGGGTCGCGCTGAACCTCGGGCAGAAGGCGGAAGCGAAAGGCCTGACGGTCATGCGGGTTGCGGACCCGGCGAAGAAGGCGTCGCAGGATTGAAGAGAGAGGGTCGCCTTCGGGCGGCCCTTTCGTCGTTTCTTATGGGTGTGGACGTTCTCCAAATCACTTTGCCTAGCAATTTCCTGTTTTGATAGGTATATGAATGCCAAGCAAAACTTGAAAATGATAGGCATGACCCCACTCAGCAGCATCGCGATGAGCGCCTATACCGACCTGGTGCGTCTTCTGAAGGACGACGCCTTGTCCGGTGTCGAAGGCAAGCCCACGCTCAAGGAGCGTGGGGATAAGGCTTATTGGTATGCCGCGCGCCGTGTCGGGACGGAGATGCGGTTCATCTATATCGGCGAAGACAGCGACGAGACGCGCGCGCGCATCGACCGGATCGAAGAGCTGCGCGCAACGGCCAAGGATCGGCAGGCGGAACGGTCGCGGCTTGTCCGGCTCTTGCGTGCGGAAGGCATGACGCCCACCGACCGGGCGACCGGTTCCATCCTGTCGGCCATGGCCGCAGCCGGAACCTTCCGTTTGGGTGGCACCATTGTCGGAACCAATGCATTTCGCCTCTATGAAGGCGAGCTTGGTATCCGTCTGCCAATTGGCGGTATGGCCAATACTGGCGACATCGACATCGCGCAGTTCGAGAAGCTCAGCGTTGCGTTGCAGGATCAGGTCGACCCGGGTCTTGCCGAGACGTTCTCAGCGCTCAAATTCGATCCTCTGCCAGCTCTTGACCAAGGTCGGACATGGCGATGGGCCCAGGGTGGCAGCGGCCAGTTGGTCGAGTTTCTCACACCGGCGTTCGGAGATGAGACCATCCGTGATCTGCCAGCCTTGGGCGTGAACGCCCAAGGATTGAACTATCTCAACTTCCTGATCGCTGAGCCGATCCACGCGGCGGCGATCTATAGATCCGGCGTTCTGGTGCAGGTGCCCCGCCCGGAGCGTTATGCGGTCCACAAACTGATCATTGCCGACCGGCGCCGCGATGGGGCAGGGAGCCTGAAATCCGCGAAGGACCGCGAGCAGGCGGCTTTCCTTATCGAAGCGATGGCCGAGGACCGGCCCGATGATCTGGCTCGGGCCTATGCCGCCGCAATGGAGGTTGGGCCGCGCTGGCGGGAACACATCGGCAACTCGCTGAAGCGAATGCCTGATACCAGGAGGATGCTCGACAGCTTGGGCGCGTGATGGCCATAACCGGGTCGCCTTCGGGCGGTCCTTTCGTCATATCTCATGGCGCGTGCGATCGGTCACACTTGATCTGCATCTCACGGCGTCCAGCACCGTCATCCCTCTACCCAGCCCGTCAGAGTTCGGCCCATCCGCATCGGTACGGGCTGGGGATGGTGCGCACCTAGCACATCGTCAGCAGCGCAAGACGCGAGGGGTCGAGACGTCGCACTTGAGGCTGAAGCCCTGCTCGACCCTCGGGTGGTGTCGCGGAACATCGCATCCACGCGGGCGGGCGTCATCAGCACCCCGGCCAGGTTCGGCAGGACGTGGACGCGGATGGTGGCGACTGCGTGATGGCACAGGTCAATCGGGTCCCTCCTTTTTGCTATGCATGTGGATCGCACGGGGTCGGCCCGTTCGTGCCCTCAGCTCACGCTTCGGCAAGCACAAATACGGCTTCCACGGCGGGGCCGCGGACCCTCCGCATTTGCGCTTGCGACCGGTCCTCTTGCCCCCGTGCTGGGTGATCCTCATCGCAATAAGGAGTAACCCAAATGACCAACCACTACGTCGCCACCGTTCCCGTCAAGTTCACCGATACCGATGGCCAGGAGCGCACCCGATTCCAACGCGTGGGCGCCATGTTCCGCAACACCCGCAACGGGGACGGCTCGGAGTTCTTCAGCCTCAAGCTCGACTTCCCGGTCGCGGTCTCGGAGCTGGTGATGTTCCCACCGAGCGCGAAAGATCCCCAGGACTAAATCCTCTGGCGAGGATGGGCCGCCCCAGGACGATCTTGGGGCGGCCCGATCCCTGTTCCAGGGATGCCGTGTCCGGCGGTCAGTTCGCCCGAAGTGACCTCCTCTTGGTGCCGGTCGCTGCGCGCGCAACGGACGATCGCCGCTCGGAATGATCCGGCCGCGACAGACCGGCCAGTCAGCCTCAAGGGGGCCATCCACAAAAACAGGCAGGCCAGGGCCTCCCGGTTTTTGCGGCAGAGATTTGGCGGAGCCAAATCTGGCCCTCCTTGACCCTGCCTGTCCGCCCTGTCGGTGGGGTTTGCGCCCGCCCGCGGTTCCGTCCGAACACGTGCGTGTTCGGCCAGGCCCTCGGGCGGTGCTGGGGAAGGGGACCCATTGGACAGGTGGTCGCCCGATGGTGAGGGTGGCAGAGCCGCGTCCCTGCGGGCCGCGGCGCGAAGCGGACACCAAGGCTGACTAAGTCTGAATGCAACGTAAGTATATAATTGACAGTAAGGTATATTATCGTAAGGTGGGGTCAGCCTTGGTGGAAGGTGGCAGGAAATAGGGGGTCTTTCTTCGCATGTCGCGCTCAAAACGTCTCACCGATGCGGACCGCATGGAGATCGTTCGCGAGGCAGCGGAAGGCGTTTCCACTTCGGTGCTTGCTGAGCGGTTTGGCGTGTCGCCGCGGGCGATCCAGTACACGCTCAAAGCTGATACCGAGCGCCAGACGGATGCCGCCATCCCGGTCTCAGCAGTCAGTGTGAAGGTCACGGCTGCGGAGCTTGAGGCGCTCGACGAGGTGCTGGCGAAGGCCGGGATCGAGAGCCGCGCCGAGGGGCTGCGGCGGCTGATCCAGGCGGCAGGCGGGGTATTCGTTCCGGACGAGCAGACGGCAGCAGAGATGGCGCGCTACCGCGCATCGCTGCATGAGGTCGGCAATGGTGTCGTGCAGATCGCCAAGCAGATGACGAAGGCCAACCAGATGGTGCAGGGGGCCGTGGGCGGCACGAGTGCCGAGTTTTCGGGACTGCGCCTCGCGCAGATGCGCGGGCTGGCCCGGTTCATTCTGGATTCCGCTGACGAGATCGACCTGCTGCTGCGCCGCCGTCGGGACGTCATGAAGCTCGAGGCCACGGCCGCCTTGAGGGAGTTTGCCCATGCGGCTGAATGATGCCGTCGATGCCGTCACGGGCGAGGTCTTCCGGGATGGCTGGAGTCGCATCCGGGGCTCAATACAGGGGCTGCATGTCGCCAAGCAGTCCCAGCTTGTGCGCGCGGCAGCAGGGCACCGGCCGGCGGTCTTCAAGGCGATCCGGGGCGGCGGCACGCATACCAAATCGCAGCTCGCAAACCAGCTTGATTATCTGACCACAAAGTCCACCCATATCGTGGACAGTAGTGGGTTCCTGGATGGCAAGGCGAAGCTCGAAGCGAAGGACATCAAGGACCTGACCGAGCGCTTTGCCAAGCGGTGGGATGCGGGCTTCAAACCCAAGCTCGGGCAGACCACCCACATGCTCATGTCCTTCCCCATCGGCACGCGGGGCGAGGATGTGCGTGACATCGCGACGGATGTGGCCGAGCGGTTCTTCCAGACCGATGAGGGGCATTTCGACTACATCATCGCGGTGCATGAAGACCGCGATCACCCGCATGCGCATCTGGTGCTGAACCGCCGCTCGCAGGAAGGCGAGTTCTTCTTTCTGGGGCGCAACCACCGCTTCAACTATGACGATTTCCGCCTCGCCATGGTCGAGGAGGCCGAAAAGTATGGCGTGCGCCTGGAGGCCACGCGCCGGGTGGATCGCGGGGTTGTACATTACCCCGCCCGGACCAGCGAGGTCTATGCGGCGAAAGAAGAGGGGCGCGCACCTCGCGAGCGTGAACGCGTGGGCACCGACCTGACGCGGACGTTGGCGGAGATCGCCAACACCAGAACTGTCTACCACTCGCTCGCCACGGAAGCTTCGCGAGAAGCCCGCGAGGATATTGCGGCGGCACTCTTCCGCGCGGGCGAGGTGCTGGCGCGCGGCGGGCAGGTGGACCGAACAGGAGATGTTTATATGGCCGAGGATCAAAGTTTCGAGGATCTGAGAAGCCTCTATGCGGAGAAGCTCGCGCGGGTGCAGGGCATGATCGCCGAAAAGCCTGACGCGGAACGTCCCGTGCTGGAAAAACGCCTCATCGAGATCCAGACGCAGGTCCAGCACATGCAGCCGCTCGGATTACGTTCGAGCACACTGTCTGAGGTGCCGTCGGCGGGCGGGGTCTACTCAGAGGCGAACATCGACACCAGTCAGCTGGACCGTCTGGCCGAGACGGACTTGCGGTCGCGCATAGACACCGCCCTGCGCGGAACCGGGATCAGCACATCGGAAGTGGTGGCCCGGATCGAGACCGGGGCCTCGAATGCGGCTCTCGAGCATCAATGGATCGCCGATGATCTCTCCAAGGTGGCCGAGACGCGCGGTCTGAATCTCGAACGCCGCGCCGATCTGGAACAGGCGCGTGACATCCTGAATGACGTGCATGTCGAACTCGGCACGCTTCTGGAACGGGAAAACGTGCTGCGCCGGGATGGCGTCGTCGAAGCCGAACCGGTCAGCGAGCGGTTCCATTATCACCGGGACGCGGTCCGGGCGATGGAAGGGACAATCAGTCTGGAAATGCGCGCGGAGGGCCTGACAGCGCGGCAGATCGAGGACCGGGACTGGGAGGTTGTCGCGCGGGCGGAGCGCCGGATCGAGGAGGAGCAGCGCGCGTATCTCGAGGCACATCCAGACCTGCTCGCCCGTCCGGACGATGTGATCGACCGGTCCGAGCCCTACCGGGAGACCATCACCGATGTGGCCCGCGCCAGCGAGATTATCCGCGAGGTCGACCGGATCATGGAGGCACGCGATGTCCGCACGCCTGTTGCAGATGCTGTCGCGGATGACTTGCGCAGGCGATATCCGGACATGCCGTCGCACCTCGCCCGCGGGCTTGGCGCGACCTACGCGGCCGTCGCCGAGATCCGCGACACGGAGGCCATCAACCAGGTCCGCCGCGAAACCGAGTTGCGCGATGGGATTGGGGTTGGCACGCGCGAGGAGACCCTCGCGACAGGGGATGAAACTGCACCGCAGTTTGACCGATCCGACCGCCTTGCAGACGAGATTGCGCGCGTCCTGGACCACGAGCGGGCGGGGGAGTTGTCCACGCCCTTTGAGGCGGAAGCCGATCGTGAGGCATTCCGCGAGGAGATCGCGCGGGTGCTGGATGACCGCCAACTTGAGCGGCTCACATCCGGCGATGCCGATGCGCTGGACAAGGTTCTCGAGGACCGCCTCGACCGGCTTTATGTCGCCAAGGTCTACCTGCAATCCGATGCCGCGACGGCCAATACGGAGGCCTTGCGCCAGGTGGTCGATGAACTCGCCGACACCGAATACGAACGGCACCGCGCGACAGACGTGGATGGCGAGACCGAGCGGGGTCAGGTCCATTGAGCGCCGCCATGGGAAAAGCGCGGATCGCCACCGGTGTGCTTCTCGTGACGCTGGTGACCGCCGCCATGGGCTATACCATCGCCTCGGCGGTGCTGACCTACCAGGATCTGGGCTTCGGGGCCGAGATCGACTTTGCTTATATCGCGCAGAACTATCTGGCGATCCTCGATCGCCGCCCCGAAGATGCCCAGCTCATCCACCTGATCATCGGCAGCTTCGCCGCCGCCGGTATGATGCTGAGCCTCGCCCTGTCGGGATCCGCGCTCACACGCTTTGGCCAGACCCATTGGCAGACTGCGCGCGAGATGAAGGCCAACGGGTTTTTCGGCGCACCCGGGACCGGGTTCGTTCTCGGCAAGCTCGGTACTCCAAAATCCCGCGCAAAATACATCTGCTCGAAAGTCTTCCCACATGCGCTGATCGTGGCCCCCACGGGTCGCGGCAAGACCACGGGCTTTGTCATTCCGAACCTGCTGACCTGGCAAGGCTCCGCCGTGACGCTCGATGTAAAGGGCGAATGCTTCGAGGCCACGGCCCGGCACCGAGCAGCCCAAGGCGACAAGGTCTATCGCTTTGCCCCCACCGATTGGGAGGGCAAGCGCACGCATCGCTACAACCCGCTTCTGCGTATCTTCGAGCTGAAAGATCCTGCGCGCCAGCAGATGGAATTGCAGCTTCTGGCGACGCTCTTCCTGCAAAGCGACAATGACCGGGTGCAGGGCCTCCTCAAAGGCGGGATCGATCTCTTCGTGGCGGCAGGCCTGTTGGCCTTCCAGCGCAAGCGTCCCACCCTGGGCGAGATTTACCGCATCGCCGCCTCGGGCGGGAACAAGCAGAAGGAGTATTTTGCGCGCGGCCACGAGGTCGACAACCGGGCGGCCAAGCTGATCTTCACGCGGCTCGCGTCGACCAACAACGACACGCTGACCTCTTACGTCTCGCTTCTGATGACCTCGGGACTGGATCAATGGCAGAACCCGGCGATCGATGAGGCGACAGCGGTCTCGGACTTTGATTTCCGCACGATCCGCAAGAAGCCGTTTTCGGTTTATCTCGTGGTCCAGCCGCTAATGGTGAAACCCCTCGCGCCGCTGATCCGGCTCTTCTTTTCTGATCTCCTCTCCGCCATGCAAGAAAAGGACCCCGGGCCAGACGAGCCGTGGCCCGTGATGATCATGCTCGACGAGTTCAATCGCTTGGGCAAAATGCCCATCGTGGTCGAAAGCATCGAGACCTTACGCACCTATCGTGGCCACCTGGCCGTGGTCACCCAAACCATCCCCGCCCTCGATGAAATCTATGGCGAGAACACACGCCGCGCCCTGCAGGGCAACGCCGGCGTGAAGCTCTACCTGACGCCCTCGGATGAGAAGACCGTCGAGGAGCTGAGCAAGGCGGTCGGGAAGACCACCAAAACCGTGGTCACGCGGTCGCAATCCATCGGCAAAAACCCCTTCGAGGGCCGAAGCCAATCCACACGGACCGAAGAGAGCTCTCTGCTCCCCGAAGACGAGGCGCGCCGCCTGCCGCTCGACGAAATCGTCATGGTCATCGACGCGCAAATGCCGGTCCGGGCAAAGCGGATCCAGTATTTTGACGACCGGCTGTTCAAAGCGATCCACGCGGCGCAGACGGGGGAGTTGCCGTTTCCGGAGCCGGGGGGAGGGGGACCGCAAGGCACGCTGCCGCTGAGCATGCGCGCCATGCCAATGACACCGCCTTCGAATGGGTCAGGTGGACATGAGGCCATTGTAGAGGTCGCACGCCAGGCTGCTGGTAGTCAAACGTCAGGGCAAACCGACTTCACCCCAAAAAAGACCGCGCCTGTCGTTCAAGCCGTTATCGCCGAGGAACAACGCCAGATGGAGATGGATTTTGGGGGACAGCCTGCGGATGCCGAGACAGTGGGGGTGGATGATGAGGCGCAGATGCGCTCTGCAGTCGATGGCTTGAGCGACATGGAAGTGATGCTGCAAGAGGAGGGTGGCAAAAAGCCAATTCATCGGTAGGGCGGTGGGCATGGTCTGACGGCCATAGAGGGCGGGAAGCGGAAGTTCGCTGCGCCCCAGTCGAAAGCCTCCTGTCCTCGTGAAAGCAGCCGTTTGTTTGAATGTCGAAATCAACCGCACTCAGCCTGGACGTTCAGCTCGACCAACCCTGAGACTTTTCGATTGCCCGAGAAAATAGCCAAGAAAACCACTCTTATCTCGATACCATATCTTGTACGGCGTTGCCCCAATTCCAATATGGGTGGTAAACTTAGATCAGCCGTGGCATCGGCCAATGGTCGTGCTCATGGACAATCACGAGGTATACAGTGTTTGATAAACCCCAAGTCATGTTCTGGCCCGTCGGCACGGGAGACAGCACAACCATCGTCGTGCAGGATGGCATCGTTCTGCAGGTTGACCTGCGAGACCTTCATAGCGGTGACGAGGCAGACGATGATCACGCTGCCCTGGTTGACGAGCTCG
Source organism: Ruegeria sp. YKSD163 (assembly GCF_059612905.1). Classification (NCBI taxonomy): domain Bacteria; kingdom Pseudomonadati; phylum Pseudomonadota; class Alphaproteobacteria; order Rhodobacterales; family Roseobacteraceae; genus Ruegeria; species Ruegeria sp. YKSD163. The sequence goes on from NZ_JBXWRM010000015.1 coordinate 84,256, forward strand.
TTGAGTACCTTCCTAAAGTGAACGGAAAACCATACCTTTCGACGTTTGCACTGACACACCCTGACAAAGATCACATTCAGGGCTTTGAAGATTTGCTTGATCGCGTCACGATTGGCGAGATCTGGTTTACACCACGCGTCTTTATCGAGAACGATCAGGATTTGTGCGATGATGCCGTAGCCTTCAAAGAAGAAGCCGAGCGCCGCGTTCAGGAAACGATCAACTCGGGCGGCGACGTTGGCGCAGGTGATCGCGTCAGGCTCATCGGATACGATGCCCTTCTCAAAGAAGATGACTTCGTCGGCTTCCCCGAAGATCGACTGACTGTTCCTGGCAACTCGATAACGGAAATTGACGGCGTCGATTACGAGGGAGACTTCAACGCGTTCATCCATGCACCGTTCGCGGAAGAAACTGATGGTGACCGCAACAACACAAGCCTTTGCATGCAGGTTGTACTGGGTGATGACCCTTCCAAAGGGGGCGTTCTCCTGTTTGGCGATATTGCCTATCCGCGTCTGCGCAAGATCATCGACACGACGAAGAAGGCAGGCAACGAGGAATACCTGGCCTGGAAAGTGTTCCTTGCACCGCATCACTGCAGCAAGTCGGCCATGTACCAGAAAGAAGGCGACAAAGAAGTTCTCAAGCAGGATATTCTTGATGATCTGGCCGAGTATCAGGTTGATGGCGGCGTGATCATCGCCAGCAGCGAAAAAGTTCCCTCACAGAATGCATCTGGCGATAATCCACCGCACGCAAAAGCGAAGAAACGCTACGAAGAAGTCGCTGATGGAGGCTTCCTCTGCACCCACGAGGATGGAGAAGACGGAGAGCCTCTTGTCTTTGATGTTTCCGACGGCGCGCTAGACGCTCCAGAAGTTGCTCAAGCGGCCGCTGCAAGTAAACTTGCCGACGCGGTTGATGATGCGCGCGGATCAGACAGCCCGCCCTCGGAACAGGTCGGGTATGGCTGATTTCACGACGAGGGGGCAACAACTTGCACTCGACCAGCTCCAAGACATCGCAGCAGCTAGCGATGATACGATTGAAATCGTTGACGTAAAACCACCTGCCAGCGAAGGCCTTTCTCTTGTTATTCGCGTGTCCATCGATACGCGCGGATACACTTATGAAGATGGCGGCTTTGACTATAGAAGGCGCGAGCCGCTGAACATTCACGTGTCGCCGCATTTTCCAGTGGAACCGCCTCGGGTCTACTTCGCGCATAAGCGCTTTTTGGGGCGCGCCCATGTGCAGTGGGGGGACTACCTCTGTTTGTACCAGGCAACCGATGTCGAATGGGCATCGCAGGATGGAATGTTTGGCCTGATCAAACGTCTGGACGATTGGCTGCGTGATGCGGCGCGCAATCAGCTTGACCCGGAGGATGCCCCTCTTCACCCGCCAGTTGAATACGCTTCCTCTGACATCAAACTCGCGGTCGAGATCGATGCCCCAGAGATTGAAGATGGAAAATCCTTTTGGCTTGGGACAGGAAAACTTACCAGACGGAATGACCATTGCTTTGATGTTTCAGAATGGTCCGAGACGCCGAGTTCGCTGCCGAAGGATGAAAAATTTGCCGCAGTCGTGCTGCTCAATCAGGCTATGCCGATGGAGTACCCTGACACAATCAGCAAACTTATCACGACGTTGGAAGAACGTGGCGTTCCCTTCGACTTGCTGTTCTCAATCCTGAAAATATTTGCCCTGTGCCAACCTGATAAAGAACCGCTCTACTTTATTCTTGGGGCGCCCATGAGGCGAAGAGCGGCGGATGAGCCCTTACGACAGCACCTCAGCGCCTGGAAGATGGATGCGGAGCATGTCAAAGCTCTCCAGGACATAATTCTGGAAGAGAATACCGAGGCAACGCTGGAAGCCTGGAAGGTCGTTCTTGAGTGGGCAACCGAGGCCAAGACCGAATGGTGCCGCGTCTACGATAACCGTCCCGAGGTTACCTATCGTCGTGACCAGGGCACCAACGCCAGCTGGTTTCTTGGCAAGAAGATTGCGCTGCTGGGTTGTGGCGCGCTCGGCTCTCATATCGGTGAATACCTGGCGCGCGCTGGAGCCGAAAAAATTCGCCTGGTTGATTATTCAGCCGTCAATGCTGGCATCCTAGTTCGCCAGCAATTCAAGCACTATCAGGTTGGCTACACCAAGGAGAGTGCTCTCACTAGAGAGTTAGAAAGAGTTAATCCAAAGGCTGATTTCGATTTTCTCAAGGCTGATCTCACAAAAGGTTGGCCAGAGGCACTCGATATAAAAGACTTCGATCTTGTCATTGATGCGACGGCGTCAAGACGGGTTGCCACCGCCTTGCAGCTTGATCTGACAAAGCACAATGATGTGCCGCCGATGCTACGATGCGCCATCAGCGCAAACGCATCAAAAGGTATTGCCACCTTGAACATGCCGGGTTCGGCCTGTGGCCCTGCCGACTTATTGCGCCGCACCAAAGTCGCCGCAATGTCTGATACCGCTTTGGCAGATTTCGCCGAAGCGTTTTGGCCGGCCGATCAGCACGAGCGCGGGTTCCAGCCCGAACCAGGTTGCTCCGAGCCTACCTTCGTGGGATCAGCTGCGGATATCGCCTTTTTCGCATCCTCCTTCTTCAACTTTGCAGCATCGGCCTTGAGGAAGGGTGGTGACTCACAGGCTACGGCTTTTTTTGTCAGCGCCTCACATGATGACGGCTCAAGGTCCTCGCATGTTGTCTCGCTTTGTCAGCCCAGTATCCACGTCGAGGCCCATCATGGATACCGCGTCCATCTCTCTCATCGCGCGCAATCAGCAATAGACAGTGAGATCAAGTCGAATGCCCGCACGGGCAGCGCTAAGGATGAAACTGGGGGTATCCTCCTTGGCGAAATTGATGATGCACTCGGAATAATCTCGATTGATGTGGCGACAGGACCGCCGCCAGACAGCAAGAAGTCTCCCGAGCTGTTTGAATGCGGCATCGAAGGCACGCACGCGCTCTGCGCGTTCCACGCAAAAGAAAGCGGCAACTCAACGAAGTTCGTTGGTGTCTGGCATACCCATCCTGTTTCCATGCCAAGGCCAAGCATGGTCGATCTTCGCGCCATGGCGCAGATACTCCATCTGCAGGAAAAGACGCCGCGCCACGTTGTGATGCTTATTGTTGGTCATGCAGCCACGCGCCCGACCTGGCGCTTTCATCTGTTCAGGCGCAATGAATTTCAAGTTGTTACCCTTGCCGCTAGGGAGAGTGTCGATGAGTAGCAAGTCTTTCAAATTCGGACTTGCGCTATCAGGCGGTGGCTCGCGAGCGGCAGCATTTCATCTTGGATGTATGAGGGCCTTGAATGATCGCGGCATTCTCGATCAGGTCCGAACGCTTTCCACTGTATCGGGCGGAAGTGTGATCGGCGCGCTTTGGGCATACTCGGACGATAGTTTCGAAGAGTTTGATCAACGCATGCAAAAGCTTCTGCGCAAAGGACTGAAAAAGGGGATCATCCGATACACCCTCTTTTCAGGTGAAGCGCCGAAGATCGTTGGAACGATCTTCACATCAGGAGTTCTGGCAGCGCTATGCTCATCAGCAAGGCTGCTAATTTCTGCACTTGGGCTTGTCGGTATCAAGCATCCGAGCCTAGCTTCGTTGAAGCTACGTCTTCTAGCACCGCTTCCCAGATTTGCGAGCAGAACGACAGCCTTTGCACGATTTCTCGATGATGAGTATTTCAAAGGAACCCTCCTCAAGGGGATCAAACGCAAGAAACTTCAAATCATTATCAACGCGTCAGAGCTCCGAACCCAATCGGCATTTCGCTATGGCTCGATGGAATCTGGATGCTGGAGATTTGGAACGCTTGCCGAAGACACGTTAGTCGCAAAAGCTGTTGCCGCCAGCGCATCGTTTCCAGCCATCCTTCCCGCTTTGGACGAACAGCAGCGTTACATAAAGCGCGGTGAGACTGCCACGCATCGAACAATCGTCAGTGATGGCGGTGTCTATGATAACCTCGGGACGAGTTGCCTTATCCCCAAGCGCGATAGCAGTTTTAGTACAAATGTGACCGAGACTGACTTCATTATTGCGTGCGTTGCAGGTCAGGGCATTCCCGATGGTTCCTCTCTACCATATTTCTGGCCTTCTCGAATGATTGATACGGTCAACACAATTCATCGTCGAACTCATTCAATGACGTTCGATCTTCTACACCGTCTTAAGGCAAGCGGTGAGATCAAGGGCTTTCTCTTACCGTACCTTGGGCAGAACGATGCCGCACTGCCATGTCCGCCCCCTGATCTAGTGGCGCGCGACAAGACTTTTGATTATCCAACCGATTTCGATCCGATGACGCAGGAAGATTTGGAACTGATCTCAAAGCGCGGTGAACAGCTCACTAGAAATCTGATCGAGACTTACCATCCTGAACTCTAAAAGATCGATTGGCGCATAGTTTGCATAGTCTTATTTTCGCTGGAGTTCAAAATGGGCCCAAAACCTCTGCACTTTATCGACTTGCACAGGTCGAAATGGCCAGAGATCACGCAAGACATCTGCATGCGGATGTCCGAAACCGCGATGCCCGGGATCTGAGCTAAAGATACTCAGCCGAGGTTCGATCATGGATGCAAGACCGGTGAACCAATTGTTCTTGGAGCCGTGGTGGGGCACTTGAAACACTGTCGGCTGGAAAGACCTTTTCTGCCCGAAATATTCGGCCAACGATTGCCATTGACGGTCCGTACTTAGATTGCCATCACCTGTATAAATAGCAGAGCCGTCAAATTGCTCCTCGTACCACGGCCAGTCGGCTCGCCAATGGCCGATGGGACCTCCATATAGGAATAGGCTAAGATCGTTGAGCTGAGACTTCGGGAATATCCGCACATAATGTTTCTTCAGATCGCGCAGCGCGTCCTCACGATCATGATCGGAGCTGTTTAGAAGGGCATCGCGCAAATCATTCACACGCTCGACAAACCTTGCCTCGTTCTTTGGCCTGCTCGTTGGGTCATTGTAGGGCACGAATTCCCAAATTCTTGGGATGAACGCCGTGCTACCCGGATACATCATCAGCATCTGGCAACGATGCCGTGCGCCGGAAAGATATAACATCCATTCGGCCATCCCATCTTGGTCGTCTATCTCCAGGCGGACCTCTGCTTCGGCTTCGATCTTCAACGGCAGATCGCCATCAGGGTCGAAGTCAGGCTCACCGTCTCCGTCAGGATCAGCTGGTCCGTCACCATCCGAAAACGGCACAAAGACTATTTGCTGGAACCCATCACCGGCTTGATCGACTAAGTACTGAGCCGGGTCTGTATAGAACGCAAATTCAGGATCGCTGGGATCGAGCCCCTGTGCGTATCCGATGACAAGCCGATGCCAAAGCGGTGCCCAAGGCAGCATAAGGGTGTGCGTGCCAACATCATTGAGCAGCTGCACCATTCCACTGATGTGGTCTGCATCAAAATGAGAAATCACAACAAGATCTAGCCGGCGTCCATTTGCACGCCTCTGGAACCTACGAAGAGCGTTCCTTACGAGCCGCTGCGACGAGGATGTGCCGCAATCATAGACCCATTGAAAATCTGGCTTAGAAGAGTGTCGGAAGGGCGAGCCAAGGGTAAGTCGCCCTGCGGAGAATAGTCCCTGGCCTACTGGGTGAAAACGATACTCGACGTGCATGCGCATCAATCACCTGTCTCTATTTGCTTTGAAACTAAACTGGCAAGGTCTTCGACAGATCGCAATTGATTAGATGATGCCGAAATGCTCCGCAAAGCTTTTCAATGACCTGTGTGGATGGCTCCTGCATAGCAAGACATTTTTTGAGCTGATATGAGCGTCTGTCAGATGCTGTCGTGTGTCCGGCCTGTTTTCGCAGCGCACACGGCTGCTGGCCCTGATGGTTTCCGCTGACCGAGTCCCAAACCGCTTCGCGGACAACGATGTGTCCCTGACATTCGACGGGGTGTCTTGGTTGGCGGGCTGACATTGCTCCATCATCTCAATGGTCTTGCGTCTCTGGTGTTCTTTGGTTGGCGTTTATGCTGTGTGAGGCTGATACCTTTCGTTGCGGGTCAAGACCGCCCAGATGATGCGGGCCGTTTTGTTGGCCATGGCGACGGTGGCAACGCGCGGAGATTTTCGTTCTCGCAACGACATCGTCTACGGGTCGACGCGGTCAGGATTGACCTTCATCTGGTTCAGTCGAGCGGTCATGCCAGTGACCAGAAGTCGCCTGAGGTATCGATCTCCCATCTTGGAGATGCGCCCGAGGCGTTCTTTGCCGCCGCTGGATCGGTTGATGGGCGTCAGCCCTAGCCAGGCAGCGAACTCTCGTCCATTGCGGAACTGGTGCCCGTCACCAGCGGTCGCAACGATCGCCGAGGCAGTGACCGGGCCTACACCGGGAATGGTTCTCAGCAGCATAACCTTGGGGTCTCGCCGCCCCTCAAGCAGGATGCGTTTATCGTACCAAAGGATACGCAAATGCAGAGCGACCATCTGGTTGCATAGGTTTGTCAGGACCTCAATGGCGACTTCAGGAATGCTCGGACGATCTCCGTCCAGTACCGCCTTTGCAAACTTCACGGCCCTGCCGATACCTTGAGCAATCACGATGCCGAACTCACCAAGCAGGCCACGCAGCATGTTGCTGAGCTGGGTTCGTTGCCGCACAACCATGTCACGGGCACGGTGAAGGAACAAAACGCCTTGCTGCTCCTCAGTTTTGACCGCCACGAAACGCATCGTAGGGCGCGTGACCGCTTCACAGATCGCCTCTGCATCAATTGCGTCGGACTTGCCGCGTTTGACATAGGCCTTCACGTACATTGCTGGCATCAGACGGACTTCATGGCCAAGCTTCTGGAACTGCCGCGCCCAGTGGTGGCTCGATCCACAGGCTTCCATACCAATAAGGCACGGCTCAAGGTTCTTGAAGAAGTCCAACAGCTGTGCCCGCCTGAGCGACTTGTTGAACACAACGGTTCCGTGCGCTGTAATCCCGTGCACCTGAAAAATGTTCTTGGCCAGATCTAGGCCGACTGTTGTAACCTGCATTGGGTGGCTCCTTTCATAGCAGTCGATAACAACTGCACTATGGCGCATTGCGACGCCGGGGGAGCAGGAGCCATCCACCCCATCCGCTATGGTTCGCTGCATGTGCGAAATCTATGGCAAAACCGAAGGCCCGGTATGGGCCGGTTGCGGTTCTAAGGAGCCGTGATTGGCGGTGGTTTCCTTCGCTTGCCCGAAAGCGCATTGCCCACAATGGCCGCGAGCAGAACAGCACCTCCGATCAGAGTGTTCGCAGTCGCGGTTTCCCCCAGAAACAGCCAGACCCAGAGTGGTCCGAGTAGCACTTCGGCTAAGGACAACAGGGCGAGTTCTGCCGCGGGGAGGCTGCGCGAGCCCAGTGTGTAGAGGATCAGCCCTGCGCCGACCTGGAATATCCCCATGCCCATTGCAATGCCGCCATCACTGGGGCTCAGCACGAAGGAGAGCCCGAGGCCCAAGCATATGGCCGAAGTAATGACGATCGCGAAGAGGCCAGACAGGAACACCGCTGGCAGCATTTCTCCTGTGCGCCCCCATCGCAGCGCCACGGTGAAGACAGCAAAACCGAAGGCTGATCCAAGCGCGGCGAGGCTGCCCTTTAGGGCGACGCCTCCGGACTTGTCCGCGACCATGATCCCGATCCCGCCGATAGCGACGGCGATCGCTATCCAGGTTGCCGCGCGGACGGGCTCCCGCAACACGATCCATCCAAGCACTGCTGCCATAAATGGTGCGGTTGCAAACAGAAGCATGGCATTTGCGACCGAAGTGTTCTGGATCGCATAGACCCCGCCCGAATAGGCCGCGACGAGCGACAGCCCTGCGACAACAGCCGGAAAGCCTGTGCGGCGGATCTGCGCAAAGGGGCTTTCGCCAGACCGCACGCGGATAAGCACGTAGAGAAACAGCGACAGGCTGATCGACCGATAGAGCAGTATCTGCCACACGACGGCGTCTTCGATCAGGCGAATACCGAGGCCGACCGTCGACCACAGCACACCCGCCGCAAATACGAAGAGCACACCGTTCTTGTGGGCATCGGCAGTTGAAGGGGCTGTGGTGATTGATGTCATGTCCGGCCGATTAAAGATGTCACTTTCTTCAGCTTAGCCTCAGGGCCGGGGTGCCGATCATTCATTTGCGACATTGTCGATGGTTGCCGCACAATGCTGCACTGGACCAAAATCGCCAGTGATTTCCGATTGGCTCAAATGGCTGCGTATTATCAACGCACGTTTTTTCATTGGCGATAGCCGAATTGGGCTGTCAAAGGCGTCGGTCGCTATCGTCATCGCCCCAAAATTTCTATAGCATTCGTATGAGTTTACCGACGGACCCTAAATGAACCCGACAGAAATCGCAGACGCCTTGGAAGAAATCGCCACTCGCCCGTTTGACGGCAGCGAGTTCGCGTTTGCGTTCGCCGCCGCCATGGGCAGTCCGCAAGCCACGGTTTCAAAGCTCCGCAGTGGGACAATCAACAAGTCGAAGGTGTCCGGCGCGGTCCTGATGAACCGCAAGTTCTATGCCATGGTGACCGACCCGGGCGCGGTGGACCAGGGCCTGTCGATGATCCGGTCGGACAAGAAGACCACCACCCACAAACCGGCGATCCTTCTGGCAACCGACGGCGCGGACCTGTCCGCCGAACATGTCGCTTCGGGCGACAGCTTGCACATCAAGTTCGCCGACCTGCATCACCACTTCGGGTTCTTCCTGCCAGCTGCTGGCATGTCGCGCTACAAGGCAGCGGAGGAGAACGAGGTCGACGTCAAAGCGGCCGGGCGACTGGCCAAGCTCTATGATGCGCTTCTCAAGAAGAACCCGGACTGGAAGACACAGGAACGGCGGCATGACCTGAACCAACTGATGACTCGGCTGATCTTCTGCATGTTCGCGGAAGACGTGGGCATCTTCGAAAACAACCTGTTCTCGCGCCTGATCTTCACCCATGCGGGCGACAAAGGGGAAGAGGCGCAGTCCTGCATCGCGTCGGCCTTCGCCGCGATGAACCTCCCCAAGGGCCAGCGTCAGGACCTGCCGGCATGGGCCGACGCCTTTCCCTACGTGAACGGCGGGCTTTTCGCCGATGCTCTGGATGTGCCCAAATTCGACCGCGGCGCCTATCGCTACCTTCAGGATGCCTGCCAGCTCGATTGGCAAGAGATCAACCCGGACATCTTCGGATCCATGATCCAGTCGGTCGCCGATCCGGACAAACGGTCCGAACTGGGGATGCACTACACCTCCGTGCCGAACATCCTGAAGGTGCTGGGACCACTGTTCCTTGATGATCTGGATGAGCAGATCGAAAAAGCCGGCGATAGCCGCAAGGGGCTGGCGCGCGTTCTCAAACGGATCGAGGGGATCCGGGTGTTCGACCCGGCCTGCGGATCGGGCAACTTCCTTGTCGTCGCCTATCGGGAGCTTCGAGCGCGCGAGATGCGCGTGCTGGAGCGTCTGGCGCGGCTGGATGGCGGGGGGTCGGCGCAGATGTTCTCTGGCGTGCGGCTGGCGAATTTCTACGGCATCGAGATCACGGATTTTGCGGCGGAGACGGCCAAGCTGGCGCTTTTCATTGCCGAGTATCAGGCCAATGCGCGGTTCGGTGAGATGTTCGGGAATACAGCGCCGGCACTGCCCCTGCGAGATGGCGGGAACATTGTTTGCGACAATGCACTGCGATTGGATTGGGAGGCGGTTTGTCCGCCACCGAGAGAGGATGAAGAGGTCTTTATTGCGGGGAATCCGCCGTTTGTCGGTTTCAACTCGAGGACGCCAGCGCAATCAGAAGACATGCGCTTCCTGTTGGCTGACCGGCTGAAGAGTTTTGAACGCCTCGATTTGGTGATCTGTTGGTTCATCAAGGCCGCTGACTATATTCGCGGCCGCGCTGGAGCGGGCGCATTGGTTTCGACCAATTCGATTGCTCAAGGAGTGACGGTCAATATTCTATGGCCCGAGGTCTTGCGTGAGGGGATCAGAATTCATTTCGCCCATCGACCTTTCATGTGGGCCAACAATGCTGCAAAGAATGCGGCGGTTTCATGCGTGGTAGTCGGCATCTCATCATCAAGAACCGGACAGTCTGTCATCTTTGATGGCGAACTTCGGAAGGATGCCAACAACATCAATGGCTATCTTCTCGATGCACCCGACGTAACGGTTGCACAGAAAGGTCGGCCAATTTTCCCGCTTCCTAAAATGGATGTTGGCAGCATAGCGCGTGACGAAGGTAATTTGATTTTCTCGGAAACAGAAAGAAACCAGCTTGTTTCGGAGCATCCTGAAGCAGCGCCATTTATCCGCCGTTACATGGGTGCCAGGGAAGTAGCTCAAGGATTGGTCCGTTATTGCCTGTGGGCGGAGACCAATGAACTGGACGATGTGCGAAGCTTTCCTCCCTTGGCGAAACGACTAGATGCGGTAGCCAAGTTTAGGTCCGAAAGCGATGCACAAGTAACTCGAGACGCAGCCGCTGTGCCCCATCGGTTTGGTCAAATAACGGGCAAAGGCGTGCCGAAGAAATCAGCGATATTAATGCCGCGAACATCTTCTTCTCGCAGACCTTATCTACCAGTTGAGTTGGTCGGCAGTGATGTTGTTGCCTCGGCAGATTGTCAGATCATCTTTGACCCTCCTGATTGGTGTTTTGCGATCTTGGCATCTAAGCTTCAATGGTGTTGGGTGAGTACCGTCAGCGGGCGTATGAAGAATGATTTCCGCTACAGTAGCACTTTGTGCTGGCACGTTTTCCCAATACCGCGTTTCACCGAGGATCAGCTGGAAGCGCTGAACACGTCCGCACGCGCGATCCTCAAGACCCGATACATGCACCACCCCAAGACTATCGCGCAGCTGTACGACCCAGACGACATGCCGGACGACCTGCGCGAAGTTCACCGCCGGAATGACGAATTGCTCGAGACGATGTATATCGGGCGTCCGTTTCGCAACGATACCGAGCGGCTTGAGCGGCTGTTCAAGCTCTACGCCGCCCGGATCGAAAAGCTGAAGAAGGATGAGGCCCCCAAAAGAATGGTGAAGAGTAATGGTTGATCTTGTGCGTATGACCTATGGCCATTCCGGCGCGGACTCCAAGACGAACAGCCTCGGCCAGCGCCCGATGCAGGCCCGCGTCTATGAGGCGCGTGCCGCACAGTTCCTGCTGTTGAAGGCTCCCCCGGCGGCGGGCAAGTCCCGCGCCTTGATGTTCCTGGCGCTCGACAAGCTGGAAAACCAGGGCATGAAGAAAGTGGTCGTGGCGGTGCCCGAAACCTCTATCGGCAGTTCCTTCCGCTCGACCGACCTGACCTCGCACGGTTTCTGGGCCGATTGGGACGTGGAGCCGCAATGGAACCTTTGTTTGTCTGGCGAAGATGGCATGGCGAAGTCCCAGAAAGTGAAGGCGTTTGAAGCCTTCATGGACAGCGACGCCCGTGTGATCGTCTGCACCCATGCGACGTTCCGCTTTGCCTTCGACGCGATCGAGAAGGCGCGCGGCGTGGAGGCGTTCGACGATTTCCTGATCGCGGTCGATGAGTTCCATCACGTTGCAGCGGCGGATGACAACCGCCTGGGCGAGATCCTCCGCAAGTTGCTGGCCCGCGAGAAAGCGCACATGATGGCGATGACCGGGTCCTATTTCCGGGGCGACAGCGTGCCGGTCCTGCGCCCTGAGGATGAGGCGCGGTTCAAGTCCATCACCTACAGCTACTATGAGCAGCTTGAGGGATACGAGCACCTGAAGTCGCTGGGGATTTCCTATTCGTTCTACCGGGGGCGATATATCTCGGCGATCCCTGATGTCCTCGACACCGACCGGAAAACCATAATCCACATCCCGCATCGCGGGTCTGCTGAGGCGTTCGGCGAAAAGCACGACGAGGTCGGGCTAATCATGGGCGCGATTGGTGAACACGTCGGCCGCGATCCGGAATCCGGGTTCGATCTGGTGAAACGCGCCTCGGACGGCAAGGTTCTGAAGATCGCCGACCTCGTGGATGACGGCGACGGGCGCGACAGCATCAAGGCCGCGTTGCAGGCAGAGGCGAAGGGCCCCGATGGCAAGCGGGACGACGCGGCGGATCGGGCCAAGGTAGATATCATCATCGCCCTCGGCATGGCCAAAGAAGGGTTTGACTGGCCGTGGTGCGAACATGCGCTGACCATCGGCTATCGCAATTCGCTTACGGAAATCGTCCAGATCATCGGCCGGGCCACCCGCGATGCACCTGGCAAGCCCCACGCCCAGTTCACCAACCTTGTCGCCGAGCCCGGTGTGGAAACAACAGTCGTCGCCGACGCGGTCAACGACATGCTCAAGGCAATTTCGGGTGCGATGCTGATGGAACAGGTGCTGGCGCCCAACTTCAAATTCTATCGCCGAGAAGACGGGGATATCCGCGCGCCTGTTGAGACCACGAACGACGGCACCGTACATATCGGAATCAAGGGCTTGATGGAGCCGCCCACGGCCCGCGCCCGTGCGATTGTCGAAAACGACATGAACGAGCTCGTGGCCAAGGCTTGCCAAGCTATGGACCGACGCGTTGTCGCGGATGATGTCGCCCCGGAAGTCGCCACTCAGATGGTGCTGACGGATATCATCGAGACGACGTACGAAAACCTGTCCGATGACGAAACAGAATCTGTGCGTCAGGACCTCGCAGCGCGGATGAACCTAATCGGCATGGCGAAACGTGCATCGCAAGAAGGCGGGTTTGCTGAAGAGGGCGAAGAGTACGACGCTGAGCCGTCGGAAAACCTGTCCCTGATGAACATGGTGAAGCGTTTCGTAAACGTGCGCGAACTGGATATCGACCTGATCGACAGCGTGAACCCGTTCAAGGAAGGCTTCGACGTAGCCTCGCGTGCCTTTGACACCCCACTCTTGAAGACCATCCAAGACGCGATGATTTCACAGCGCATCCAGATGAGCGAAAAAGAAGCGCTGACACTGTGGCCGCGCATAAAGCGGTTTCGGGCGCAGGAAGGCCGCGAACCCAACCCGCATTCGGCCGATCCATTAGAGAAGCGCCTCGCGGAAGCTCATGCATACATCAAGACGAAAAAGGCCGAACGCCAGCGAGCGGCTAAGTCGGGAACCTGAACCACATGCCGCGCTACAGATCTCTCGATGAAATCTTCGACGAGCCGGATGAATTCGGGCTACTCGACATTAAGGAAACAAACCGCGGCGCGGCGGCAACGCCAGATGCTCGGAACGCCGAGATCGTCTCGCAGGTGAATGCTTTCTACGAGTCGAACGGCCGGATCCCGGACGACAACAGCCTCGACCTTGAGGAGATGAAACTCGGGACGATCTGGCGTTCAATTCGGACCAGTCCATCGGCTGCGATGATGGAGGCAGACCGGAATCGGCTGCTTGGGCATGGCCATCCAGTGGCACCGACCGCAACCATTGCCGAAACGGAGTATCCAGCTGTGCCTGAGCCCGATTGGCGCGAAGACGTTGCCGACGAGGAAGTTCCGGCAAGCCTTGACGACATCTTCGGCGATGATGACTTGGACGTGCACGATGCAGTTCTCAACATCCGAAACGTGACGCCAGCCTCAGAGCGTCAGTTGCCTGACCACCGGGCTGATATGTTCCCGTGCCCGGATTTCGAACACTTCGAATGCGGCTTTGCCGAGATGCAGTCGAAGCTCGAGTCCGGAGATCGAAAGGTTCTCCCGGTTCAGGACAATGTAGAGATCACAGTCTATGAAGGCGATTTCTTCATTCATCGCGGCCTCCTTGTCTATGTCGCCGAAAAAACAGAACTGTCGCGAAGAAGCGGCAAGCCTGATCACCGTTTGAGGATCATATTCTCCAATGGAATGGAGAACGATCCTCTGTCGTCGTCATTTCGCAAAGCGCTCGCAGCAGATAAGACCGCACGGATTGTCGAAAGGGCCGGGTTTGGGCGGCTCGATCCGGAATGGGATCAGGATGGCATGGCGGTCACCGGCACAGTGTATGTGGCGCGAAGCCTGTCGACGGCCCCGGAAATCGCAGAAGTATCAAGGATTCTGCACAAAGTCGGTGTGACCAGTCAGGATGTCCGGAGGCGCATCGCTGATGCGAAGAACGACCCGACATTCCTGCTCGCGCCTGTAGAGATTGTCGCCACCTACGAGTTGCACAATCTGGAGCGCATGAAGGTCGAAGACCTTTTGCATCGCTTTTTTGATGCAGCGCGTCCGCAGAGTCTTGTGATCACGGACCGGTTTGGCAAGGCGGTCCATCCTCGAGAATGGTTCTACGTGCTTCCTGAGCATGTGAGCCAAGCCGTTCAGCTCATTCAGGAACGCAGGTTGCACGAGTACAGGTACGACAGCCAACGCCAGTTGATCGTCAAGGTAGAGCAGGGCAATTAGACGTGCTCTTCTACTGAAACCAGTTCGTTCGGGGTAGGGCGTATGGTCCCGGCTCAGAAGAAGGTGACCTCCCGCAGACCTTGAAACGCGCCTTTCCTGAACGCGCCTGCTTTATGCAGCCGCGGGAAATCTGGAAGCCTGTCTAACTCGAGCAACGGAAGCAAAATGTCAACGCTGAACCATGGCATTTTCGCGGACCTGCTTTCGTCATACATCTTCGAAAGTGCCCTTCCGACGGCATAGGCTCCGGCCAAGTCAATTTTGGAAACGCGTGTTCTATTTCTGGGCAGCAGGCTCCCAGTTGTCGATTTGCCGCCGACATTGAAATAGATCAGATCATGGCCCCACCCGAGGCGTATGATATGTGTCCGGTCGGACCGTTGGATTGAAACTCTCGGAAATAGGTCCCTGACCCAAACCTTATGCTCATCGCACCAGTCGAGGGCTTCCTTCAACATCGCTACGCCGCCTAGGTCTTTCTTCCAGATAGGACATAAGTGCTGAAACCCGGCGAATTTGACCCGCTTCTCACTTCTGCTGTCGTTAGCAACGAAATCACCTTTGCGTGTGACCTTTGGAGACCACATTTGTTCTTCAAGCGCGGCTGCGTCTTCCAAACCTATGTGCATGTCATCAATCGCAACTTTGGTATTCGCAGAAATGGCTCTGTGTCGTGTTTCAAGCAGTGTGATGGGCGGTAGCGGTTTCCTCGGGTGTTGGTCGAGGATCGAAGGCCCATTGGGTCGAACGATATCGTCAGAAACGTCAACTGGTCTGTCCGTTTTCCCGTCGTGGTCGACGAGCCAACGGTAGGGTGCACCAAGGTCCATAGGATCGTCGTTCATGAGCGAAAGATGTGGCAGACCCTTTTTCAGGAACGCCATGATCTCGCGCGTATCCTGACGTTCCGCCCCCATGAGCCTCCCCTGAAAGGATTGGCGGTCTGACCTGCTTTGACGGGCTTTCAGCGCATTTTCGATGCGCTCACGTTCGATATCGCCTAGCTGGCGCCGCGCATACGCAATCGAAACATCTACGTCCCCGTAGTCATCGCGCTCCTCGAGCGCACTGCCAAATAGCTTCAAGGTGATGCGCTGCAGGCGATCGGGGTCGCCGTTGATGACCTTGGCCCGGGCGAGAAGTTCAGAAATGATTGTCTCGACCTTATCGCGACCGATACGCTTTCGCTTGGGTTCCAGTGCGAGGCGTGTCCCATTCGGCGTGAGCTGCCAACAAAACAAACCGTCTAGGATGTCGGCAGGCTCCAAGTACCCAGCCTCAGCCATCTGGCGCAAGACGCGGTTGGCATGATGCGCATCGCAGTCCAGAACACGTATTGCCTCTTCAAGCCCGACAGATCTTCCATTTATTGCTGAGCGCAGGACTGCTTGAACCCGCTCTAGTGGTACCGTTTCTACTGGTGAATGTTTATGGGACCACCGTTCATCCATGGCTCGGTAGCCTTGCAAAACAAAGCTTCATCGTCTTCGCCCCAACCTTCCCAGTCGGGCCAGTTGCGCCAGCATCTGGGACCCGGTCCCTGGTGACGCTGTGCCGCTTGCCTGACCCGTCTGCCCCATCCCCTGCCGCACAGGCATCTGCTGCACACCGAAGAATTGCCGGGCCCGGAGAGCTGCGTATTCTGCGCCGCTTGCCCCACCGATCAGGTAGCGGTTGTATGCCTGCTGGCTGCCCATGGCGGCGCGGGCGAAGCTGTAACCGCCGCCGAGACCGCCGGAGAGGGCGGGCATCATGATGTTGCCGGAGATCGCGCGAACGATAAACGGCGTGGCGATAATGAAGCCCTTGGCCATAAGGACCATCATGAAGAAGGGGATCAGCGCGCCGATATTGGAGGCCCCTTCCGGGTCGCCAAGCTCACCGATCAGAGCGGATGAGACGCCAGTGATCGTTGCGAATACACCTGCGACGACGATGGGGTAGAGCGCGAAGGAAATCAAAGCCGACAGCCAGCGCGCGAAATAATCTTTGGTCACTTCGAAGAGGGTGAGGAAAATCATCACCGGGGCAATCCCGATCAGAAGGGCGATCATCAGGCGCGAGGCCACGAGGATGAACGCGGCCAGCCCGCCGAGGATTGAGAGCAAGAGGACCCCGACAATGTCGAGCATGGCCCCTGCCATCCAGTTCAGCTCGGATCCGGCTGCGTTCAGGTAATCGCCAAGTTCCGAGATCAGCCGGTCGAATTCTTCCGCGAAGGTACCAGAAGGGCCGGGAGTTCCACCACCGACCGAAGCCACGAGCGCCCCCGCAATGCTGTCGATGCCGGCCAGGATGGCGGAGGAGAGGGCGTTGAACTGCACCCAGTTGGTCGCGAATATTCCAATCAACCCGATCTTGACCGCGAGCCAAAAGGCCGTGCGGCCGTCCATCGCCTTGTATTGGTAGATCATGTTCAGGAAGACGAGGATCACCACGAGCGTTGTTACCAGGACGAGAAGCGTGCCCACCGTTGCCGCGACCGACCCGAACTGGGTTTCGGCGGCGGTGTTGAGATAGCCCTGGGAGGTTTCAACGAAATAGGTGACGACGCTCATAACGGGGCTGCCTTACCAATTGCCCGCGGCTTCGCAGATGGTTTTGGCCTCAAGGCGAACGTCGTTGGCGCGGCGGTTGTAGGCGTCCGAGGCTTGCAGCATCTCCCATCGTTCGTCACTGGCGTGGCGCTCACGAAACACCGCCTCGGCTGCGTCCCAAGATGGGTAGCGGGTCTCGCAATCGCAGTTGCCGCTCTCGACGACGCGCTCGAGGTTTTGGGCGCGGTAGATATCTTGTACCAGCACGCGCAAATAGGCTTGGCGTAGGGGGATTTCTTGCATCCAGACGGGCTCGGCCGGCCGGTCCGGACAGACGTTGAAGCTGCGATCGAGGGTCGGCACCAGATTGCGCTCGGCGAAGGCGGGGATAGCCAGTAGGCTCAGGGCCATCGCGGCCAAGGCGAGGTGCTGCGCCTGTCTCATGCCGTGGCTCCAGCGGGTGTGGTTTCGCGCTTCAGGAAAACCGTGTGCCCGATATTGGCGAACTCCGAGGTGCTGATTGACACCACCTCCCAGCCTTCGGCCCCCTTCGCGTTCAGGCTGGCCTGCATGTCGGCAAGACTCGTCTTGCGGGTCATGGGGAAACTGAGGATGTCATATTCAAAGGTTTTCATTGGGAAGCTCCGATCTCATTGGCGCCGGGGAGGTAGAATTCGGTGATGCCGCGCCGGCCATCGTGGCGGCCGGCCTGGATGATCACATCGATGGAGTTCTCGATGTACTGGATCATGTCGGCATAAGTCATCGGGATCTCGGTCTTGAGCGCGGCGATTGCCAGACGCTGCACGGCCAGTTGCGGGGTTTCGGCGTGGAGCGTGGTCATGGACCCGCCATGACCCGTGTTTATGGCTTCCAGGAAGGTCATGGCCTCCTTGCCGCGCACCTCGCCCAGGATGATCCGGTCGGGGCGCATCCGCAGCGTGGCAGTGAGAAGCACATCAGCGGTCTGGAACTCCGCATCCCGGTTGGCGATGAGGGTCACGGCATTTGGCTGGGTCGGCAGAAGCTCGGCCGCTTCCTCGATGGTGACGATGCGTTCTTCGGTAGGCACGTGGGAGAGGATCTTCCGCGCGGCGACGGTCTTGCCGGTGGAGGTGCCGCCCGAGACGATCATGTTGAGCTTGTTTTCGACACAGAAGGCTAGGGCATCGTCGATGACGCCAGACGCCACGACCTCTCGCAGTTCGCGGGTTTTCTCGAGGCGGAGTTCTTCAAGCTTGCGTTCCTTGCCATAGAGGAAATCCAGCGCGATCCCGTCGAGCGGCAGGCTTGAGAAAAACCGCAGGCTGATCGACATGGCCGAGAGAACGGCGGGCGGGGTGATGACCTGTGCACGGATCGGGCGGCCCTTGTAGGTGATCGAGACCGAGACGATGGGTCGGTCCTTGCTCATCGTTGTGTTGGCAGAGGAGGCGATCTGATTACCGAGGTCTTTGACTTCCGTTGCGGTCAACGCCTGGTCCAGCTTTCGCATGAAGTGATCGCCCTGGAATTCTCCCCAGCAGCTGCCGTCGGGGTTGATGCAGATCTCGATGACATCGTCGCGGGCGGCGGCATCGATCCGATCAAGCGAGGTCTGGAGATAGCTCAGCGACATGGGCTCAGAATATCTCCAGATCGCGGTCGACCATGACGGTGACGCGTGCGCCCTGGTCGACATAGATAACGGGGCCGATGGAGAGATAGTCGCCAATCACACTGTCCGTGGCATCGGCAAGATCATCACCCACGTCTTCGAGCACACCCGCTGTGGTCTCATCCTGCACATTTGCAGCGGCGGCGCTTGGCGCGGCGGAGATCAGCGAAATCAGCGCTGCCGAGCCGAAGCGTTCACCGAAACGGGTATCGACAAAGCCCGTCACGCCGGAGCGGCCAAGTTCATCGCCCCCGAAAGAGCTGATCTGGATGGTCTGGTTGTCAGGCAGGATGATCCGGTCCCAGGCAATCGTGACGCGGCGCTGCGCGATATCGACGCCCGCGCGGTAACGCCCGATCAGACGGGACCCGCGCGGGATCAGGAGACGGCTGCCGTCGAAACTGAACACGTCTTCGGAGACCACGGCACGGGTCTGGCCGGGAAGCGAGCTGTCGAGGGCGGTTTCCATGACGGCCTGGATCATGGTGCCCTGGATGATGGTGTTGGACGGGTTTGCGATGACCTCAGCTTGCGTCACCGACGTGGGCAGCGCGCCGTTCAGCACGAAATCCGTCACTTCCCCGAAGGTGCGTTCGGTCAGTGCCGTCTCATTTGCGCCTGAGGTGCCACCAAAGGCGATGGTGGGCGAGGTGATGCGGCGCTCTTGAAACGCGCGCTCCTCGGCGGCACGGCGTTCAAGTTCCGCAAGCCGTCTTGCTTCCTCTTCGCGGCGGAGCCGTTCTTCTTCCCGCGCGCGCAATTCGTCTTCCGTAGGCCCGATGGGTGCAGGGAGAGGGCGGTTGGCCTCAAGCTGTGCGAGTTCGAGGTCCATGCGGAGTTGCTCCAGTTCGCGATCGCGCGACGTGAGCTCATCACGAAACTGCTGTTGCGCGGTTTCCGAGGCGGCTTGCAGGGCCGCGATCTGGGCGGTCAGCGCATCGATGGCTTCCGCGGCAGCCGTGTCTTCCTCGACGACCGGTTCGGGCGCGTTGCGCAATTCCTCGATCTGAGCCTGCAGGGCGGCGAGTTGCGCCAAAAGCTCGGCGTTCGGTTCTGCCGGTTCCGGCGCGACCAGAACGACTTCGGGCTCCGGAGGGGGGAGGGTTTCGATGGCGCCGAAGCCGTCGCCTTCGTTTTGGAACACGTCCGGTGTCGCCGTAGGCAGGGCTTCTTCTTCCTCGGGCTGGGAGAGGAGATAGAGCAGCGCGCCGCCCGCGCCGATCACGAGGATGGCGACCAAAGCGAGCAGCGGCGAGCGCCGTGGGGCAGGGGGGGAACCTGCGCCTCTGCCTTGCTCCAGGGCGGCGAGACGCCTCTCGAGGTCCGCGTTTCCAGTGTCGCTCATGATCCCACCCCCGCAGGCGGTGTGGCCTCGATACAGACCACCTCGTCCCCGATCCGCAGGACCCACTGCCTATTCACCCCGGAGACCCGGATCACGCCGTCCTCGGTGGCCTGCGTGTTGACCGTCCGCTCGCGGCCATTCGCGTAACGGAAGATCGCGGGCACCGGCGCGTTCCGCGGGAATTCGAAATACGTAAAGGTCCCATCGTCCCAGACCCGGGTTGGCGTGAACTCGGACCGCGCGCTGGCGCCGTAATTGTAGTTCGGCGCTTGGGCCGCGATGGCACGTGTGGGCCGCGCATTGTCTTCGGGGTAACGGAACTGGACCACGTAAAAGGTCGGGCTGCGGGTCTCCTGGACGTTGAAGTAGTAGCTGCGGCGGTTGGTATAGACGGTCACGTTGGTATGGAGGCCGCGCGCGACAGGCTTGATCGCGAAGGCTTGCCCGCCCGGTACACCGTCGATCTCGAAGCCCTCCGTGTCGCCCGCAATGATCGAACGGATGCTTTCTCCCTCGCCGAACTCGATGGTGGTCACATGGGTCAGCGAGACATTGAGGCGATAGACCTGACCTTCTTGATAGGTGGCAAGACGAACGCGGCTGTCATTAGGGCCACCGCGCGGAATGGCTTCCGCGAAGGCAAGGACTGGCAGCAGGGAAAATAGGCCAGCAACAAAGAACTTACTGATCAAACTAGTTCTCCAATCTGTCGGAGCGGATGGAATATTCGAGGACCGTGAAGCCGAAAGGATTGGTCCAGACCTCATCGATGGAGCGGCGGGTCTCGGGGCGGAACTCGAAGAGAAGTGTGGCGGTGAAGAGCCCGGTCTGGACGCCATTGATGGATGTCAGGCGCTTGCGCAGGCGGACCGTGGCGCGGTTCGTGCCGATGCGATTGATGCTGAGGATCTCCACATCGAGCCGGGCATTCGGGCCATAAACTGTCGGCGGGTAATTCTCGTTGGCGCTGTTCCAGATCTGGCGCAACCCGCTTTCGGCAGCACCATCCGAGCGCCGCAAAACGCTTCGGATGCGCAGATCATTGTCAAGCTGGTTATAGACCTCTCGGTCGGTCACATAGCGGAAGACCTCCGCCTCGATGACCGCCTGGTTGGCTGTGACAGACGTCGCGCCCACCGAGGCCTCGGGTAGGGCAAAGCCGGTGGCGGGATCATAGGGCACGACCACAGGCGGCGGATCGACATCGAGAATTGCGACAGCCGCCGCGCTCAGGCATCCGAGAATGCCGAAAATGAGGCCGATGAGCCCAAGGCGCTGCCAGAGCCGTTCGCGGCGCAGGGCACCATAGACCAGCTCTTCTTCGATGATGTCCTGTTCAGTAGCCACCCCTCATTCCCTCACGATCAGTCAGCCCGCAGGTCCGGCAAGGTGAAATCCATGAAGCGCTGCTCTTCAGCGATGGTGGCGGCGTCGATTACACCGCCGGTGCCATCGCCCACGGTCTGCACCGCTTCGAGCTGCCACATGGCGACCAGCGCAATAGCGAGCTCCGCTGTCACGCGCGTGTTGAGATCGATGCTTTCCTTGAGTTCGTCCATTTCATCGATCAGCCCGACGAGCCGGTTGACGCGTTCCAGCGATTGGCCCGCGTCCTCGTAGCTGTTCTGGGCCGCCGCCGAGACGAGGGCGCCAGTCGTGGCTTGGGTCGCCACGCGGTTGGCCCCGGGATTGCCGCTCGTGGCCATTTCCGAAAGCGTGTCATCGTCAAATCCGAGATCGGCCAGAACCCGGTCCATCTGGGTTTCGATCTCGCCCGCGCCGGAACCGGAGAGGCCAGAGAAGTCTCCGGTTTTGATGGCTTCGATGGTGGCGAGGATGTCGCCGAACTCCTGATCGAGCAGGCCGTTCAGCTCGTCCTCCATTTCTGTGCGGATGATTTCCGGCAGTTCGGCGAGGCGTGTGAGGGCTTCATATGTTCGTTGCAATTCGCCAAGTTGTTCCGTGAGTGTGGCAAGCTGTTCGCGGAGCTGCGCCAGCTGCTCGTTTTGCAGGATCTCGTCTTCGATCATTTGCCGGAGCTGCTGGATGTTTTGCGCGATGTTCTGGGTGTCGACGACGGGCACGCCCTGCGCCAAGGCAGGGGACAGGGTGCCGAGATGCAGGCCGATCCCAAGCGTCGTGGCCAAGGCCGTTCTCATGAGTAGATGTCCCATCAGTCTATCTCCCTGATCGTGAATTCCATGAACGCGCCTTCGGCCATACGGGCGCTGGCCTGGGCCAGTTCCTCGGCGGAAAGAACGCGGGTGCGTGCGGCCTGTAGCCGAATACGCGCGGCGACGAGGCGCACGAGTTCGGCGCGGGCATAGGTGTTGAGCGCGACGCTTTCCTGCACATCTTCAGTCTCGGAAATCCGCTCGACGATGTCCGCGATGCGCAGGGCGGCCTGCCGGATCGCGGCGGGCGAGTTGTTGCCATAGAACGCCGCACCGTGCCCGGTGATCGAGAGGTTGGCATTGGCAAGAAGCGCGGGGTCGATCGTTCCGAGCGCTTCGATCCCGCCGATGCGGCTCAGGTAGAGATTGTAGCGTTCTGGAATGACCTGAACGTAGTGCTGGGTCTCGGCAAAGGGCGGCACGCCCCCATATTCGAAGACGCGGCCGGGGCCGGCATTATAGGCGGCGAGCGCGTTGATGATATTGCCATCGAAGGTGTTCAGTTGCGTTGCGAGATAGCGCGCGCCGCCATGCACCTGCAGGTAGGGGCTGTCATAGTATTCCGGGTTGATCCCGAGATCGCTGGCCGTGCCGGGCATGATCTGGGTGAGGCCAAAGGCCCCGACAGGCGAGCGCGCACCGATGGTGAAGCGGCTTTCCTGCCAGATGAGCGCCTGCAACAACGCGCGCCATTGAACGGGGGAGAGGCCCGCGCGGCCCACGCCCGCGAAACCGCTGGTTTCCTGGGCGACGCGGATGATGAGTTGCTCGATGTTTTCGGCGGCATCCCCGAACATCTGTGCGCCGCCGGGATTGGGGTCGATCTCACCCGTGCCATAGACCGCCTCGACGGAGCGGTCCGGATCGCCGCTGCCGCTTTCCAGCCCCGAGACCATCGCGGGCAGGCCCTGACCGCCAAAACTTGTCTGGGCATCTAGGATGCGCTGCAGGGTGGCCAATTGCTCGCGTTCGATCTCGGCAATGAGTTCACGCACGGCAAGCTTGTCGGCCTGGACCGCGAGGTCTGCCTCGCGATCACCCGTTTCGACGATATCGCGCGCGGTCAGCCCGCTGTCATTGGTCGGCACACCTTGGGACAGGGCGAGACCGGGCAGCAGGCAAAGCGCCAGGATATGGGGCAGCTTAGACCTCAACGTCACCCTCCGGTGCGCCAAGCGGTGTGAAGCTGCAATCGGGCGCGACGGGGACCGTCGAGGCCAGGAAGGTGAAGCAATTGGCCTGCGGCTCCTGGTACTGGGCGCAGGAGGCCAAAGCGCCGAGCGCGGTGAGAAGAAACAGAATACGGATCATGAAAGCCTCCAAAAGTCCGGGCGGTCGCGGTAGTCGGCGCCGACGAGCGCCTCGCCTTTTTCCATGCCGCCAAGGATGGTGAGATTGGGCCCGAGGGCGCTCAGATCGGCATCGACGACGATCGAACCCTGGTCATCGCGGATAAGCGCGAGGCGGCTGTCGCTGCCGGTGTTGAGAAGCACGTCGAGTTCCTTCTCATAGAGGTTCAGCATCGCGTAGTCGGCGGCATGGGCGCGAATGTTCGGAAGCAGGATTTGCGTCGGCACGGCCTCGACGATGGTCTTGCCGGTCCGGGTGCGCTCGAGCTGGCTCGCGTATTGCGTCATCATCACCGCGACGGTGTTCTGCTTGCGTGCGGTCACCAACCAGTTCGAGAGCCGCTCGGCGAAATACGCGTTGTCGAGCGCCTTCCAGGCCTCGTCGATCACGATGATCGTGGGGCGGCGATCCTCGATCTCGCGCTCGACCCGGCGGAAGAGATAGGAGAGGACGGCCATGCGTTCCTTCTCGGCCTCGCTGTCGAGAATGCCGGTGAGATCGAAACCCACCACATCGCCCTCGAGCGAGAACGTATCTTCCAGCGTCTGCCCGAAGATCCAGCCATAGCGGCCTTCTTCCGTCCATTCGAGAAGGCGCTGGTGCAGATCGCCGCCATCATCTGTTGACACGAACAGCGATGCGAAATCCCGCCAGTTCCGTAAGGCGGGGTTCGTGGCCTGCGCGTTCTGGCGCACCACTTCCTGGATGCGGTTGGTTTGTGCCGGCGTGAGCGGCTTGTCGGCGCGGTAGAGCAAGGTGGCAAGCCAGTCCGAGAGCCACGCCGTGCCGCGATTGTCAGTCTCGGTCCAGAGCGGGTTAAGCCCGGTAGGTTGCCCGGCCTTCAAGGACGCGTATCTCCCGCCATTGGCGCGGACCGCTATCTCCATACCGAGACGGTAATCGAAGACGAAGATCCGCGCCCCTGCTCGACGGGCCTGCGTCATGAGGAATGCCGAGAGGACGGATTTGCCAGACCCGGGCCGACCCATAATCAGGGTATGTCCGCTGGTCGGTTCTTTCTCGGGGCTGCCTTGCTCGTGGTAGGAAAACCGGTAGGCGCTCTGTTCGGGCGTGGGCAGATAGGTGATGACCTTCCCCCAGGGCGTTTTCTCTGCCGGTTTGCCGAGCTGCGTCCGATGAAACGCCGCGAAATCCGCGAAGTTGCGATTGGTGATCGCACTGGCTCGGACGCGCTTGGGCTGGTTGCCGGGGTGCTGGCTGAGGTAGTGCGCCTTGGCCGCGACCCGCTCGCCGATCATCTTCACCCCTTCTGCAGCGGCGGCGTTCACGATCTCGGCGCTGAGATTTTGTAGCTCGTCGAGCGTGTCACAGATGATTGTCACGACCATGTGGTGTTCGCCAAAGCTCTGGCGCTTGGCTTCGAGATCATCGGCGGCGATATCTAGGGCTTCCATCAGCGACAGAGCCGCGTCCTGGGAGGCCTGCATCTGGCGCTTTTGCCGCTTGATGCGGCCCGCCATGAGGTTCGAATTGATCGGTGTGAAGGAATGCGTGACGATCATGTCGACCGGCAGGTTCAGCATGTCGAACATGGTGCAGGAGGTGGCCTCGGAATACTCTCCGATTGTGAAGCTCTTCCCAAAGCGATGACCCACCACGCCTTCGGAGAGCTCGAAATGGTCGCCTTGAAACGTCACCCGGGTATTGGCGACGTTGAAGGACAGAAAGCCGTAGGTGTTCGCCGGATAGAGCGGCAGTTCCTGGCCGGTGTTGAGCGCGCCCAAGAATCCAATTAACTCGCCGTTTTTGGCCGTGAGCACGCGCGGGTTCAGCTCGGTAAGGCCCGACAGGAACACGCTCACGGCCTCGCCAAGGCGACGCAAACGTTTCTGCGTGGCCTCCTTGAGACGATCCGGCGCGCTGCGGTTGAGAAACGGCAGAACGCTTTTCGGGGGCGGCCGGTGAATGACAGTGAGCGTCAAGGTTTTGTCGCGCAAGCCGCTGCTCTCGAGTTTCGCGCGCCAGAGCCGGTCAACTTCTCCAGCAAAACTGTCCTCGCGCAGGGGCTCGAGGTCCGGCGTGATCGCTTTTGAGACCTTGTGGACGTAGTAACTGAACTCCGGCCCCAGCTGCGCGATGATCCGGGCAAAGAGCGCGGTCACCTTGTCGAGATAGGCATCATCTGTGGTGTAGCTGTTGACCCCGTCGAGCCGGATGCACTGGAAAAGCTCGTTCACCCGCGTCCGCACGGTGCGGTCATCGACCAGGCTGACGTAAGGAAGCATATGCGCGAGGCGTGTTTCGCGCGCATACCAGTCCGGCGTCATGGTGCGGGGATCGAGCGTTTCGTCCAAGGCTGTATTAGGGTGCATAACTGTCCCCGCCATGGATCGAGCGGTTCCGCGTGGGGGGTGTCTCCTGCAGCGCCGTCATCATCACGTCGATGAAGCGCGGATCCCAGTCCGCGGCCTTCCAGAGAACCGGGTAGAGCAGGGCGGCCACGCCCAGCACCGCAATGTGCTGGACCCAGACGAAGAGCAGCACCGAGCCGAAGAGCCAGACCATCGCGTACATGATGGGCAGGCCCAGAAGCTTGGGCGGCCGCACGAGGCCGAGAAAGAGGGGCGAGCGCTCAGCCACCGGCGAAGACCGCGGCAACAATGGTGGGAGCGGCGGCAACACCGGCGATGCCGACAAGCACCCAGAGTGCCTGTCGCAGATCGATGATGTTGAAGAACCAGCTGAGGAAGACGCCGAGCACAGCCAGCGTTGCGATGACAACACCAAGCGGTCCGGTCAGCGCATCGACGATCCCCTGCAACAGGCTCTGGATCGGGGAGAGATCGATGCTTTGCGCAAGGGCGGGTTCTGCAATGACCAGAAATAGTG